>DATHQV010000055.1:0-47042 GCA_035482355.1 Acidobacteriaceae bacterium | reverse complement strand
GCCGTCCCTCTTCGGCATCGGCCTCCTGCTCGGCCTCGACACCCTCGTCTCGCAATCCTGGGGCGCGCGCCGCTTTGACGACTGCCATCGCTCCCTAGCTCAGGCCATCTACATTGCCGCCGCCTTCACCCCGCTCCTCATGATCTACATGGTCGCTGGTGGCCGCATCTTTACTGGCCATGGCGTCGATCCCACCGTCGCCGGCCTCACCCGCTCCTACGTCAGCATTCTGAATTGGGGAACCTTTCCCCTCCTCGTCTACGGCGGATTCCGCCGCTACCTCCAGGGAGTGGGCCGCGTCCGCCCCGTCGCCTTTGCCCTCATCACCGCCAACCTCATCAACCTTGTCGGAAACTGGGTCCTCATCTATGGACACTTCGGCTTCCCGGCCATGGGCGTGCGCGGCTCCGCGCTCTCCACCTGCGCCGCGCGCGTCTACATGGCGGCCGTGCTCATCTACGCCGCCTGGGCGCACGAGTCCAAACGCGGCCACGCCCTCTTCGCTCACTGGCCCGCGCCAGACTGGCAACGCATCCGCGCGCTCCTGCAGCTCGGACTGCCTGCAGCATCACAAGTTGTTCTTGAAGTCGCTGCTTTCGGTGCGGTCACCGTGATGGCCTCGCACCTGGGACCCATCCCGCTCGCCACGCACGAAATTGTGCTGAGTTGCGCCGCCTATACCTATATGGTTCCGCTTGGCATCTCCGCGGCCGCTGCCGTCGCCGTCGGTCACGCCATCGGAGCCGGCAATCCTGCCCGCGCTCGCCGCGCCGGCTCGCTCGCCATCGCCATCGGTGCCGGATTCATGGCCTGCATGGCCCTCGTCCTTATCACTTTCCCGCGCCCCATCGTCCACATCTGGACCACCGATCCCAGCGTCGTCGCCCTCGCCGGTCACATCCTCGCCATCGTTGCGGGTTTCCAGATCTTCGACGGCATTCAGAGCGTCTCCACCGGCGCCCTTCGCGGACTCGGCGAAACACGCTATCCAATGCTCATGAATTTTGCCGGCTACTGGATCATCGGCCTGCCGTTAGGCGCGCTCCTCTGCTTCGCCCTGCGCCGCGGACTCTCCGGACTGTGGATGGGCCTCACCCTCGCTCTCATCCTGATTGCGTTACTGCTCTGCACTCGCTGGCTCAAAGACTCACGCAGGCAGCTCGCACCTGCTACCACACCCGCCTGACGCCATAAGCATCGAACGCAGTATCGTTGCTGATGATTGGCAGATTTTCCGCGTGGGCTTGCGCGATCAGCATTCGGTCGAATGGATCCTTATGCGGTCCAGGCAACAGGCCTCCGCGAATTCCATGCTCAGCGGATACAGCTAAGAGATGAAAGCCTTCTCGTTCCATTTGTGCGCTGAAGTCCGCAACCAAATCGGCGGCAGTTGGGAGTTTCCCCAGGCGAACTTTCGTGGCAATTTCCCAAGCCGATGCAGCACTCACATACAGTGTGTTTTTGGTTTCCGCAATCGTGCGGCGCGCAGTTTTTGTGAGAGCGGGATCGTCAGAAAGCCACCAGAGGAGTGCGTGGGTGTCGAGCAGAGCGCGCACCCCTGCTACTCCCAACTCGACAATTCATCCCGCGGCAGCGGCTCGAAAAACTCAGGCCCCACGCGCAGCGTGCCCTTTAATGACCCTGGCTGACGACGCCCCCGCACTTCGCCCACTGCCACCAGCCGTGCAACCGGTTTCGATCCGCGCGCAATCACCACTTCCTCGCCCTCTTCGGCTTTCTGGATCAGCCGCGAAAGGTTCGTTTTCGCCTCATGAATCGTGACCGTACCCACGGGATCTCCTTAGCTAATTTAGATTAGCTAATCGCCGAATGTTGTGCAAGCCGAATCAACGCTCGCGTCATATCTGCGATTCAACAGCGTTTGCCCTGAACATGGAAATGGGTAGGAGTGTCGCGCCGCGTAGCGGTCGCTCGGAACATGGAAAAAGAGAAGCTCGCGGAAATAATCCCATCAGTTGTGACTGGCGTAAAACGCCCCTACTTCTTCTTCCCCTTTTTCTTCACCAGATCCGCCAGCGAAGTCTTATCCAACTCCGAACGCAGCGCCGCTTCCGCGCCCTCAAAAACGCTCTTCAGCTTCGACCGCGTCTTCCCCGTCTCGGCTCCCGTAAACGCAGCGGTGTGGAACAGATCTCCGCCGTCCAAGGCTGCATAAACATCTTTCAGTGTGATCTGTTTTGGCGACCGCGCCAGCTTTGACCCGCCATGCGGACCCTTTTGGCTCTCCACCAGACCTGCCTGGTGCAGCAGCGAAAAGACGCGGCGAATCACTACGGGGTTGGTGTTGAGCTTGCCTGCCACGTCGTCCGAGGTCTGCAAAACATCCGGTTCGGAGGCTAGCAGGGCCAGTGCGTGAACGCCTGTTGCGAATCGGGTATTGACGGCCATGCTCCACGCTACCACAGGTCTCGATAATCCAAAACCGCGAGTTTGTGACAATCGCTCTGCCCTGTCCCCGCTTTCGTGTCAGCCTCGCTTTCCGTCCCCCCTTTGATCGCAACATCTATAATCGGCTTTTCTTCGGAGCATCCATTTGCGCATCCTCTTCGTCGGTGACGTATTCGGCAGCGCGGGCCGCCGCATCGTTCGCGAGCACCTCGGCCACGTCATCGCCGGCCATTCCATTGACCTCGTCATCATCAATGCCGAAAACGCCGCGGGCGGATTCGGCCTCACTCCCGCCATTGCCGACGAGCTCTTTGACATGGGTGCCCACGTCCTCACCACCGGCAATCATGTCTGGGACAAAAAAGAAATCATTGATTACCTCAAGTCCGTCCCGGCTGACAGCCACGAGCGCCCTCGCCGCATCGTCCGCCCCGCCAACTACGCGCCCGGCAGCCCCGGCTACGGCTTCTATCAGGGCGCTCTCGCATCCGGCCAGACCTACGCCGTCGTCAATCTTCAGGGCCGCGTGTTCATGGCCAGCAACGAAGATCCCTTCCGCGTCGCTGACGCTCTCCTCGCCGAAATTACCGCGAAGGTCATCATCGTCGACATTCACGCGGAAGCAACATCGGAGAAAGCTGCTCTCGGCTGGTATCTCGACGGTCGCGTCACGGCGGTCATCGGCACGCACACACACGTCCCCACCGCCGACAACCGCGTCCTCAACAACGGCACCGCGTATCAAACCGATGTCGGCATGAGCGGCCCGTACGATTCCATCATCGGCGTCGAAAAACATCTCGTCATCGAGCGCTTTCTCACCGGCATGCCCGCGAAATTTGAAGCCGCCAAAGGCGACCCACGCATGGCCGCTCTTATCGTCGAATGCGATCCTGCTACAGGCCGTGCATTCTCCACCGAGCGCCTGCTGCTCGGCGAATAGTTTTTTCCCATCGAAAACTTCGGTGCCCTGCGCATCAGAGCGCGCTGCTGCGACAATAGCTAAAGAGAAAGCGAACTCATGTCCATCTCCACTCCCGAAGAACTCGCTGCCATGCGCGCCGCCGGCCGCGTCGTTCGCCTCATGCTCGAGGCCATGAAGGCCGCCGCCCGCTCTGGCATCACCACCGCCGACCTCGACCACATCGGCGGCGACGTCATGGTAAAAAACGGCGCACGCTCCGGACCTTCCCTCGTCTACCAGTTCCCCGGCGTCAGTTGCATCAGCGTCAACGACGAAATCGTCCACGGCGTCCCCAGCTCCCGCAAACTCCGCAATGGCGATCTGCTCAAGCTCGACGTCACCATCCAGTTCGACGGATTCATGGCCGACGCGGCCGAAACCGTCATCGTCGGTGAAACTCCAGAACAATCTGTACCCTCCGCCCTCGGCAATCGCCTTCTCGCCTCCGCCCGCCGCGCATTTCACCAGGCAACCCAGGTCGCGCGCGCCGGCAACCGCGTACAGGACATCGGTCGCGCCGTCGAAGCCGCCGTCAAAGCTGACGGCTTTCACGTCATCCGCGAGCTCTGCGGACACGGCATCGGCCGCACCATCCACGAGCGCCCCAGCGTCCCCAACTGGCCCGATCCATCCGCCTCCAGCCTGCTCACTGAAGGCCTCGTCATCACCATCGAACCCATCATCGCCAGCAAATCCGGCCGCACCATCCTCGCCAGAGATGGCTGGACCGTCCGCACCGCCGACCGCGGCCTCGCCGCTCACTACGAGCACACGCTCGTCATCACCAAGGGCGAGCCCATGCTCCTCACCGCCGCCTGAAACTTGCTGTCATCCTGAGCGCAGCGCCGTCCCGCGCGGAGTCGAAGGATCTGCGGTTGTCTTTGCTTCAACGCTTCAACGCTTCAACGCTTCTCCAGCTTTCCCCACATCTTCCACCCGCAACCCCACGGTTGCATTTCCCACCTCACCGCCGTACTATGCAACCAGGAGGTTGCACAATGTCAACCGACCGCATTGAGAAGCAAATCGAGATCGCCGCGCCTGTCTCCCGTGTCTGGCGCGCCCTCACCGATTACCGCGAGTTCGGCGCATGGTTCCGCGTCAACCTGGAAGCGCCCTTCACCGTCGGCGAAGAAGCACGCGGGATGATCACCTGGCCTGGCTACGAACACCTCCCCTGGCGCGCCGTCATCCAGCAAATCGACCCTGAGCAGTACTTCGCCTTCACCTGGCATCCCTACGCGATCGATCCCAACGTCGATTACTCCGAAGAAGTCCCTACCCTCGTCGAATTCCGCCTCGAGCCCACCGCTTCCGGCGGCACGCTCCTCCGGCTTTCCGAGTCCGGCTTCGATGACATTCCCGATGCCCGCCGCGGCGAAGCCTTTCTCCGCAACGACGGCGGCTGGACGCAACAGATGACTAACATCCGTGACTATGTCGCAGAGCACCCATAACGCGGTGGCCCACAAACACCCGTCGATCGCGATACGGACACCGAGGGCAGCCAGCACCTTCGCCGCCCTCGGCGATCCCACACGCCTGTCGCTGCTGGCCAAGCTCAGCCGCAAGCAGCGGCAGTCCATCTCAAAGCTCGCGCACGATTCACATCTCACGCGCCAGGCAATCACCAAGCACCTGCGCGTCCTCGAGCGCGCCCGCATCGTCCGCTGCACGCCCGCCGGCCGCGAACGCCTCTATTCCCTCGACGCCGCTACCATCCACGAGGTGCGCGAAACCCTCGACCGCATCTCCGCCCAGTGGGATCAGGCCCTCGCCCGTCTCAAGACCTTCGTTGAAAGTGACAACTCGCACGAATCCCGCACACGGCCATAAAAAGTGCGGCGCTTACTGCGCCGTTGCTGGCGCCGCCGCCGGCTGATTCACGCAACTCGCATCCACCGCGGTTTTCACCTGCTCGAACAGCGTTCCCTTCGGCGCCTCCAGCCCATTCTTCTCCGTCCGCTGCCACAGCGGAGACGTCAGAGGGCCGCCATTCGGCTTCTGATAAATCGCCAAAATATCATTGGGCGGTCCCTGCGAAGCATTGGGACGAGTGTTGTTTGACGCTGCGCTCATCTCATCGGGCACGCCACCCATGCTGCTGCTCATACCGCCGCGGCCCTGTCCACCCGCGCCGTTCGGTGTCGCGCTCATCCCGCTCGCATCCTGATTCATGCCGGCGTTCGGATTCTGTCTTCCCCCGCCGCCGTTCCCGCCCGGATTGCCGCTTGCATTGCCGCCCGCCGCCCCCGTTCGCGCCGCCCGAACCACAAACACCAGGTCCGCCTGCGACGGATCCTTCACCACCTCATACCGCTTCCAGTCGCCGATTTGCGCGATCAGCGCATTCGCCGCCGTCCGGTCTTCCGGCGTCACGTTCGGGCTCAGCGGATCGCCGTTCACTGTCTGGACATAAACGTAGTGCGCCTGGCAGAACTGCTGCGGCACTTCATTCTTTTTGTTTTTGGCGTGCGCGGAAATCGCCATCCCACCCATCAAAACCACCAAGAATACTCCAGTGATTCTCATCGAACCGCCCCCTCCGTCATACCGCGTCGCAGAAATTCTCCAACTCAGGTCGAACGAAAGGATACTCCCGCCACGGGTACCAGGAGAAGAAGGCCGAGAAAGTTTTGGTCGGGAAAAAAGTAAAGAGGCGAGGCACCCGTGCGCATCGCGAACGACTACACGCTACCCACTACACGCTGTCCTTCAGTGCTTGCCCTTCAACACCGCTGTCACCGACAGCAGCACATACCAGATGACGGAGTAGAAAAGAATGCCGGAGATGTCGAATACATAGGCCCACGATGTAGGCGTCGACGTGGGACTGCTGTTCGAATAGAAAAAGTGCGACAGCACCATCGATGGCATAAAGGCGATCTCGCCAATCTTGTCGCGGATCGGGCCAGGGTGCAGTCTGATCACCACCAATCCGAAGAGACTCACCGTAAACAGTCCCATCGTCAGACTACCGAGAATTCGCCACCAACCCGACTGGCCCATAGCTCAACTTTCTATTTCCGCAATACTAACCCATCTGTGGATTTCGGAATGACCCAAAACAAACTGGCTTGCTTCCCTGGGAACGGAAGTATTCTCATTGACGACAAGAGACTTACCCCACTCGTAATCCGTTGCCGCGGGATACGGTGACCCGGCATATCCCGAATTTCCGCGTACCGCCACTCGAACGAGAAACAACTTACTGGACGAGGAGCCTCTTAAATTTGGATCGGGGAAGGTTACCGGGGACCATCCACGCGAGCCTTTTCTGAACCCATACCTCATCGAAAGATAGCCTTCAACCCGGCCCTCAGTCCGAAGCTCCGCTCTCCGGCTTCAGGAGGGGGAACAGGATCACATCACGGATCGACCGGGCTCCGGTCAAAACCATCGTCAGCCGGTCAATGCCGATACCCTCACCCGCCGTCGGAGGCAGTCCGTACGCCAGCGCCCGCACGTAGTCCGCGTCCATGGCGTGCGCTTCCTCATCGCCGCGCGCCCGTTCTGCCAGTTGCATTTCGAAGCGTCGCCGCTGCTCCTCAGGATCGTTGAGTTCGCTGAACGCATTACCCAGTTCGAAACCGCCGATGTAGAACTCGAACCGCTCCACCCAATCCGGCTCATCAGGCTTCTGCTTCGACAAAGGAGAAACCGCAAGCGGAAACTCATAAATAATCGTCGGCTGGATCAGGTGCGCTTCCGCAATTACTTCGAAAATGTGCGCGATGACCGTACCGATCAGCGCTCCCGTCACGAGATCGCGGCGCGCAATATGCAGTCCGCCCGCGATCTGATCGATACGGCTCGCCTGCTCCGGAGCACTCGCTTTAAATCCGCCGCTCGTCGCTGCACTAATCGACCTGTCCAGCAACAGAGACAGCGCCGCAGCATCGGCAAAGCTCGCCATCGTCGGCTTCCCGCCAAACGCAGCAGGCCAAAACTCGATAATCGCCTCCCGCATCGTGAACCGGCGCCACCGGCCCAGGTCAATCTCAGCCCCATTGAAGTGGGTAATCGTCGTGCCGTTCACCTCCCGCGCCACAAACGCAATCAATTCCTCCGTCAGCTGCATCAGGTCGTGATAGTTCGCGTATGCCTGGTAGAACTCCAGCATCGTGAACTCAGGATTGTGCTGGGTTGATATGCCTTCGTTGCGGAAGTTCCGGTTGATCTCGTACACGCGATCGAAGCCGCCCACCACCAGCCGCTTCAAATACAGCTCCGGTGCAATCCGCAGAAATAAATCGATGTCGAGCGTGTTGTGATGCGTCCGGAAAGGCCGCGCCGCAGCGCCTCCCGCAATCGGCTGCATCATCGGCGTCTCCACTTCGATGTACCCCCGGTCATCGAAGTAAGTCCGGATCGCCCGCAGCACCTGCGCCCGCTTCACAAACACGTCGCGCACCGCAATCTGATCCGACCCGCCCTCATTCAGGATCGAGTTCATGAACAGATCAACATACCGCTGCCGGTAGCGCAGCTCCACATCGGCCAGCCCGTGATACTTCTCCGGAAGCGCCATCAGCGCCTTCGCCAGAAACGTGATGGTCTCCACATGAATGGTCAGCTCATTCGTGCGGGTCCGAAACAGATATCCGGTCACGCCAATGTGGTCGCCCATATCCAGCAGCTTGTACCACTCGAACGCCTGATCGCCCACCGCATCTTTGCGGACGTAAATTTGCAGCCGCTGCCCATCCTGTTGCAGCGTCGCGAACCCGGCTTTGCCCTGCGCGCGAATCGCCATCAGCCGCCCCGCTACCGCCAGCGGGATACGCTCTGCATCCAGCTGCTCGCCCGTCGCCGCGTCATAACCCGCGCGAATCTCCGGAATCGTATGCAGCGGATGCTCCGCTGGAGGCGCAAACGTGTTGGGATACCGCGCCTGGCCCAGCGCTTCAATCTGTTTCAGCTTTTCCTGGCGGAGCGCGTACAGATTGCGCTCGAACTCAGAGTCAAACACGGCGTCGCCTCATTCGATAGGTCTCGTTCGAGTATAACGATGGCGTCCTTAGCCCATGGTCACCGGTAGGTCTTCTGGTCGCAGAGGTGTATAACAGACGCGGTGCAAAGGTCTTCATGCCGCAAACTCCGCCTCTCCAAAAGACTGACAGTACGAAGCGCCCCGCCGGCGCTATGGGCGGCCTGGTCCGTGCCGAGCGCCTCATGCAGATCGCGTTCGTCCTCCCCACCGCCGTCGTCGTCGGCTGGCTCTTCGGCTACCTGCTGGACAAATGGCTGCACCAGCACTGGATTTACGTTGTCGGCATCCTGCTCGGCTGCGTTGCCGGATTTGTGGAGGTTTTCCACATCGTCCAGAAGAACGAGAAGGAAGTCGAGTGACCGACGAGCCGGATCCCGTACCCAACACGACCCCCGAGATGACCGACGCCGACCTTCAGGGCGTCCTCCGCCGGGCGCTTCGTCTCGTCATCGTTCTCACATTGCTTCTGGTCATCGCCTTTACCGCCACCATGGGCTGGCAATCCGGCCTCCTCGCGCTGGTCGGAGGCGCCATTTCCTGGACCGGCATTCGCGAGTGGAGCAGCCTCTCCACGCTGGTTTTTGCCCGCATGGACACCCAGCGGCCACCTCGCCCCATGGGCCGCACTTTGGTGATGTTTTTTCTCCGTTTGGGCCTCGTCGCCGCGGTTCTCTATGTTAGTCTAAGGTGTTTGAACGGCACTGTTTACGCACTGATTGCGGGCATTGGTTTAGCCGTTGTTGCCCTTTCTTTTGAGTCCCTCCGCCTGTTGCGCGGTTAACTATTCTCTCGTCGTCATCCTCAGCGTGCGGCCCCCCGACCCCCGCACTCCCTGAGGAGACAATTTAGGTTCCGACATGCTGGCCTGGATCGAGTTCATTACCCGACTGCTGAATCAATGGTTTGCGGCTCCCGCCGACGCCATGCTCGCCGCTCTCCACATTCAGCCTGTTCATCCGTCCCACCCCATCAACGAGACCCTCACCCTCGAGCTCATCGTTTTCACCGGCCTCGTTCTCTTCTTCCTCATCGTTCGCGCCAGCCTCAGTGTCGAGAAGCCCGGCAGCGCGCAGCATATCGCCGAAATCGTTCACGAGTTCGTCAGCGGCCAGTCCGAGCAGGTCATGGGACACGGAAATTCCCCGTTCCTCCCTGTCCTCACCTGCATGCTGCTGTTCATCCTGCTCTGCAATCTGATGGGCCTCTTCCCCGGCCTCGAAACCCCTACCGCTAATCCGGTGGTCCCCCTCGGCCTGGCCTTGTGCGCCTTCGTCTACTACAACGTCAACGGCCTGCGCGCTCAGGGCGTCATCGGTTATGCGAAGCATTTCATGGGACCGGTCTGGTGGCTGGCCTGGCTGCTCTTCCCCATTGAGATCATTTCCCATCTCGCCCGCATCATGTCGCTCACCATCCGTCTTTACGCCAACATGTTTGCCAGCGATCTCATCACCCTCATCTTCTTTTCCGGGCTCCCGCTGCTCGTCCCCATTGGCGGCCTCGTCCTGCACCTCTTTGTCGCAATCATCCAGGCGTACATTTTCATGCTCCTGAACATGATTTACCTCTCGGAAGCCACCGCGCATCCGGAGCACCACTAACAGGATTTCCCGCCGGAGCACCGCTTCCACTCCGGTTTGGGAACCGCCGTTCAGCGTGAGGGGGCCAGCACGGTGAGCCTCAACCACCCACTGGCGGCATATCTTACGGAAGCAGGAGAAACACAATGCGTAAGCTACAGTACTTCTTCATGACGATGGCCGCCCTCTGCATGGCGTCGCCCGCGTTCGGACAGTCCACCGGCGGCAGCGCCGCCGCCAGCTGGGTTCCCATCGGCGCCGGCATCGGCATGGCCATCGCATCCGGCCTTTGCGGCCTTGGACAGGGCCGCGCCACCGCCTCCGCCACCGAGGCCCTCGCCCGCAATCCGGGCGCACGCGCCGGAATCCTCACCCTGCTCATGCTCGGCCTGGCCTTCATGGAATCCCTGGCCCTCTTCACCCTGGTCATCATCATCGTCAAGGTGAAGGCGTAATTCCAGCTGCTCTTCGCACGAAAGCAAAAACTCCCTGCCGTCTCCAACGGCAGGGAGTTTTTTCGTGCAGGGCCTGCTTACTGCTGCAGGGTCTTGAGGTAATTCGTCAGATTCGCGATCCGCTGATGCTCCTGCATGTCCGACTGGAGACCGCTCCCGTCCAGGCTGCGGAGTGCAGGACCCCACACCGGCATGTTCTTCGTTCCGTGAGCGCTCGTTTCTGTTCCAAACTGCAGCACGGCATAGATATGCGCGCCAGGGAATTTCCCGCCATTGTCCTTTGCCAGCTGCACCAGATTGGTCGGCTGTACCTTCAGAGCGACTGCGGCCGGCCCGTTACCCCGGCCATCTGCTCCATGGCATACCGCGCAATAGGTGGTGAACATCTGTTTCCCGGATGCCGGCGATGTTTGGGTGACCGGTACTTCTTTCAATTGGGTAGTTGTCTGGGCTATTCCGAAAGCAGCGGTGGCCAACAGCCCCGCCACGAATGCGACGTGGATTCGATTCGGCATAATAACCCTCCTTTCCGGGAACTAATCCTCTTCCGCCGCCTCCACCGCTGTATGTGATGGCGGGCACATTGAAACTCGTTAGTAATGCGAATCCACGGGCCAAAATAGGACCTCATTGTCTTGGAATTGGACAGCCTGCGCCAAACGCCGCCGTCAAACGCGCTGAGTCCGCCACCGCCCATGCCGGAAGAGCACCAGGCTGGCAATCGCAATCGAGCTTTCGGCAATCACCACTGCCAGAAAAGCGCCCTCTTCCCGCAAATGGAAGCCCTTCGCCAGCCACCACGCCAGCGGCAGTTCGAAGATCCAAAATCCAAAGAAGTAGACGAACGTCGGCGTCAGCGTATCGCCCGCCCCATTGAACGCCTGCAGCGTCACCATCACCCACGCATAAGCAATATTGCCGCAGCTGAATGTGCGCAGCGCCTTCGCCCCAATCCGAATGACCGCCGGATCGCTCACAAAAATCCGAATCACCGGGTCGGCAAAGATGAAGAAAAATACCCCCAACACTGCCAGAAACACCATGGTGTAGATGCCCGTCCGCCAAACCGCTTGCTCTGCCCGGTCAGGCCTCGCCGCACCCAGATTCTGCCCCACCAGTGTTGCCGCCGCATTGCTCAAACCCCACGCCGGCAGAATAAAAAACGCAACAATCCGCATCGCTACGGTGTAGCCCGCCACCGCCGGAGCGCCAAAGATCGCCACAATCCGCACCAGGCCTATCCAGCTCGCATTGGCAATCGTAAATTGCAGAATGCCGCCCAGCGAAATCCGCAGCAGCCGCCAAAACACACCCAGATTGAGCCGAAGATGCCGCACCAGCACGTGAATGCGTTCCGTCCCCCGCATCAACCGCCAGAACTGGTAGAGCACGCCGATGCTGCGTCCTGTGAATGTCGCCAGTGCCGCGCCGGTCACCCCCAGATGCGGAAACGGCCCCAGCCCAAAAATCAGGCAGGGATCCAGCACCAGGTTGATGATGTTCGAAACCCACAGCAGCCGCATCGCAATCGCTGCGTCGCCCGCCCCGCGAAAAATCGCGTTGTTCAGGAACAGCATGATGATCGCGCCGCACCCGCCCAGCGCAATCCGCGCATAGCCCGTCCCCACCGCGACAATCGCCGGAGTCGCGCCCATCATCGCCAGAATCCTCGGCGCGAAAATCCACGCTGGAATCCCCAGACCCACCGAAATGATCAGCCCCAGCACCACGGCCTGCACCGCGGCAATCGCCGCGTCTTCTGGATCCTTCTCCCCGATCCGCCGCGCCACCATCGCTGTCGTCGAAAGCGAAAGCCCCAGGCCAATCGCAAACGCCAGCGCCAGCATCGCTTCGGTCAGTCCAACCGTCGCTACCGCACTCGCGCCGAGGCGCCCCACCCAAAATGTGTCGACCACCGCAAACAGCGACTCCAGACACATCTCCAGCACCATGGGAATCGCCAGTAACAGAATCGATCGATTCAGATCACCGGTGGTGAAATCCTGGTGTGACCCCCGCAGCGCATCGCGCACGGAGGCCCAAAACCCGGGCTGGGGCTCGGACTGGAGTGAAAGATTCATCGGTCACAAGAGTCTACCGGATACCCCGCATCCCCGGTGGGCAACATCCGCATAAGCTCTTCCCCCCTCGCTAACCACCTCACCGTTAGATGAAATAACAACTGTCATCCTGAGGAGCGCAGCGACGAAGGATCCGCGGTTGTCTTGTTCGGATAACTCTTTCCTCCATCAGTTTGCAGCGAGGAAGATCCGCGAAGCGAATCGCGCTTCTGTGTAAAGCGAAGAACTTTATGATTGTCCTTGCACCTGCGCTATCCTTCTGCAATGCGGAAATTCTGCGCTTGCGCCCTGCTGCCTCTCTGCCTCGGTTTCGTCTCGCTGGCTCACGCCGCGGGCGACGACCACTTCCCTTCCAACGAAGACCTGCGCCACGTCCGCTCCATGTCGCAGCCCCGCCTCTCGCCCGACGGCCACAGCGTCCTCGTCCAGATCACCGACTCCACCGCCGACGGCGCGAAAACGCACATCTGGCTCGTGGACGTCCAGCAGAACACCGCACGCCAGCTCACCTTTACGCCCGCATCCGAAAAACGCGGCGAGTCCAGCGCCGAGTGGATGCCCGATGGCAACGCCATCCTCTTCCTCGCCCATCGCGGCGAACATACGCAGCTCTATCAGTTGCCCATGAACGGCGGCGAAGCGCACCCCTTCGAAGTGAAGCTCGCGCCCCCCGTCGACGAATCCACCCGCCCCGGCGCCATTCCACCCGCATCCGGCACGCCGTCCGCCACATCCGCCAAACCCGAGCCAGTTGAATGTGATGTGGAGCGCTACTTCATCGCGCCCGACGGCCGCAACATCGCCATCCTCGTCCACGATCCTGAAACCCCCGGCGAGAAAAAGGAGCAGGACGCCAAAGCCGATGCAGTCTGGGTCGATCACGATCCCCACGCCTCGCGCCTCTACTTGCTCGATCCCGCCACCGGGAAAATCACGCCCACCGCCGTTCCCCCCGATGTGGAGCACGTTGCCTGGGCGCCGCACAGCGACCGCCTCCTCGCCATCGCCGAAGGCATGAACGACGCAGGCGATGTTGCCCCCGACGCGACGGCCTGGACCGTTTCCGTCGCCGATCCCGCGCATCCCTCGCAAATCAAATCCGTACCCGCCACCATTGGCGCAGCCTCCTGGTCGCACGATGCCGCCAGCGTCTTCTTCCTCGCGCAGAGCCAGGCCGATGCGCCTCCCGGATACGAAGACCTCTACCAACTTGGCTTGTCTGACTCCGCTCCGCACAACCTCAGCGCCGACTTCACCGGAAGCATGGGCCACGATGTCCCGCTTTCAGTAGGCGACAGCGTCCTCGAACCCGTCGAAACCGGTACCCGCACCACCGTGATGCGCTTCACCGGCAATCGCCGCGAGCCGCTAACCTTCACCACGTCCACAGTCGCTCAACTCAATACCAACCAGAGCAAGTCAGCGTGGGTGTGGATCGGGGCGTCCGGCAATCAACTGCCCACGCTCTACTACGCAACGAAGCTCGGCGAAAATCCAAAAACGCTGAACACGCCCAGCCTCCTGTCCGCTCCGTGGACGCAAATCGAACCCCAGGTCGTCTCCTGGAAGAGCGACAACTTCACCGTGGAAGGTCTGCTTTATCTGCCTCCGCAAGCCGCGAACCAAAAGGTTCCGCTCATCGTCGACGTCCACGGAGGCCCCACCGGCGCTTTCAACGATTCCTGGAACGCCTTCAGCGAATTCCTCCTCGGCCACGGCTGGGCTATCCTGCGTCCCAATCCCCGCGGCAGCACCGGCTACGGAGCAGCCTTCGCCGCGGCCAACAAAAATGACCTCGGCGGCGGCGATTACCGCGACATCATGACCGGCGTCGATTCCGTCATCGCCCGCTTCCCCATCGATCCCAACAAGCTCGCGCTCATGGGCTACAGCTATGGCGGCGAAATGGCCGGCTTCGTCGAAGGCCAGACGGATCGCTTCAAAGCCATCATCAGCGGCGCTCCCGTCATCGATCAGGAAAGCGAGTACGGTACCGAATCCGGCTCCTGGTACGATCGCTGGTTCTACAACGGATATCCGTGGGAACACGCCGCCGACGCATGGCGTCAAAGCCCGCTCGCCAATGCCTCCCACGCGAAGACGCCCTTCATGCTCCTCCAGGGCGAAAGCGACCGCACCGACCCCTTAGGCCAGAGCGAAGAAATGTATCGCGCCCTCCGCCAAAAAGGCGTCCCCGTCGACCTCATCAAATATCCACGCGAAGACCACGGCCCCTTAGCCGGAGGCATCTTCGGCTCCCCCAGCCCCGAACCCTGGCACGGCTTCGACGGCCGTCAGCGCATCGTCGACTTCCTCAACAAAGCGTTTGGAAATTGAAGCGCCGACTGCAAATTAAGACGCCAAATTGATGGGCTTCAGCCCCAACGCTTCGTGTCAGGGCACGACTTCAGTCGTGCCATTTAGCTCCCCAAATGAACGGGGCTTTAGCCCCCGGAGACGATCCCCCTAAATCAGCACCTGCTGCGCCGCATCCCCCACCGGCACACTGGCAAAATGCAGATCCGGCAAATCCTCCACCGCCCGCCGCAGCGACTGCTCCCAATGCCCGTGAATCGTCTGCAATTCCGCATCGCCGTGGTTGAACTTCCGATAGCAGTCCAGCATCAGCGTGTCCCGCCGGTACAGCAGCATCTCAATCGGCGGCCCAATCGCCCCATTCGATCGCATGGTCGCGTCGAACGAAAGCAGCGCGTACTTCGCCGCCACCATCAGACTGGTCGAGTCGTACACCACGCCACGATCCAGCAGCGGCCGCCCATATTTGTATTCGCCCAGTTGCAGAAACGGCGACTCCTCCGTCGCGCTGATCGGGTTCCCCTGCGGATAAATCATGTAGAGCCCCGGCTCTTCGCCCTTCACCTGCCCGCCCAGCAGCAAATGCACGTTGAACGAATAGTTGTCGCGCTCCAGCGCCGCCCGGTCCAGTTCCGCCACCTGCCGCACGCACTCGCCCAGTTCCCGCGCCGCCTCATACAGCGACCGCGCCCGCGCCATGCCTTCGCCGGCCGCAAAACTGGCCCGTGCCAAACTCAGCACCGACTGGCTCAGCGACAGGCTCCCGCTGCTCAGCACCACGAAAGCACGCTCCCCCGGCTGGCTGAAGGTGTGCATCTTCCGAGCGATATTCAGATCGTCGAATCCCGCGTTGGTCCGCGAATCCGATGCCATTACCAGGCCTTCCTGTGTCATGATGCCCAGACAGTAGGTCATTTTAAGCGGTGCAGCTCCCGTCCTTTGTACGTGCCGATATGCCATTGTGACAGCTTTCTGCTCTCGGTCAACGGCATTTGACCAACGCAACTGGTTTCCGCCACATCCTACGAGCACCGTGGAGGGTCGATGCTTCTTCGCCTGGGCTATGACATTACGTTTGACGTTCCCGAACCAGTAGCGTGCGTCGCGCAACTCCGCGTCCATCCCTCGCGCGTCCCCGATCTCCGCACCCCCGACCAGGTCCACGTCGAACCCGCCATCCCCGTCGAAGACTACACCGACTCCTTCGGCAACCTCTGCACCCGTTTCCTCGCCCCCGCCGGCACCCTCCGCCTCACCAACTCCATCCTCCTGGATGATCCCGGCCTGCCCGACCCCATCAATCCCCGCGCTCTCGCCCACCCCATCGCCGAGCTGCCCCACGACGTACTCCGCTACCTGCTCCCCAGCCGCTACTGCGAAGTCGATTCCCTCGCCGGCGCCGCCTTCGATCTCTTCGGCTACACCACCAGTGGTTGGGAGCGCGCCGCCGCCGTTTGCTCCTGGGTCTACAGCAAAGTCCTCTTCGGCTATCATTTCGCGCGTCCCACTAAAACCGCCCTCGACGTCTTCACCGAGCGCCAGGGCGTCTGCCGCGACTTCCAGCACCTTGCCATCACCTTCATCCGCGCCCTCGGCATCCCCGCGCGCTACGTCGCCGGCTACCTCGGCGACATCGGCGTGCCGCCCTCCGACACCCCCATGGACTTCAGCGCCTGGTTCGAGGTCTATCTCGAAAATCGCTGGTGGACCTTCGATGCCCGCCACAATGCTCCCCGCATCGGTCGCGTCCTGATGGCCACCGGCCGCGATGCCGCGGATGTCGCCTTCTTCACCTCCTTCGGCGCAGCCCATCTGAAAAGCTTTCTCGTGGTCTCCGACGAAGTCCCACCCGAAACCGCGAAGCCAGCCACCACCCCCGCGCAGACGGCCTGATCGCACCTTGCATGAACAGCTTGCGGAAAAATCCGCGCCTCGTATAAGGGCGCGACTTCACAGCTTGCGGACAAACGAAATGTTTTGAAAGGGCTCGGCTTCAGCCGTGCCGGAAATGGCTGAAAACTCGCTGGGCTTTAGCCCCTTAGGCATCGTGTCAGGGCACGACTTCAGTCGTGCCGTTAAGCCTGAAAAGCAGTCGGGCTTTAGCCCCTGAGAGATGTCTTTTTCGTCTTGACCCAGCCTTTTCCGCAAGCACTGCGCAGCACTTTCTGTTGACCCCGAATCATCGGATTCGTAAACTTGCGCGCAGGAAACCCACATGGAAATTCGCTCGTCCCTCACTGCCATGGAACTGAGAGAAGTTGCGCGTCTCTCCCGCTCCCGCTACTTCTGGCTTCGCTTTCTCGCCGTCAACTGGTACGCGACCCTGCTCGCCGGGGCACTCATCGTTGTCACCACCCAAACAGCGATCCACCATCAGCCGCTGAAGTGGAGAGACTTTCTCATTGTGCTGGCCGTCGTCGCCGCCCTCTACGCGTATTCCTGGTTCCGCTATACCCGCAACTTCTCAAGACTCGCGGCGCGCTCCGCATCTCGCAATCGAACCATCACTCTCGAGAGTGACGGCATTCACTCGCTGGCGGAATCCGGCGCAACCAGCTTTGTGCCGTGGGAAAGCTACAATCGCTGTATCGAGGGGAAATTGATCTTTTTGCTGAAAGGGAACGACACCGTCATGGCGATCCCCTTCGACGAGATGACTCGCGACTCGCTGCGCACCTATCTCCGCAGCAACATCGTGGCCCATATGATGGATGAATCCTACCGGACTTAACTCTTCGCCCCGGCGCTCTCCAGCTTCGCTTCCGCTTCAGCCATGACCAGGTTGGCCTGCTCGTACTTCTCCGGATCTTCTCCGGCCTCGTTCCACATCTGCTCGCCGCGCTGCAACTGCTCCTGCGCCGCGCCGGTGTCGATCTCTTCCGGCTTCTGTGCGGTCTCCGCCAAAATCGTTACCCGGTCCGGCAGCACTTCCACAAATCCCCGAGCCACGCTGTAGCGCTGGTCCCCGCTCTCGCCGCCGTGCAGGCGCACTTCCCCCGCTCCAATTTCGGAGAGCAGAGGAGCATGCCCGTACAGCACCTCGAAGTACCCGTTCTTCCCGGGAACCTCCACCGCATCCGCCGTCTGATCGACGAGGATGCGATCGGGGACCACCAACCGCACTGTCAGCTTGCCGTCTGCCATAGTTACTTGTTGACCGCTTTCATCTTCTCGGCTTCTTCCAGCACTTCTTCAATCGTGCCGCGCATGTAGAACGCCTGCTCCGGCACATCGTCGTGCTTGCCCTCAATCACTTCCTTGAAGCTCCGCACCGTGTCCGCCACCTTGCAGTAGCGGCCCGGAATGCCCGTAAACTGCTCGGCGACCGCGAACGGCTGCGACAGGAATTTCTGCACCTTGCGGGCCCGCGAAACGGTAATCTTGTCCTCTTCCGACAATTCGTCGATACCCAGAATCGCGATGATGTCCTGCAGATCCTTATACCGCTGCAGAATCCTCTTCACGCCCTGCGCCACGTCATAGTGCTCCTGCCCAACCACGCGCGGCGTCAGAATGCGCGAAGTCGAAGCCAGCGGATCGACGGCGGGATAAATGCCCAGTTCCGACAGCGGCCGCGAAAGCACCGTCGTCGCATCCAGGTGAGCGAACGTGGTCGCCGGAGCCGGATCGGTCAGATCGTCGGCAGGCACATACACCGCCTGCACCGACGTCACAGAACCGCGCTTCGTCGACGTGATGCGCTCCTGCAGTTCGCCCATTTCCGTCGCCAGGTTCGGCTGATATCCCACGGCCGACGGCATGCGCCCCAGCAGCGTCGAAACTTCCGAGCCCGCCTGCGTGAAGCGGAAAATATTGTCGATAAACAGCAGCGTGTCCGAGCCTTCTTCGTCACGGAAATACTCAGCGACCGTCAGCGCCGTCAGCGCCACGCGCAAACGCGCTCCAGGCGGCTCCGTCATCTGGCCGTAAATCAGCGCGGCCTTCGACTTCGGCAGATCCTTCAGGTTGATGACGCCCGACTCCTGCATCTCCAGCCACAGATCGTTGCCTTCACGAGTCCGCTCGCCCACGCCGGCAAACACGGAAAATCCACCGTGCTTGGTCGCGACGTTGTTGATGAGCTCCATGATGACCACGGTCTTGCCCACGCCTGCGCCGCCGAACAGGCCGGTCTTGCCGCCCTTCAGGAACGGCTGGATCAGATCGATGACCTTGATGCCGGTTTCGAACATCTCCTCGCGCGTCGACTGCTCGTCGAATGCCGGCGCCGGACGATGAATCGGCATCCGCTTGGTCGAGTTCACTGGTCCCAGCTCGTCCACCGGCTCGCCGATCACGTTGAGCACCCGCCCCAGCGTCGCGCGCCCCACCGGAGCGGAAATCGGTCCGCCCTGGTCGATCGCTTTCATGCCGCGAACCATGCCTTCGGTCGCTTCCATGGCAACGCAGCGCACGCGGCCTTCGCCAAGGTGCTGCTCCACTTCGAGGATGACGTTGATCGGATTCGGAACGGTAAACCCGTCGCTGACCACGCGCAACGCCTGGTAAATCGGCGGCATCGTCGCTTCTTCAAACTGCACGTCGACCGCCGGACCGGAAATCTGAACCACTCTGCCGATGTTTTCTGCCATAAATCTTTCGTCGCCTTAAATAGCGGCTGCGCCGCTCACAATTTCGATAATTTCTTTGGTGATCGCTGCCTGACGCACCCTGTTCATCGTCAGTGTCAGCGAGTCGATCATGTCTGAAGCATTGTTGGTTGCCGAATCCATGGCCGTCATGCGCGCCGCATGTTCCGCTGCCATCGACTCCAGCGTCGCGTGATACAGCTGCGACGTCACATACCGCGGCAGCACATCCGCGAAAATCTCCTGCGGCGGCTGCTCGTAGATGTAATCCACTTCCGCCGTCCCGAAGTGCTGCGACTCTTCTTCCAGCTGCTTCTGCGCTGCTTCCGCTTCCTGCGGATACAGGCTCACGCCCGCCGACAACGCCGCCTCAGCCGCCCGTTCGCGCTCTTCCGTCGTCAGCTCGTGCGCCTCGGCAATCTGCTGCTGGCCAATCTCCACAATGGGCAGCACCCGCTCCACCACCACGCGCTGCTGGATCACCGATTTGAATTCGTTGTAGACCAGGTACACCGCGTCAATCTCTTCGTGCGCGTACTTCGCGACAATCTCTTCGGTCATCTCGCGTATGCGATCGTAGTTCACCCCGGCCAGCACCGCCGCCGGATCGCCAATGACCTCGATCGCGCTGCCACGTTGCCGCTCCGGCCGCGTATGTTCTTCCGTCGCCTCGGCAAACTGCGCTGCCGGATAACGCCTCCGGAACAAATCCCGCCCCTTGCGGCCCAGCGTTTCAATGTCGATTTCCTTATCGCTGTTTTGCAGAATGAAACTCGCCGCAGCCTTGAAAATGTTCGTATTGAACGCGCCCGCAAATCCCTTGTCGCCCGAAACCACCACCAGCAAAATGCGCTTCTCCGGCCGCGTCAGCAGCAGCGGGCTCCGCACTTCTCCCGTTACCGGATCGAAAATTTCCGCGCGCCGCTTCAACGATTCCAGCACGCTGGCCAGCATCGATGCGTAAGGCCGCGCCGACACCGCGCGATCCTGCGCGCGCCGCAGCTTGGCGGCTGAGACCATTTTCATGGCCTTCGTGATCTGCCGCGTGTTGCGCACGCTGCGGATGCGCCGCCGTAAATCCAGGACATTCGCCATGGTCTTCTAGTGCGCCGCTCCTGCGGGTTGCGCCGTCTTTTCCGGCGCCTTTTTGCTGTCCGTCTTCGTTTCCTTTTTGTCCGCCGCCGCTTCCGCACCCTGCTTCAGCTTCGCGTCCTCGTGCTCGGCTACAAAGTTTGCCTTGTATTCCTTCAGCGCCGCGTGCATGCGCCCCTTCAAATCATCGTCCAGCGCCTTCTTTGTCGCGATATCTTTCAGCAACTGCGACTGCCCCGAGTCCAGATACTTATAGAGCCCGTCCTCGAACGCCCGAATCTGCTCCACCTTCAAATCGTCCAGGTACCCCTGCGTTCCGGCAAACAGGATGAACACCTGCTTCTCCGCCGTCAGCGGCTGGAACTGTGGCTGCTTCAGCAGCGCGGACAAGCGCTGGCCGCGGTTCAACTGGTTCTGCGTCACCTTATCGAGATCGCTGCCAAACTGCGCAAATGCCGCCAGTTCGCGATACTGCGCCAGGTCCAGCTTCAGCGTCGCACCCACCTGCTTGATGGCCTTGATGGCCGCCGAGAATCCTACGCGCGAAACCGACAATCCGACGTTCACTGCAGGCCGCTGGCCGGAGTTGAAAAGATCCGTCTCAAGAAAAATCTGTCCGTCCGTAATCGAGATGACGTTGGTCGGAATGTACGCCGAAACGTCGCCCGCCTGCGTCTCAATAATCGGCAGCGCCGTCAGCGATCCGCCGCCCAGCCTCTCGCTCACCTTCGATGCCCGCTCCAGCAAACGCGAGTGGAGATAGAAAACGTCGCCCGGATACGCTTCGCGGCCCGGAGGACGCCGCAGCAGCAGCGAAATTTCGCGGTACGCAATCGCGTGCTTCGAAAGATCGTCGTAAATCACCAGCGCGTGCTTGCCCCGGTCGCGGAAGTACTCGCCAATCGCGCACGCCGCATAAGGCGCCAGATACAACATCGGAGCCGGTTCCGATGCCGACGCCGCCACCACAATCGTGTGGCCCATCGCGCCGTACTCATCCAGCGTCTGCACTACCTGCGCGATCGACGACCGCTTCTGCCCAATGGCGCAGTAGATGCAAATCAAATCGTTCTTCTCGTTGTTGATGATCGTGTCCAGCGCTACCGCGGTCTTGCCGGTCTGCCGGTCGCCGATAATCAGCTCGCGCTGTCCGCGGCCAATCGGGATCATCGAGTCGATGGCCTTCAACCCGGTCATCATCGGCTCGCGCACCGGCTGCCGGTCGATCACGCCCGGCGCCAGCCGCTCTACAGGATTCATGTCCGACGTCTGAATCGGCCCCTTGTCGTCAATCGGCTGCCCCAGCGCATTCACCACGCGGCCGATCATCGCGTCGCCCACCGGCACGCTCAGAATCTTCCCCGTGCGCTTCACCTGGTCGCCTTCACGAACCTCGGTGTAGTCGCCCAGCAGCACCGACCCAACCTGATCCTCTTCGAGGCTCATGGCCAGACCCGCAATGCCATGCGGGAATTCAAGCAGCTCGCCGGCCATCACTTTGTCGAGCCCATGCAGCCGCGCGATACCGTCGCCCAGCGTAATCACGGTCCCAACTTCGTCGACGCGCATCTTCGCGTCGTAATTTGCAATCTGCTCCTTCAGGAGCGCTGTAATCTCGTCTGCTTTTATCTGCGCCATGCTGTGTTTGTCCTAATCTTCCCGTCTTCCGCCTCAACTTCGAATCCCTGCGTCCGTGTTGCTTTTCGCTGACCGGACTCCAGCTGACCGGCCCTTAGCTGACCGCTTTACCAGCTGACCGCTTCTTAGCTTCCCACCAGTTCTTCCCGCAGCCGTTCCAGCCTTCCACGGACTGACCCGTCGTAAACCGTGCTGCCTACCTGAACGATGACCCCGCCAATCAGAGCGCTGTCTTCTTCAAACTGCGCTTCGACCGTGCCCCCGGTCATGCCGGCAATCTGCTTTTCCAAATCGCGCCGCTCCTGCTCGTCCAGGGCTCGCGCCGAAATCACCTTTGCCTCGGAAATCCCCAGCCGCCGGTTCACTTCACGCTTATACTCCGCCACCACGTCATCGAACCCGGCAATCCGGTCGTTCCGGATCAGCACTGCGATCAAATTCCGGGTCGGCTGCGCCATGCCCAGTTTCGCGTTCAGCTTGTCCAGAAACGCGACCTTCTGCACCGCCGGGAACGAAGGATCCAGAAAGAATTCCCGCAGCGGCTGGCTCTCATGCCACGCGGCCCCAAAATCTTCCAGCTGCCTCTGCGCGTCTTTCGCGTTCAAATGCGATTCAAAAACCACATCGGCGTAGGCCTGCGCGTAACGGGATGCAAATCGTGCCATTTATGCCTTCCCTCCCGGGCCGCCGCCAGCTAATCCCTTGCTGAAATCCCGTACCAGCGCCCGGTCCGTATCCGACGAAAGCTGCATCTTCCGCATAGCCTGATCAATCGCCAGATCAGCAGCAAACTTCTTCAACTCGCGTTGCGCGGCTGCCTGCGTTGCGGCAATTTCCTGCTCCGCCGACGCCACAATTCTCTCGCGCTCCAACTCCAGCGCCGCCGCAATCCGCTTCTCGTCCTCAACAGAATCCTTCTCCGCCTGCAACCGAATCGCTTCAATCTCCGTATCCAGCCGCGAAAGCCGCGCCTCCACTTCGGCCAGCCTGCGATTGGCGTCCTCCGTGGCTGCGTGCGCCAGTGTCAGATCCTTCTGTAGAGTCGCCGACCGCTTCCGCAAAATCCCCGGCACCACCTTCACCAGCAGCACCACCACCACCAGGATCAGGATTCCGGAATTGATGTCCTCAAAAATTTGCGCTGCGGTCTCGGTCTTCACGTGCATCATGCGCGCAATCGACTGCACCGCCGCGGAATGCCGGTACTCCTCCGTCTCCGAGTGCGGATCCGGGTAGTCCATGCGATTTTCATTCTTAATCGGATGCTGTGGCTGCGCCGGCTCCTGCGCATGCAGCCGTACCCCGGCGGCCGCCACCAGCAAACCCAGCACCAAAATTGAACTCAGAATCCGGGGCATTTTCCTCAACGCGAATTCTCCGCAGCTGTTTTGGGAAGAATCGCCGCCAGCACCTGAGCGGCCAGCTGCCCCGCGGAGACTTCGATTTGCTTTTTGGCGTCGCTCGCCTGTGCTTCCAGCGCTGTCTGCGCCTCGTGCACCCGCTGCTGCGCCGCCAGACGCGCTGCCGCCAATGCGCTTTCCCGTTCCGCATTGCGCTGCTGCATCTTCTGCTCCCGCCGCCGGAAAATCTCTCCCCGCGCAGCCCGCAACTTCGCTTCATATTCCTGGGTGCGCGCATCTGCCGCTGCAATCGCCAGATGCGACTTCTCCATCGCGCCCGCCGTCCGCTCCCGCCGCTCGGCCCGCACCTTCATCAGTGGGCCGTACAAAATAAAGCGGTAAGCCAGAACCAGCACAATGAAAATAATCAGCGTCGGGATCGCGCCGATCGCGAGAGCTTCGAGTTGACGCAGTAATTCATCCATAGATCGAACGATGTGAACTGTTGGGAACGATGAAGAATGGCTTCGGTGGAACTATTGGTTCTAACAGACGTAAAAATTGCGTGTCAAATGACGAAAGGCAGTTACCAGTGGGGACCTGACCTGCCTGTTTCATCTCCTGAAAGCGGAATCGTTGCGGAACGTCGAAATCTTACTGGCCGAGCCCATATTTGCTTGACCGGGCGGCTATCCGGCGTAAACTAAGAATACCACCTCGACCCGGTTCAGGGTCGGCGAGCCGGACGAGCGGAGTTCCCACCACTCCCTCCTCCGGCTTGTTCTATTTTGCCCCCGCTTTGCTGGCTATCGTCTTCCGAAAACGCCGGTACCTTCCCAATAACGATGCGGGTCCCGCAATCGTCATCCGCACCAGATTCCCGTCATACACTCGATCCCGGATCACCGCTCCCGCTTCCAGCGCTGCCAGTGCCGTCCCTTCCGACTGCGGAATCTGAAAATGCCCCTCAATCACCGGGTCCTTCATCAGTTCCTGGTCGATGCGCTCCATCAACGCGTCAATGCCCGTCCCGTCCTTCGCCGAAACCAGAATCGATCCACCCGCCCCGCCCGAGTAAGCCGCGGCCGTCGCAAAGGTCTCCTCTGCCGTCAGCAGGTCCGCTTTGTTCATAATTTCCAGCCTCGGCTTCCCCTGGACATCCAGCTCGCCCAGCACCTTCTCCACTTCAGCTTTGTGCTCGTCGCGCATCGCGCTGGAAGCATCCTGCACATGCAGAAGCACTTCCGCCTGCCTCACCTCTTCCAGCGTGGCTCGGAACGAAGTCACCAGCGTATGCGGCAGGTCGCGAATAAATCCCACCGTGTCCGATAGAAGCACTTTTCTCCGGCTTGCCATCTGAATCGAGCTCAGCTTCGGATCCAGCGTTGCGAACATCCGCGCCGACTCCAGCACCCCTGCCCGCTTCCCGCTTCTCCGCGCCGGCTCTCCAAATCGCTGCGTCATTGCATTGAACAGCGTGCTCTTCCCCGCGTTTGTGTACCCCACCAGCGCCACGGTCGGCACCGGAACCGCTTCCCGCCGCTGCCGCTGTTGGGCGCGTGTCTGGCGCACCGCCTCCAGTTCGCCGCGAAGCTGGAGCACTCTCCGCTGTATGCGCCGCCGATCCGTTTCCAGCTGCGTTTCGCCGGGGCCGCGCGTGCCAATGCCGCCTCCCAGCTGCGACATGGACTTCCCCCGCCCGGTCAGCCGAGGCAGCATGTATTCCAGCTGCGCCAGTTCCACCTGCAGTTGGCCTTCGCGGGTTCGCGCATGGCGCGCAAATATGTCGAGAATCAGCTGCGTCCGGTCGATCACCCGGCACGGCAGCGCGTCTTCGAGATTCCGCATCTGCGTCGCGCTTAAATCGTGATCGAAGATGGCGAGATCCACATTGCTCGCAGCAGCCGCGCCCGCAATCTCCTCAACCTTCCCGCTGCCCACCAGCGTCGCTGGATCGGCCTTCGGTCTCCGCTGTACCAGCTCGCCGGCAACCAGCGCTCCCGCGCTCATCACCAGCTCGCGAAATTCCTCAAGGCGCGAGTCGTCCCGCGAGACCTCCCCGCCCGTAATTCCGCCCGCAGCTTTGCCCGAGCCCGCCATCGCGGCCCCGCGCGCCTGCGCTGCCACAGCAGACAGGGCTTTCCTCTCGGCGCCGAACGCTACCGTAATCAGCAGCGCCCGTTCCTGTGGGATATTCGCAGAGCTCAACGGCATCGCATAGGGACCGTCCCCGCTACGAGCCGGAAGCCTCCTGCGTCGACTGAGGCGATGCCACTGCCACTGGGCCGCCCGTCGTCAGATGCGGCGGACGATGCTCCCCGTGCAGCACGCTGCGCGTGCTGACCACCGTCGAGATCGCATGCTTGAAAATCAACTGCTCCTGGCTGTTGTTCTCAAGCAGCACGGAATACTTATCGAAAGAACGGATCTTTCCGGTCAGCTTTACGCCGCTTACCAGATAGATCGTAATGGGGGTCTTATCTTTGCGAACAGTGTTCAGAAATGTGTCCTGAATGTTCTGCGCCGGCTTGTTATCCATGAGCCGATCTCCTTCGCATTCTTTCAAGTCGAACGGTGAAATTGCCAACCACAGAAATAATCCGTGGCGAAGTCGAAAGTGCAAGCGCCGCACCCACCGTAAAGGTGTGTAAACCAAGATACGGGGTGATGAACCATTCGTGCAACAGGCCCACCATTCCCAGACATTCTTCCTAAGCATTCCGGTCCCGCACAGACAGAAAAATCCCTGTCCATCCGAAGCCAGAAAATCGCGAAGAAGTCTCAGTTCATTAGATGCGGATTTCCGCCCTAACTCGGCCGCTTCTTCCGCGATTTCTCCCGCCGCTCTGCCGCAGTACCCGCGCCATTGGCTGCCAGCGCTCCATGCATGTGCGGTGCCTCATTTCCAATCCGGTGCACCAGCACGCCCTCCATGTGGAAGCTCTCCGTCACCGTCTCGCCGGGCTTCACTGTTCCGGTTTCCGGATCCAGCGCAACCGAATCTCCCGAAGCTACGCGATACGAGAAAACCGGCTCTTCCTGCTTGCCAAACACCTGCGTTCCCACCGTTACTGGTAAGTAACCAGCGATACTGCGTTCCCGGTACGCCGTCTCATAACGATGCTTGCGCGTATTCCACGTAAATACCCGCACCTGATCGAAATCGTAGGGCAGTCCATCTTTCCACGCCGACATCACCGCCAGATATTCACCTACCTGATTGCCCGGCACATTGGCCCCAGGATCGTCGACCTTCCGCAGAACGTACGCGCCCACAATCTTCTGCCCCTCCGCCAGCCCCGCAATCGCATCCGGCACATCTTCATCCAGAGTCCGCGCCCGCACCCAGCCCACATGGCCGGCGCTGTCCCGAATCAGCCAATAATCTTCCATTGGTGGAGTCGCCGGAACTGGAGCCGTCCCACCCTTCTCCACTTTGGCGGACGGCATCGGCACCGGTACGGCCTGCGTTGACTCCGGCTTCGGTACCGACGCCCGCTCCAGCAATTGCAGCTTGTCATTCTCGGGAAGCAGATAGAACCGGTCCGACTGCCTTCCCGGCGCATCGCGCAGCCAGTACTCGTCCAGCAGGATCCCGGTGGCCACCACAGGATCGTGCGCGTGCTGCGTCTCCAACTGCGCAAACTGGTCGAAAACCTTCTGGTCGACGATCCCGTGATCCTCGATCCAGCCCACCTCGCCGTGGTCCGTCTTCACCTTCAGAAACCGCCGCCCGTGCTCCACCACCTGCAGCCGCTGCCCGTTCGCGACTTCCGCCACCCGGTTGCTCACCACCGCCACGCGATCCCGCAGATACGTCTCTTTGGGCCACACGTACACGTATTCCCGCGGACCATGCACCTCGAAACGCGCACACCCCTGCAGCAGGAGCAGCGCGAAAACCGCCCCGCCCGAAATACGGCGTATGAAAAGTTTGGGAAAGAACATCGGCACAGACTAGAGACGCAAGTTTGATGTCGCGGGTTACACAAAGGATACAACCGCGAACCCGCACCAAACGAAACCCGCACACTCCGAAATGTTTTCTACCCAACGGACCGGGTGCCTCATGTCCCTTGGTTTGGGGACATGGGCCTGAGCGCGAAGCGCCGGGTGCCCCTTAACCTGGCCTGAGCTAAGCCGAAGACTCTGCCCGGTGTTGGCAGATGGGGGAGAATGCGCGAAAGCGCATCCCGCTTCGTTTCAGGGCACGGCTTCTAAAGCCCGTCCTGAGGGGAGCGCCAAAGGCGCGGAGTCGAATGGGTGCCGTAAACCGTCTCAAATAATTTGGGCTTCAACCCCTGAGACGTGCCTACACCTGCGGCTTCGGCGTCAGCCGCACAAATTTCGGAGCCACCTCATCCCACCTCGCCAGGAACGAATACGCCCGCGTGCTGGCCGTCTTCTCCGCGTGCAACTGCACCAGGCCCAGAATGCTCTCCCGAGTCTCGGCATCGAGCGTCTCGTAAGGCTCCGGGATCAGGAATCCCGTGTGGTACCGCTGCTGCGACACAAATCGCCCGTCCTCATCGAAGACCCAGGCCTCGCCGCCCGTCATGCCCGCGCCGAAGTTGGTTCCCGTCGCGCCCAGCACCGCCACCAGTCCGCCGGTCATGTACTCGCAGCCGTGGTCGCCCACGCCTTCCACCACCGCCAGCGCTCCTGAATTGCGGACCGCGAACCGCTCTCCCGCACATCCAGCCGCAAACAACGCTCCGCTGGTCGCTCCATACAGTGCAACGTTGCCCAGAATCACATGCAGTTCAGGCTGCAGAGCGGCCCGCCCCTGCCCGCGCAGAATAATCTCTCCGCCCGACAGGCTCTTTCCCACAAAATCGTTGGCCAGCCCCTTCAGGATGAGTTGCATCCTGGGCACCGCAAACGCTCCAAATGATTGCCCCGCTTCTCCCGTCAGCCGGAAAGTCAGCGGCGCTTCGGATGTGATGCCCGCGCATTGCAGCATCGCCAGTTCCCCGGCCAGCCGCGCGCCAAACGTCCGGTCCTCGTTGGCGATCAGCGCATCCTTCACATACGGTTCGCCCGCTTTGTAGGCCGCGATCGCCGGTTCCACCCAGGCATCGTCGATCGGCGCGTGATCCTCCGGCCGCAAATTCCGCTTGCCCTGCCAGTGCGTCGCGCCCGCCTTGCCGCCATCCGGAGGCGCGGCCAGCATCGGCCTCAAATCCAGACAGCCGTCGAAGCGCACCTGTTCCAGCAAATCCGTCCGTCCAATCGCCGCTTCCAGCGACGGCAGACCCAACTCCGCCAGCTGCGCGCGAATCTCTCCCGCCAGCCCCTCGAAGAACCGCACCAGATGCTCCGGCTTCCCGCGGAACTTCGCCCGCAAATCCGGCCGCTGCGTCGCAATACCCGTTGGACAGGTATTCAGGTGACATTGCCGCGCCATATCGCAGCCCAGCGCCACCAGCACCGCCGTCCCAAAGGCAAACTCATCGGCACCCAGCATCGCGGCCATCACCACATCGCGCGCCGTCTTCAGGCCGCCATCGCACCGTAACCGCACGCGTCCGCGCAGCCCGTTGCGGATCAGCACCTGCTGCGCCTCCGCCAACCCCAGCTCCCACGGATTGCCCGCGTACTTAATGCTGGACAGCGGCGACGCGCCCGTCCCGCCATTGTGCCCCGCAATCACGATGTAATCCGCGTAAGCCTTGGCCACGCCCGCAGCCACCGTGCCCACTCCACACTCCGAAACCAGCTTGACGCCAATCGCCGCCTTGGGATTGATCCGCCGCAAATCGTGAATCAGCTGCGCCAAATCTTCAATTGAATAAATATCGTGGTGCGGCGGCGGCGAAATCAGCTGCACCCCCGGCTGCGCATGCCGCAACCGCGCAATCAGCTCCGTCACTTTATGCGCCGGAAGCTGACCCCCCTCACCCGGCTTCGACCCCTGCGCAATTTTGATTTCCAGCTCTTCTGCATGCATCAGATACTGCGCCGTTACGCCGAACCGCGCCGACGCCACCTGCTTCACCTTGTTGTTCAACAGGTGCGCGGGCACCATCCTTCCCACCAGCGGCAACTCCACCCCCGGCTCGTAGACCGCCGGATCTTCTCCGCCCTCGCCGGTGTTAGACCGCCCGCCCAGCATATTCATCGCGGCGGTAATCGTCTGGTGCGCCTCCGGGCTCAGCGATCCCAGCGACATCGCGCTGGCAATAAACCGCC
The DNA here is from genome assembly GCA_035482355.1 of Acidobacteriaceae bacterium. Taxonomy (GTDB): domain Bacteria; phylum Acidobacteriota; class Terriglobia; order Terriglobales; family Acidobacteriaceae; genus Palsa-343. The sequence goes on along the minus strand of DATHQV010000055.1, from coordinate 17,393 downwards.
CGAACAAATTCGACGCCGGTTCCACCTCGTCCGCCGGCAATGAATCCCCAGCCGCGCGCATCTCCAGCAAATCCCGCAGAACCGCCGGTTCCTTCTCCGTCGTTTGGCTGCTGTAAGCCGTCCACGCCGCTGCCTGATCTGTAACAGTCGGCCCAGCCGCAGCCACCGCCTGCCCCGTCGTTCCCGCTTTCGTCGCTCCCGTAATCGTCTGCAGCAAGCGCACCGTCTGCGGCTGCCAGCTATGCGGCTCCGCCTTGTCCGCTTTGCGGAAACGGACCCACCCGTAATCCGGAAGCTCCTTCGTCGCCGCCACCGTCACCAGCGGCCCATGATCGCCCGCCCCATCGCCCGCCTCAGGACCATCCGGCGCAACATCTCCGCCGCCATACACGCTCGTCCATAATCCCCGCAGCGTGTTTTCCAACTCCGGAAATCCAATCCCGCCGATCGGCGCCGGCGTTCCTTCGAAACACCGCTGCACCACATCCTGGCTCAGCCCCAGACAGTCGAAAAGATGCGATCCCCGGTAGCTGTCCACCACCGAAATCCCCATCTTCGACATAATCTTCGCCAGCCCCAGATCGAACGCGTGCAGCAAATTCTCTTCACCGTGTTCCGGATTCATCTGCCGCGCTGCCTCCAGCGCCAGCCACGGACACACCGCGCCCGCGCCCATCCCCAGCAGCACCGCGGCATGGTGCAGATCGCGACAGTCCCCAGCCTCCACAGCCAAACCCACCTGAATCCGTTCTCCCGCGCGAATCAGCCCGTGATGCACTGCCCCCAGCGCCAGCGCCATGGGAATCGGCAATGCATGCTCGCCGCAGCCGCGATCCGTCAGCAGCAGAATCGCCGCCCCGCCCCGCACCAACTCAATCGCCTTCTCGCACAGGTCGGTAATCGCCGTCACCAGATTGCAGCCCGGCGCAAAAACGCAGTCCAGCACCGCCAGCGGTAAGTCACTGGCCAAATCGTGCCTCCGGCTGTGCAGCGCATCCATCTGCGCCAGCGACAGGAACGGTGACTGCAGCGAAAGCCCCGGCAACCGCTCGCCCTTGCCCAGAATGTGCGGCCACGGACCCAGCCGCGTATGCAGCTTCATCACGCACGCTTCCCGCAGCGAATCAATCGGCGGGTTCGTCACCTGCGCAAACCTCTGCCGGAAGAACGCGTACACCGGCCGCGGCGCACGCGCCAGCGGCGCAATCGGCGTGTCGTCGCCCATCGACCACACGGCGTCTTTCCCGTCCATCGCCATGGGCTTCAAAATCATGTTCACGTCTTCTTTGGTGTACCCAAAACCAAGCTGCAGCCGATTCAGCTCCGCCGGTTCGATCGCCGCCACGGGATTCCCCGATTCAAGCGTCGCGTTCTCCAGCAACGCCTCGTACTCCGGCGCCGACGAGTCAAACAGCGTCTGCAGTTCGTCGTCCTCGTAAAACGTGTGCCGCTCCAGATCCGCCAGCAGCATCTGCCCCGGCCCCAGCCGTCCGCTGTGCACAATCGTCTCCGGATCCAGATCCACCAGCCCCGCTTCCGACCCGGCGACGATCAAATTGTCTTCCGTCACAAAGAAACGGCAGGGCCGCAGCCCGTTCCGGTCCAGCGCCGCGCCAATCAAATGTCCATCGGTAAACGAAACCGCAGCCGGACCATCCCACGGCTCGATGCAGTCCCCGTGATAAGCCAAAAACGCTGAGTGCCGCCCGCCATCCGCCGGAGGCATCACCATCCGCACCGATTCAGCGACCGTCCGCCCATTCCGCGTCAGCAGCTCGATCACTTCATCCAGGCTGGTCGAGTCCGATCCGCTCGGCGTAAAGATCGGCTGCAATTCGTCAGGCAGCGTCACCGCGCGCGCCGTCATCCGCGCCCGATTGCCCCAGATCGTGTTGATCTCCCCGTTGTGCCCCAGAATCCGAAACGGCTGCGCGCGATCCCACGAAGGCGCAACGTTCGTCGCATACCGCTGATGGAACAGCGCAAACGGCGTCACAAAGCGCTCATCCGCAAGGTCCGGATAAAACTCCGGCAGCAGCTTCGCGTCGCACATCGCCTTGTAAATGATCGAAGAAGAAGAAATCGAACAAACGTACCCATCGGCGCTGCGGCGCTCAAACTGCTTCCGCGCCAGATACAGTCGCCTGTCCATCTCCGCCTGCTCAGCGCGAGGCGTATCCGTCAGCAGGATCTGCCGGATCACCGGCAGCGTCGAAAACGCAATCTCGCCCAGTATCTCCGGCCGCGTCGGCACATCGCGCCAACCCAGCACCGCAAATCCCTGCGCAACCGCGGCCTCTTCCAGACTTTTGGCCGCAGCAGCCGCCGCACCCGCCTCCGCAGGCAGGAAAACCATCCCCACCGCCAGCGGCCGGTCCGCGCGTAGCGCAAATCCTGTCGATTCCAGCAGCAGCGCGCGCGGAATCGCGGTATGTATCCCAATGCCGTCGCTCGACTTGCCATCGGCGGCCACAGCGCCGCGATGCGCCAGACGCGCCAGCGCAGTCAGCGCCTTCGTCAAAATGTCATGCGAGGGCTGGTTTGTGAGGGTAGCGACAAAGCCGACGCCGCACGACTCGTGGTCAAACCGCGAATCAATGAGGCTTCCGCCCCGGCGGGGCGTGGGTCGGGAGCCGCCGGTCGACACGGCCGGTTCAGCACTTTTTCTCGTTCCCATATCCAACTATAAGGCCTTCTTTTTCCCCTGCAGGAGAAAAGCAAAATTATTTCGAGGAAATCCCGTCTCCGGGACGAATGAATAAAACGATTAAGGCTTGACAATCAGCCACTTGAATATTTATACATCAATGCTGTATTTTTATACATAGTGAGGCGCGGCGAGCTGCCCGGCAGCTGGCCGCGATTTTTCGTTTGAACAAACAGCTCCCTGGAAAACCCGAAAGACACTCTGCGATCCGCCAGTTGGTGGCCGCCGAGCCCATCTCCAGCCAGGACGAGCTTCGCCGCAAACTCCTTCGCCGCGGATTCGACGTGACTCAGGCCACGCTCTCGCGCGATATCCACGAGCTGCACCTCTACAAAGGCCCCAACGGCTATGCGGTGCCCAATGGCAACGGCCATGCCGTTCAGGAAGACGATCAGCCCGCCATCGACGAAATTCTGTCGAGCTTCGGGCACGGCGTGAAGCAGGCGCAAAACCAGCTGGTGCTTCGTACCGCCAGCGGCGCAGCCCAGCCCGTTGCCCTCGCCATCGATCACGAACAGTGGAGCGACGTAGTGGGAACTTTAGCCGGGGACGACACCGTATTAATCATCTGCCCTGACCCGCGACGAGCCTCCGCCATGCGCGACAAGCTGGAACGCATGATCGGCTAAGCGAAAAAGAAAACTTCAGAAACCAGAGAACAGAAAAACGCAGCACGAAAAGAATCGCTGCACGACGAACTGGGTCTAATTAGTTTTGCGAAAAATGTCGATACAAACTTCCAACTCGACGGCTGCACCAGCGAGCGCCCAATCGCAGAGCACCTCGCTGCACCCTGCACCCTGTGCGCTGCACCCTGTCGCGCTCCTCGGCGTCAGCGGCTACGCCGGCTTGGAGCTCGCCCGCCTCCTGCTCCATCATCCCCGTTTGACCGGGCAAAAGCCTCTCTTCCTCGGCCGCGCCGACTCCTCATCCGAACCGCTCGCCGCCATCCATCCGCAGCTCATGGACAACAACGGCGCCGGCGGCCTCAAAATCGAACCCTTCTCCTGGGATCTTCTGAAATCCCGCGGCGTCCAGGTTCTTTTTCTCGCCACGCCCCACGAGCAGTCCCGAGAACTCGTGCCCCTCGCCCTCGAACAAGGCATCCGCGTGATCGACCTGAGCGGCGCGTGGCGTTTGAACTCCTCCGCCAACCGCGCCGTCTATCAATTTGCGGATGAAGGTTCCCCAGTCGCAACCGCGATGCAAGCCAAAGCCGTCTACGGCATGCCCGAGCTGCATCGCGACTCCATCCGCGACGCCGCCCTCATCGCCAACCCCGGCTGCTACGCCACTTCCGTCATCCTCGCGCTCAAGCCGCTCGTCGCGTCGGGCTTGCTTGACACCAACCGCGGCATCATCTGCGATGCAAAATCCGGCGTCTCCGGCGCAGGCAAAGCGCCCACCGCGAAAACGCACTTCATGCATGCCGCCGACAACCTCTCCGCCTACGGCGTCTTCTCGCACCGTCATACCGGCGAGTTGCTGGAGCAGCTCAGCCTCGCGTCCGACCAAATTATCTTCACGCCGCATTTGCTGCCGATTCCACGCGGAATTCTCTCCACGATTTACGTCGGATTTAACGAACCGCAAACACCCGCGAGCATCGAATCTCTATATCGCACTTTCTTTCGGGCGAGTCCGCTCGTTCGCGTCTTCCCCGCCGGCCAGCTCCCGCAAATCCAGTATTCGGTCCACACCAATTACTGCGACATCGGCTTCCAGCTCTCTGCCGACGGACGACGCTGCGTCATCGTCTCCTGTCTCGACAACCTGCTCAAAGGCGCCGCCGGACAAGCGGTGCAGAATTTCAACCTGATGTCCGGATACCCCGAAGAAGAAGGCCTCCAGTAGAGGCCGCGGAAGGTTTCAAATGAAATACGTAGTCAAACTCGGTGGGGCCACGCTGGAGAATCCTGAGCTCCTGCACCAATGCGCCAAAGCCATCGCCGATCTGGTGAAGGATGGCAACCAGGTCGCCATCGTTCATGGCGGCGGCGTGCAGCTCACCCGCACGCTCAAGCAGCTCGGCAAGCAAAGCGAATTTGTTGCCGGCCTCCGCGTCACCGATGCCGAAACCCGCGACACCGCGCTCATGGTCCTCGGCGGCGGCGTCAACAAAGCTCTGGTCGCATCGCTCGACGCTCACGGCCAGCCCGCAGTCGGGCTTTCCGGCGGCGATGGCCATGTCTTCCGCGCCCGCAAAAAGCGCACCGCTCCCGATCTCGGATTTGTCGGCGAAATCGCCGCAGCCGATCCTCGCTGGCTCGAAGCCATCTGGAACATGGGCGCAGTTCCTGTCGTCTCCTCCATCGCCCTCGGCTTCGATGGCGAGTATTACAACATCAACGCCGACGAAATGGCCGCGGCCTGTGCCTCCGCCTGCAACGCCGACGCCCTCGTCTTCCTCACCGATGTTCCCGGCGTGCTCGCAGCCGACGGCAGCGTGATGCGCTGGCTCTCCATCGACCAAATCGCCGTCCTCACCCGCGACGCCGTCATCAGCGGCGGCATGCTGCCCAAACTCAGCGCCTGCCGCGATGCTCTGCTCAACGGCGTCAAGCGCGTCCGCATCCTCCCCGCCAACAACGCCGAACTCCTCCCCGATCTCTGCACATCGCGCGTCAACTACGGCACGGAGGTGATGGTCGCATGAGCAACACGATGCTCCCCGTCGAGCACCCAATGGAAAAGACAATGTCAAAACTCGATGAACTGAAAGCTGCCGAAGCAAAGCTTCTGCTCGGCACCTACGACCGCTATCCCCTGCTCTTCGTCAGCGGCGAAGGCGTGCACCTTATCGATGAAAACAACGTCCGTTACCTCGACCTCCTCAGCGGCATCGGCGTCAACGCTCTCGGCTACGGTCACCCCGCCATCGAAGCGGCCATCGCGGAACAGAGCCGCAAGCTCATCCACACCTCCAACCTCTATTACCACCAGGGCCAGTCCGCTCTCGCGCTGCGCCTCACGGAAGCCACCGGCATGGATCGCGCCTTCTTCGCCAACAGCGGCGCTGAAGTCAACGAAGCCGCCCTCAAGCTCGCGCGCGCCTACGCAGGCCTCAAGCGCAGCGAAGGCGTCCATCTCGGCACAAAATTTCTCGCCCTCGAGCACAGCTTCCACGGCCGCACCATGGGTGCAGTCGCCGCGACAGCAAAAGAAAAATATCGCGAGCCCTTCGCGCCCGTCATGCCCGGCGTCGAATTCGTGAAGTTCAACGACGCCGCCGACCTGAAAGCCAAATTCTCCACCGACGTCTGCGCCATCCTCGTCGAAGCCATTCAGGGAGAAGGCGGCATCAACCCCATCTCCCAGGAATTCTTCCAGGCCGCGCGCGATCTAACCCGCTCCACCGGCGCCCTCCTCATCGCCGACGAAATCCAATCCGGCATGGGCCGCACCGGCAAATGGTGCGCCTACCAGCACTACGGGATTCAGCCCGACGTGGTCACCCTCGCCAAGCCGCTCGCCGGAGGCATCCCGCTCGGCGCGCTCCTCTGCACCGAAGAAGCCGCGCGCTCCATCCACGCTGGCATGCACGGAACCACCTTCGGCGGTGGCCCGCTGGCCTGCGCTGTCGCCTTCGCCGTCTTCGAAACCATCGAGCGCGACCACCTCCTCGAACATGTGACTGAGATCGGCACATATTTCCGCGAGCAGCTCAACGCCCTCGCGAAAACCCACTCCGCCATCGTCGATGTCCGCGGCCTCGGCCTCATGGTCGCCGCCGAACTCGATTCCGAAGACCTCGCCAAAACCGTGCTGAGCGAAATGATGAAGCGCCATATCCTCATCAACCGCACCAGTGAAACCGTACTGCGTTTTCTGCCGCCGTTCATTCTCGAGCGGCAACACGTCGACGAGGCTATCGCCGCGCTCGGCCAAATTCTGAGCGAGCAAACGGCCACCGCTGCTGCCGCTCCGGCCACAGGAGGAACCAAAATTGGCCAGTAAGCCCGCTGCTCTTCAGGAACTCGACGGGGTCATCCCGCACGACTCCCTCGCCGGACGCGACCTTTGTTCCGTCGCCGACCTCACCACCACCGAACTCGCGGCCACCCTCGCTCTCGCGCACGACGTCAAGACCAACCCCGCCGACTACCGCTGGGCCCTCGACGCGAAGCAGATCGTCATGTTCTTCGAGAAGGCCTCGCTGCGCACCCGCCTCACCTTTGAGACGGCGATGAACACCCTCGGCGGCGCGGCTGTCTTCGTCGACCAGACGCAGTCGCCTCTCGGCGAGCGCGAGTCCCTCGCCGACATCGCCCGCAACGTCGAACGCTGGGTCTCGGCCATCGTCCTCCGCACCTACGCGCACGAAACCATTACTGAAATGGCGCAATACGCCAGCGTCCCCGTCGTCAACGCCCTCAGCGATCTTGAGCATCCCTGCCAGGCCATCGCCGACTTCATGACCCTCCAGGAGCGCTTCGGCGACCTGCGCGGATTCAACTTCACCTACGTCGGCGACGGCAACAACGTTTGCCACTCGCTCATGCTCACCGCCGCGCTGCTCGGCGCGCACTGCACCATCGGTGCGCCCAAAAACTATTCGCCGAAAGCCGACATCGTCGCTCAGGCCCGCGCCATCGCCAACCTCACCGGCTCCAACATCGCGCTGGTCAACGACCCCGTCGCCGCCGTCAAAGATGCTGATGCCATCTACACCGACATCTGCACCAGCATGGGCTTCGAGCACGAAGCCACCAAGCGCGCGCCCATTTTCAAACCCTACCAGGTCAACGAGGCGCTCATGGCCCACGCCGCGCCCACCGCGGTCTTCATGCACTGCCTGCCCGCGCATCGCAATGCCGAAGTCACGGACGCGGTCCTCGACGGCCCGCAGTCCGTCGTCTTCGATCAGGCGGAAAACCGCATGCACGCCCAAAAAGCGCTGCTCCTCATGCTCCTCGGCAAAGGCGCCCTGCACCCACGGAGCAATCGCTAAATGTCTGTAATTCTCGAAAGTCTTCCTGCAGGCCAAAAAGTCGGCATCGCTTTTTCCGGCGGCCTCGATACCAGCGCCGCGCTCCACTGGATGAAGCAAAAAGGCGCGCTCCCCTACGCCTACACCGCCAACCTCGGCCAGCCGGACGAATCCGATTACGACGCCATCCCCCGCAAGGCCCTCGAATATGGCGCGGAGAACGCCCGTCTCATCGATTGCCGCGGTCCCCTCGTCCGCGAAGGCATCGCCGCCCTCCAGTCCGGCGCGTTTCACATCTCCACCGCCGGCGTCACCTACTTCAACACCACACCCATCGGACGCGCCGTCACCGGCACCATGCTCGTCACCGCCATGCAGCAGGACGGCGTCAACATCTGGGGCGACGGCTCCACTTTCAAGGGCAACGACATCGAGCGCTTCTACCGCTACGGCCTGCTCGTCAATCCCAACCTCCAGGTCTACAAACCCTGGCTCGATCCGCAATTCATCGACGAGCTCGGTGGCCGCGCTGAAATGTCGGCCTTTATGCAGCGCTCCGGCTTCGCCTACAAAATGTCTGCGGAGAAGGCCTACTCGACCGACTCCAACCTCCTCGGCGCAACCCACGAAGCGAAGGATTTAGAGCACCTCTCGACCTCCATCCGCATCGTCGATCCCATCATGGGCGTCGCTTCCTGGCGCGACGACGTCCCCGTCCCCGCGGAAGAAGTCACCATCCGCTTCGAACAAGGCTTCCCCACCGCCCTCAACAACCAGGAATTCTCCGACCCCGTCGAGCTGCTCCTTGAAGCCAACCGCATCGGCGGCCGCCACGGCCTCGGCATGTCCGACCAAATCGAGAACCGCATCATCGAGGCCAAATCCCGCGGCATCTACGAAGCCCCCGGCCTCGCCCTGCTCTTCATCGCCTACGAGCGCCTCATCACCGGCATTCATAACGAAGACACCATCGAGCAGTACCGCGACAACGGCCGCAAGCTCGGCCACCTCCTCTACCAGGGTCGCTGGTTCGATTCCCAGGCCATCATGCTCCGCGAATCCGCGCAGCGCTGGGTCGCCAGCCCCATCACCGGCCAGGTCACGCTCGAGCTCCGCCGCGGCAACGACTACTCCATCCTCAACACGGAGTCCCCCAACCTCACCTTCCACCCCGAGCGCCTCAGCATGGAGAAGACCGACTCCGTCTTCTCCCCGCGCGACCGCATCGGCCAACTCACCATGCGCAACCTCGACATCACCGACACCCGCGCAAAGCTAATGACCTACGCCAGCACCGGCCTCATCACCCTCAGCAACGGCTCCGAGATGCCGAAACTCAACAGCGCCACCACGAAGAATGAGGAAGCGCAATGACCGACCAGTCCAACAAAATGTGGGCTGGCCGTTTCCGCGAGCCGCTCAACGAAAAGTTCGATCACTGGCAGCGCTCTTTTTCATTTGACTGGCAGCTGCTTCCCCAGGAGCTAAACTCCAGCCGCGCCCACGCGATCGCTCTCGAAGCCGCCGGCATCCTCACCACCGAAGAGTCCTCGCAGATTGTCGCTGGACTCGACCGCATTTTCGACGAATACATTGGCGAACCTGAACTCATGAGCCGCCACGGTGAAGACGCCGAAGACATCCACCACTTTGTCGAAATGTCCCTGGTCAAAAACATTGGCGATCTCGGCCGTAAGCTCCACACCGGCCGCAGCCGCAACGAGCAAATCGCCACCGACCTCCGTCTCTACATCCGCGACCGCGCGAACCAACTGCATTACCAATTAACTCGCTGGACCCAAGCCCTCGTCGTCAAAGCCACCGAAGCCGGCGACGCCGTCATGCCCGCCTACACCCACCTCCAGCGCGCCGAGCCCGTCCTCGTCGCCCACTGGTTACTGGCTTATGTCGAAATGCTCCTCCGCGACGCCTCCCGTCTCGAAGACTGCAACGCCCGCCTCAACTACTGCCCGCTCGGCTCAGGAGCAGTCGCCGGAGCCACGCTAGCCCTCGACCGCTCCATCGCCGCGCGCGAGCTCCGCTTCACCGCTCCCACCGCCAACAGCATGGACGCGACCTCCGACCGCGACTTCGTCCTCGAATACCTCCAGGTCCTCACCCAGATCGCTCTCCACGCCAGCCGCTTCGCTGAAGAAATCACCCTCTTCGCTACTGCGGAGTTCGGCTTCGTCGACCTTCCCGAAGCTTTTTCCACCGGCTCCAGCGCCATGCCGCAAAAGAAAAATCCCGACCTCACCGAGCTCGTCCGCGGCAAGGCAGGACGCATCCACGGCGCCGCGGCAACCGTCACCCTCCTCCTCAAAGGCCTGCCCCTCGCCTACAACAAAGACATGCAGGAAACCCAGGAGCCCGTCTTCGAGGCTTCGCACGAAATGATCAGAATGCTGCGCGTCCTCGCGCCCTTCACTGCCGCGCTGGTCTTCCGCACCGACCGCATGAAGGCCGCCTGCGCCACAGGATTCCTCAACGCCATGGCCGCCGCCACGTACCTCGTGCACAAGGGCGTTCCCTTCCGCACCGCGCACGAGAAAATCGGCAATGCCGTCCGCTACTGTCTCGACAAAAAATGCGAGTTAGGCGATCTCTCCCTCGAAGAGCTCCGCCAATTCGGCGAAGAATTCCAGGAGGACTTCTTCGCAGCCGTAACCCTCGAAGCCACGCTCGACTGCCACGACGTAGTCGGCGGCACGAACCGGGCCCGCGTCCGCACCGCGCTCACTGAAGCCGAAAAGCGCGTCCAGGCCCTCGCCGCGCGTTACGCTCCCGCACCGGAGGTGCCCGAAAATGCTGGTGCGTAAAGCGCGTCTCCAGGACGCCACCAACATCTACGAGCTGGTCAACAGCCTCTCCCACGACGGCACCCTGCTCCGCCGCGTCTTCGCCGAAATCTGCGAAAACGTTCGCGACTTCACCGTCGCCGAATCCGAAGGCGGCATCTTCCTCGGCTGCGGCGCGCTGCATCTCTACGGCCCGCATCTCGCCGAGGTCCGCTCCATCGTCGTCCGCCCCGAAGCCAAAAGCCACGGCGTCGGCGGCGAACTCCTCCAGGCTCTCCTCGCCGAAGCCGAAACCCACGGCGTCGGCTGCGTCTGCCTCTTCACCCGCATCCCCGACTTCTTTTTCCGCTACGGATTCCGCGAGGTCGAAGACCGCGCCGCCCTCCCCGACAAAATCTTCAAGGACTGCCAAAACTGCCCCCGCCTCTACAAATGCGACGAAGTAGCAATGGCAAAAGGCCAGGTCCCCAAGGTCTCAATCCTCGGCCCCAGAATCGAAGCCGAACAACTAGTCCGCCTCACCACCTGAACAGAGCTTTTTTCACCCGGACGCCCTCACCCTCACGACTGTCATCCTGAGGAGCCGCGCGACGAAGGATCTGCGGTTGCTTTGTTCGGGTCCCCGCAAACGAGGAAGTTCTCACGCCGCACCATCCTCACGACGGCTGATCTCACCACCACGCCTGGTCTCACTCACCACGACTGTCACTCCCCCCACAGCTGTCATCCTGAGGAGCAACGCGACGAAGGATCCGCGGTTGCCTTGTTCAGGTTCCCGCAATGCGAAGGATGTGCCGCCGCCTTCGACCCACCAACGCCCGTCATCATGACAAGCCAAGTGACGAAGGATCCGCGGTTGTTCCTTTTCCAGGCCTCCCACCGCTCCCAGCCCATACCATGTCTCCATGCACGAAGGCGCCTACTGCACGTACATCATGGCAAGTCGCACTCACACCCTCTACATCGGAGTAACGAGCGACCTCCACAAACGCATCTTCCAGCACAAATGGAGAGAACACGAAGGCTTCACCGCACGCTACAACTGCGACCGCCTCGTGTGGATCGAGCGCCACCAGGACGTGCACGCAGCAATCGCGCGCGAGAAAGAGCTGAAAGGCTGGCGTCGATCAAAGAAAATCGCGCTCATCGAAGCGTCGAATTCAACCTGGGAAGACCTGAGCCGCGACTGGTACGACCTGGAGCCCGCTGATTACAGCCGCGCCCTCGACCGCATGGACACCTGACAACAACCACAAACGCCATCCCACCACATCGGCTGTCATCCTGAGGAGCGAAACGACGAAGGATCTGCGGTTGTATTATTCGATCTCCACGGATTCCCACGCCGCACGGCAAACCCCACATTCCCACCACAGTCTGTCATTCTGAGAACCCTGAGCAAAGCCGAAGGGGACGAAGGATCTGCGGTTGCTCTTTGCGAGATGCCGCACCTCGTGCCTTCTTAACCCCCACCGACTCCATTTCCCGTGCATCCCGCCAACCCCTCCCCTTATTCAGGGATTTTCTGCTCTCCGGAACAGAGCTCTTCTTTCCCCCCTGGCGCCCTTACTTCCGCTTCGACCGCCGGCCTTTCGCCCGCCGCGGCTCAAGGCTCTCCGCCGTTTCCCGAAGCGCTTCCGTCATGCCTTTGGCCGAAAGCGCACTCGCCGGATCGATGAGCCACTGCAGCACAAGCCCGGAGAGCAGCACGTGGAGAAACGTCCCAACCGTGCGAACCGTCTCCTCGCCGATCGTGCTCTCATCCTGATTCAGAAACATCGCTGCCAATCCAGCACGCGCCACTGTCAGCTTGTCCGCAATCACCTTCTGAGCGTCAGGCTGCCCCACCATCTGGGCGAAAATCTCGAAGTTGGCTACCCAGAGCGACCGATGGCTTTTGAAAGTGGCCATAATCTCCGCCCAAATCGCCTCAAATCGGTGCGCAGGCGCAACATGCGCCGGAACCGCTTTCCGCAGCGCCCGCTGCAGGTCCTGGTCCCACTCGCCAAAGGCCAGCAGCAGCGCTTCCGTCAGCAGCGCTTCCTTTGACGAGAAGTGGTACCCGATGGCCGCCAGGCTCACTCCGGCCGCCGAGGCAATATCTCGCGCGGTGGTCCGGTTGTATCCCTTTTCCAGCAGACACTTCTTCGCCCCCAGCAGCAAAGCCTCCCGGTTGCTCAAAGATTTTTGAGGATCCATGGAACATTTGTACCAGACAGACGTATAGTACATTTGTGTAAGACATTCGTACAATACCACGCCCCAAAGGAGCCCCCATGCAAAACAGAACCATCCTCATCTCAGGAGCGAGCATCGCTGGTCCGGCCCTGGCCTTCTGGCTCCATCGTTACGGGTTTCAGCCCACCATTGTGGAACGCGCGCCGGCGCTGCGTCCGGGCGGGTACGCAGTCGACTTTCGCGGCGCTTCCGTGCGCGTGCTCGAACGCATGGGCCTCCTGCCGGAAGTGCGGCGCAAACAAACCCGCATCGGGGCCATCACCATCGTCGATCGTAATAACAAAAAGGTCGCCAGCATGCCCGACGGATTTACCAGCGGCGAGCTCGAGATTCTGCGCGGCGACCTCGCGTCCATCTTTTACGAGGCCACGCGCGAATCGACCGAATACATCTTCGACGACAGCATCGCCGCAATCGAAGAAACCGAAGCCGGAGTGGACGTGCAGTTCGAACGCGGTGCCCGCCGCAGATTTGACCTGGTAGTCGGCGCCGATGGCTTGCACTCGAAAGTTCGCTCCGCCGTGTTTGGCGACGAGAACCGCTTCGCCCGCTATCTCGGCTATTACGTTTCCATCTTTACCATTCCCAATTACCTCCATCTCGATCACGCCGGCTTGTATTACGGCACTCTGGGCAAGAAGGTCGGCATCTTCAGCGGAGGCGATCCCGAGGAGGCCAAGGCCTCTTTCTTCTTCTCAACCGATCCGCTCGACTATGCCCGCCGCGATCCCGCGCAGCAAAAACAAATCCTCCGTAAATATTTTCAGCAGGAAGGCTGGGAGCTGTCGCGCCTGCTGGAATACATGGAGAGCGCCCCGGACTTCTATTTCGATTCAGTCAGCCAGGTAAAAATGGACCGTTGGTCCGCCGGCCGCAGCGTTTTGCTCGGAGACGCCGCCTGGTGTGCCTCCCCGCTCTCCGGCATGGGAACCGGAATGGCTGTAGTCGGGGCGTATGTCCTCGCCGGCGAACTGGCCGAGGCCGATGGAAACCATGAGTTGGCATTTGAGAAATATGAGAGTGCAATGCGCGGCTTCGTCGAGAAATGCCAGGGGATCGCTGATGGCGGTACGGACTGGTTCGTGCCGCGAACCCATTTTCGCCTCTGGCTCAGTACCCAGATGTGGAAGATTCTCCCCTACACGCCATGGAAAAACATGATGCTCGAAGTCCCTCTGAAGATCGCAAACTCGATCCATCTCAGGGACTATCGAGTCGGGCAGGAAGTAGGTGTGACCGTCGGCTGACTTGCTGCCGTTAGCCCGTACCTTGGTAATCCCACACCAGCCCATTTCCCTTGCATCCACTCCCGCCGCGCCCTACCCTAACTTCAGCAAAGCTCTGTTCTTCGCCCTCCGGGGTCCCCGGCGAGTTCGCTCGCTGGGGTGGTTGAACAGAGCTTTTCCATTTGCCCCCGCCCAGGCGGGTTCTCGGCTCTTTGAGATGAACGCAGGACATCCCCGCTCCGGGCCACAAATCGGGCCCGGGCAGAACCGGGCCACGCTGGCTCGAACCTGCAGGGCGCAATCCGCAGTTTTAAGGGCCTCAAACAACTACCTAGTTTCCGTCAGAAGACCCGAAATCCTCCATTTGAAGCCCCTGAACCGGGCCCTGTTTTCAGGTAGTTGCAGCTCAAGGCCTTCAAACGAAAAACGCTGTTAACGGCAAACAAAGTATTTGACGGGAAACTTAACCCCATCCCCCCGGGGGGGCCACCCGCCGCACCACCATGGCCTGCGGAAAAGCCACATCTTGTATCAGGGCATGACTTCAGTCGTGCCGCAAGGAGCAGGAGATACGTTGGGCTTCAGCCCCTGCTCTTCGAGGTACCAGGCAGGATCGGGCCATGTTGTCCACCTCGACAACACCAGCCCACACCCATCACAAATCCATTGGAATGAACGACCGTCCCGCACGCAGGACCAGGGGGAGGGGGGGACCCTACGAATCCGCCTTCCAGACGTAAGCATCCGTCTGCGGCAGCCCCACATGCGCCAACACCCGGTCGGCAAAATTCTTCGCCATCCCCGCAGCGTCCGCCGGCTCCGCATAAAACGCCGGGATCAACGGGAAAATCGTCGCCCCCGCATCCGCCGCCAGTCCCATATTGCGAATGTGAATCTTGTTGAACGGCGTCTCCCGCAGGCACAGAATCAGCGGCCGCCGCTCCTTCAGGCAAACATCCGCGGCCCGCTCAATCAAATTCCCCGCCATGCCGTTCGCAATCCCCGCCAGCGTGCCCATGCTGCACGGCAGCACAATCATCCCGTCGCTCGGATAGCTTCCGCTCGCAATCGCCGCCCCAACATCGCTCTCCGCATGCTGCGTGATCTTCGGCGATTTATGTCCCAGCAGCTTCTCCGCCAGATCGTTGCGCCCGGAAATCCCCAGCTCTTCCGCCAGCACCCGCAGCGAATTCTCCGAAGGCACAAAGTGAACCCGGTTCACCCGCGCATCCGCATCCAGAGCCCGCAGCAGCGCCTGCCCAAAGATCGCGCCGCTCGCACCTGTAACAGCGACTGTTACATTCATCGCAGCTCCTCGCTGAACGCTGATCGCCGAACGCCGATCGCTGCCATCACGGTCCATACTCATGCCCAGCTTCTGTTCCTAAAACCCGAGCGAAAATCCCATCGACATTCCCAAGCTGCCGCTGCAAGTCAAACGTCCGCTCGAGTTTGTCAGCGCTCAGCAGCTTCGCAATCTCCGCATCGGCGCTCACCAGTTCGCGAAACACCAAATCGTTCTGCCACGCGTTCATCGCGTGCTTCTGCACTAACCGATACGCATCCTCGCGCAACATGCCGGCTTCAGCCAGATCCAGCAGCAACTGCCCGCTGAAAATCAAACCGCCGGTCGAATCCAGATTCTTCTGCATCCGCGCCGGATAAACCACCAGCTTCTCAATCAAATCCGCCGTCTTCGCCAGCAAGTAATCCGTCAGAATCGTCGAGTCCGGCAGAATCACGCGCTCCACCGACGAATGCGAAATGTCGCGCTCGTGCCACAGCGCCACATTCTCCAGCGCGGCCTGCGAATTCGCCCGAACCACGCGCGCCAACCCGCAAATCTGCTCCGCGGTAATCGGATTCCGTTTATGGGGCATCGCCGACGAACCCTTCTGCTTCGCCGAGAAAAATTCTTCCACCTCGCGCACTTCCGTCCGCTGCAAATGCCGAACTTCCGTAGCAATCTTGTCCAGCGTCGCCGTCATCACCGCCAGCGTCGCAACATAGAACGCGTGCCGGTCGCGCTGGATTACCTGCGTCGCAACCGGTGCCGCTTCCAGTCCCAACCGCGCGCAAATCCGCTCTTCCTGTTCCGGACCAATGTGCCCAAACGTGCCAACCGCGCCGGAAAGTTTGCCCACGCGCATCTGCTCAGTCGCCGCCGCAAACCGCTCCTGGTTGCGCCGCATCTCGGCATACCAGTTCAGCATCTTCAGCCCAAACGTCGTCGGCTCCGCATGCATCCCATGCGTGCGTCCAACCGTCGGCGTGTTTTTGAACTCGATCGCCCTCTTTTTCAGCACGCCCAGCAACTTCTCAATGTCTTCCGCAATCAGCGACGAAGCCGCCTTCACCTGCAGCGCCTGCGCCGTGTCGACGACATCGTTCGACGTCAGCCCGTAATGCAGCCACCGCGATTCCGGACCCACTTTCTCCGCAACCGCCGTCGTAAACGCGATCACGTCGTGCTTCACTTCCGCTTCAATCGCGTGGATGCGCTCGACATCAAAATCGCCTTTTGCCCGGATCGCCTTCGCCGCATCTGCCGGAACCACGCCATCCTCAGCCAGCACTTCGCTGGCCACCGTTTCCACTTCCAGCCAGGCGCGGTACTTCGCTTCGTCGGTCCAAATGCGGCCCATCGCGGCCCGTGTATAGCGCGGAATCAATCGAGAAAACCTCCGTGAGAACTAATCATTCTATCGTTATCGCGAAATAAAGGCCTGCCAGCCCTCACCGCGCGCACGAATCACATCCAAGCTGTATAACTGCGGAAACAGGCAGACGAAGCATCGTAGTCCCGCACGCAAAAAAGGAGAATTATGCCAGACGTGGTGACAATTGCCAGTTTCAACGAACCCATGGAAGCCGAAATGGCGAAACTGCGCCTGGAATCCGCCGGCATTGAGGTTTTTCTCTCCGGCGAAAACGCGCGCATCATGGAACCGGGCCTTGGACCTCTTCAAATGCAGGTCAGTTCCGACGACGAGGCCGATGCCCGCGCCATCCTCGCCGATCCCGGCGCGCCACCGGATACGTCCTCCGATACAAACCCTCAAATGTCGTAGCACGATATATCCTGATACGATATTCACATGATGTTTGCGGAGAACTCAGGGGTCCTCACCCTCGCACGCCAGAATCACAAACAGTCCACTCCCAGCGAACCAGCTCCACTCACCCGTGCACAGATGCGCCGCCTGGCGGAGTTCCGCTTTCAGCAACGGAAATTCCTGCATTTTTCCTCAATAGCCGCTGAAGCCGCAGGCCTCCGCGCCCAGCAATATCAACTCATGCAGTGCATCTGGGGCATGCCGGAAGAGCTCGACCCCACCATCGCCAATGTTGCCGCCCGCATGCTGCTCAAGCACAACAGCGCCGTCGAACTGGTCGATCGCACCATCGATCAGGGCCTCATCCGCCGCTGTCCCGATCCCACCGATCACCGCCGCATCCTTCTCCGCATGACGCCTCACGGAGAAAAACTGCTG
>DATHQV010000054.1:0-3600 GCA_035482355.1 Acidobacteriaceae bacterium | reverse complement strand
GCGACCATGCCGGAAGTTTCGTGTCCGAAGATGCGGGGGGCGGAGTGCGAGCCTGTGGAAATTTTTTTGAGGTCGGTGCCGCAGACCCCACACGAATGGACGCGGACGAGCATTTCACCTGGGCCGATCTTGGGAACAGGGACGGTTTCGAGACGGACGTCGTTTACGCCGCAGTAGACTGCAGCTTGCATGGTCGCGGGGATCGCGTGCGGATGACTTTCGACCGCATACTGTCCGGCAAGGGCCATCGAGACATTTTAGATGATGGGAGGAGGGAAATTGCTTCAAAACGGGGGATGGGGGTGCTCGATGGTAACGGCAGGGAGGGAAACGCTCTGTGCGGTGGCGTACGTTGCAAGCGCTAGGGAAGCTTTGCGAATCCGCAGGCGAGACGCCCGCGGAACAGCCGGCAAGATGTCGGCGCTACTATGCCGCGGCTTTCATGCTATGCTGCGCAAAACTTTCGCGTTCGAATTTGACTGGATAGGAAAAACCGTGCTGATTGAAATGCGGCTCGAACACTATGCGGTGATCGACAGCCTGGTGGTGGAGTTCGGGCAGGGGCTGAATTTGCTGACGGGTGAGACCGGAGCGGGGAAGTCGATCCTGGTGGATGCGCTGGCGCTGTTGCTGGGGGAGAAGGCGTCGAGCGACGTGATCCGCGCGGGGGCGGAGCGGGCCGTGGTGTCGGCGGTGTTTGAGGCGGAGGGCGCCGTTGAAAAACCGCTGGCCCGCATTCTGGAACAGAACGGATTGTCCGAGTCGGACGACGGGACGCTGATTGTGCGGCGCGAAATCGCGGCCGGAGGTAAGGGGCGAGTGTTCGTGAATAATCAACCAGCGACGGTAGCCGTGTTGCGGCTGCTGGCGCCGCATCTGGCGACCATTCACGCGCAGAACGAATCCATTTTGTCGTTTGATGGTCCGGCGCGGTTGGGGTTGCTGGATGCGTTTGCGGGCAGCCAGCTCGACGCGGTGGAAGCGGGATTCGCGGCGTGGAAACAGATTCGCGCGCGGATTGAGGAATTGGAGCGCGGCGAGCAGGACCGGCTGCGGCTGGTGGATTTGTGGATCTTTCAAAAACGCGAGATCGAAGAAGCGCGCCTTGAGAGCGGTGAAGATGACCGGCTGGAGACCGAAAAGCGCGTGCTGGCAAACGCCGAAAAAATTTACAACGCTGCTATGAATGCGTTCGATCTGCTGTATGAGGGCAACGGGTCGACGGCGTCATCGTTGCGCGCTGCGCAGAAACAAGTCGAAGAGTTGGTGCGGTATGAGCCTAAATTTCAGGAGGTGCTAGCAGCACTCGAAACAGCGCGGATCAGCGTCGAGGATGTGGGCGCGACGGTGCGCGATTATGCCGGCGGGATTCACGCTTCGCCGGAACATCTGGCGCAGGTGGAGGATCGGCTGGCTCTGCTCGACCGGCTGAAACGCAAGTATGGGCCATCGCTCGAGGAAGTGATTCAGTTCGGGGCCGACGTGGCGCGCAAGTTGTCGGAGGTCGAGAACAAGGACGAGATTCTGCGGGGATTGCGCAGCGAGTTGGCGAAAGCGGCTGGGGAGTATCTGCAGGCGGCGCGGGTTCTGTCGAAAAGACGCGCCGAGGCGGCGCGGCGCCTGGAGAAGTTGGTCGAGGCGGAGATTAATGATCTCGCGATGAAGTCGGCGTTTCGGATCGAGATATCTACTTCCGAGGAAAGCGCGGGCTGGACGGGCGCGGGCATCGACCAGGTCGTGTATATGATCTCGACCAATCCCGGAGAGCCGCTGCGGCAGTTGGAACATATCGCTTCGGGTGGAGAATTGTCGCGGGTGATGCTGGCGCTGAAGGCTAGTGTCGAGGCCGGAGCGGATTCGAGTTTCCGTAAAGAACGCGAGAAGGTCAAAGATCCCGCTTCTCGCAAAGGACGCGAGAAACGGGGCACCCAGAGGACTTTGGTGTTCGACGAAATCGATACGGGCATCGGAGGACGCGCGGCGGAAGCTGTCGGGAAGAAGCTGAAAGCGTTGTCGCGGTCGAATCAGGTTTTGTGTGTGACCCATCTGCCGCAGATTGCGACTTTTGGCGATCATCATTACGTCGTCGAAAAGAAAGAAGACAAAAAGGAATCGGGCGGACGCACGCGGACCACGATTCGTTCTGTCACTGGCGAGGAGCGTACCGAGGAAGTGGCGCGCATGCTGAGCGGGGCGAAACTGACTGAGACTTCGCGCAAGCATGCGGAGCAGATGATTAAGGCTAATGGATGAGGCTAAGGAGTAGAGGCAACGGGTAAGTCTAGCGGCTGAGGATGCGGATGCCTTCGGTGTGCGCCTCAGCCAGGGTGGTTCCGGAACTGTCGGCGACTTTGATGTTGAAGTTGACCGTGATCTTGGCCTTGGTTTCGACGGCCGATCCATTCTGCAGGACAGGTTTGAAGCGCCATTCGCGAACCGCTTCTTGAGCGGCTGAGGCCAGGATAGCCGGGCCGCTGAGCACGTGGAGATCTTGAACGACGCCGTCGGCGCCGATGATGGCCTGCAAAATAACCGAGCCCTGCACATTCATGTGTTGCGCCAGCAGCGGGTAAGACGGCTGCTGAATGTCGGCCGACATGGGCTCGAGTTCGGCTGCGTTGGTGGCCGGGGCAGAGTTGGCAGCCAGGTGCGCCGGGCGGTTGAGCTCAACTTTTGTGGTGTTGCTGCCGGGATGAATCTTGTGGTGCGTGTCGCCGGCGACGACTTCAACGTCCAGCGGAGGCAACACGGTCCGCGTCACCGTGGCGGGTGCGTCGGCGGGTTGCGGCGCGTCGATGGGATTGACCGCGAACTTGGCGGCCGGAATCTGCTTCTTGACGGTGGGAATTGACTTGGCATGCTTGGCGGCGGGTGGAATCGAGGTGGCCGTCTGGGATGCCGCGTATCCGGTTCCATCCATCTCAACTGCCGCGGGTACCGAGCCGAACCAGAATTGCCGGTCCTTCATGACCACAACCCCGAGCGCCACAACCAGAATGAAAAGTGCGAGCAGCAGCCTGCGGTGCTGTCTGTCCTCGTATGAGGATCGACCCTGGGCGGGTCTTGCGGTCGGTCTCGGTTGCTGTTCCAGCATTTCTAGGGGACCTGGAAGTTTGCTAACGACCTCAATATGTTGCTTCACCCGGGCGACGGCGGCAATGGCACTGGGAGGGGGAAGGCGTGGCACGAGAGGGCCATATGGA
Organism: Acidobacteriaceae bacterium; assembly: GCA_035482355.1. Taxonomy (GTDB): domain Bacteria; phylum Acidobacteriota; class Terriglobia; order Terriglobales; family Acidobacteriaceae; genus Palsa-343. Next base: position 397 of record DATHQV010000054.1, on the reverse strand, counting down.
AGAAAGACGACAGTCAGGCGCATGGGCTCCCGTTCGCTGCCCGGATATCCCACTTCACTGCTAATCCCAGCGCTTTCTTTGGGTTACGTTGACCATTGGGGTACTTTCCGGTAGTTTATTAGTACCGCCACAATGGGGATCGTGTACCCTGAAGGCAGGGATTTTGTGGCGATTCTGTACTTCGAAGAGCATCTAATCGGCCAACAAGCGGGGTGCGATGGCAGGAATTTCAGCAGCAAAGAACGATGGGAAGACCTTACTGTTGCTCAAGCCTCGCGGCTTTTGCGCGGGCGTGGTGCGTGCGATCGATGTGGTCCGGATTGCACTGGAGGCGTTTGGGCCGCCGATTTATGTGCGCAAGGAGATCGTCCACAACAGTTTTGTGGTCGAGGAACTG
>DATHQV010000053.1:0-31784 GCA_035482355.1 Acidobacteriaceae bacterium | reverse complement strand
CTCCGGCGCGAACTTCACAAAAATAATTCCATCGCCGCGCGCCGGCATCCGCCGCCAGTGCTGCTCCATCGTCTCCCCCGCGACCGGAGCGGGCAGCGCTGGCGCTGCCTCCGTCACATCCGGAAAACTCGCCACCCGCGTCCACGTCACGCCGCGATCCGGCGAGCGCCACAGCCCGTCGTGCCGCGTTCCCAAAAACAGCACCTTCCCATCCTGCGGATCCACCACCAGCCGCTCACCGTTGCCGCGCCCATCCTCATTGCCGCCGAATTTGAACGGCACATCCGTCCGCTCAAACGTCCGGCCCCGATCGTCCGATCGCAGAATCGCTCCATTCGGCGTCGCCACGCTGGTATACGTTCCGCACGCCAGAACCACGCGGTTCGCATCCGCGGGATCCACCGCAATCGACTCGACGCCCATCAAATTCAGATCCTTGTAGGGCACCCAGTCCAGAATCGGCGTCCACCGGTGCGTCGCCTCATTCCACCGGTACGCCCCGCCCATATCCGTCCGCGCATAGCGCACCCCCGGCGCAGTCGGATGAAAAATCACGCCATCCACAAACCCGCCGCCCACAATCTGCACGTTCTTCCACGTGTACGGTTCCTGCCGCAGTGCCTGCCCCGCAGCCGCCTGCGCTCCTGCCAGCAACCCAACCAGCAAAATCTGAAGATTCTTCAACGCCCGTTCCTTTCACCACCTGCGCAACGGATCAGTGTAAGCGACCGTTACTCAGCCCCGTGGTTCCTCGGGGGCCTCCGTTTTTTTCTTCCGCACCCCCCATCGCAATGTGGATACTGGCATGGAACCACCACTCGGAGAATTCCTCTGGCCATTCCTGTTGCATCGCCGACCGCTGCCGTTCTCGGCGAAATTGGTCTACCCGCGCCGGTTCGCGAACTCGCCGCGCGCACGTGGGACGTCATCATCGTCGGCGCCGGCCACAACGGACTCGCCTGTGCCGCCTATCTGGCGCGCAACGGCCAGCGCGTTCTCGTGCTCGAAAGCCGCAACCGCGTCGGCGGCGCCTGCACCATCGAGCAGCCGTTCCCGGAAACGCATCCCGCCGTCCGCATGTCGCCCTGCGCCTATCTCGCCGGACTGCTGCATCCCAAAATTGTCGAAGAGCTCGAACTCCCCGCTCGCGGATTTCACTGGACCCCCGCTGTCAACGGCCTTTTCGTCCCCATGCTCGACGGCTCCAGCATCCAGCTATGGGACGATGAAGCGGCCTGCGAGGAGGAGGTCCGCCGCTTCGCGCCCCGCGACGTCGAAGGCTGGCGCGCCATGAACGACTGCCTCACCCGCCTGCGCGACGCTCTGCGTCCCCCCGGCGACGGCGACCGCTGGATCGGCGATGCGCCCACGCCCGAAGAAATCGACGCTCGCCTCGGCCACGACGATGCCGCCCGCCATCTGCTCTACGACTGGTCCATGGCTGAATTCCTCGAGCACTACGTTGAAGACGAGGGCTTGCAGATTGCCTACCTCGGCCAGGGCGTCATCGGCACCAACGCCAGCCCCTTCGATCCCGGCACCGCATCCATCCGCTTTCATCACGCTTCCGGCCGTCTCGGCGGCATGCCCGGCATGTGGGGATACGTGAAGGGCGGCATGGGGATGGTCTCCTTCTACCTCTGCGACGCTGCGCAGGAAGCCGGCGCCGTCATCGCTGCCGGCGTTCCCGTTGCGCAAATTCTTCCCGGCGAAGGCGTTCTGCTCGAAGGCGGAGAGCGGATCGCTGCCCCCATCGTCGTCTCCAATGCCGATCCCCGCGTCACGCTGCGTCTGCTCGGCTCTGCGGCCGACGCCGAATGGCGCATGCGCGTCGAAGGCGTTCCCATCGAAGGCTGCACCGTCAAGCTCAACGTCCTGCTCAGCGAACTGCCCAACTTCACCGCGCGTCCCGGCGCCAACCAGCCGCACCACTACGGCCAGATCAACGTGCCTCTCACCAAATCCGAATGGCGTTCCGGCTTTTCCGCAGCGCGCCGTGGAGAATTGCCCACGTATCTCTGGGGCGAGCTCTATTTCCAAAGCGTCCACGACCCCTCCGTCGTCCCCGCAGGCATGCACACCATGAGCGTCTTCGCGCAATATGTGCCGTACGCCTTCGCGCATGGCACGTGGGACTCGCGACGCGACGAAGTGCGCCGCCTCGCTCTGCGCTCGCTCTCCCGATTCTGCTCCAACATGGACACCGCCATCATCGACGCGCAGGTCCTCGGGCCTCCGGACATCGAGCAAAAGGTCGGCCTCACCGGAGGCCACATCTTCCAGGGCGAATGTCTGCCTCCTTATATGTGGTCGCGCCGCCTCACTCCGCGCACCCCCATGCCCGGCGTCTATCTCTGCGGAGCGTGCACGCATCCCGGTGGCAGCGTGATCGGCATCAACGGCCGCAATGCGGCCATGGCCGTCCTGCGTGAGCACGGGCATGTCCCGCATGCCTGATTCCCCTGCCTCTCCGGATCCGCCCGCGCAGCCGCATCTCCGCCGCGCGCTCGGCTTTCGCGATCTCACCCTGCTTTACATCGCCGCTGCGCTCAGCGTGCGCTGGGTTGCTACCGCCGCCGCTGCCGGACCCGGCACGTTTGTCGTCTGGCTCACCGCGCTCGCCGGCTTCTACATCCCCATGGCCGCCAGCGTCATGGAGCTCTCCTCCCGCTATCCGCAGGAGGGCGGCCTCTACGTCTGGACCCGCGAAGCTTTCGGCGATTTCTCCGGATTTCTCTCCGCGTGGATGTACTGGATGTCCAACCTCCCCTACTTCCCATCCATCCTCTACTTCGGCGCAGGCTCCATTCTCTTTGCTGCCGGGGCTCGCGGACACGCTCTCGCTGCCAGCCCCACCTACTTCATGACCTTCGCGGTGGCGTGGCTCGCCATCATCACCATCATCAATATCCTCGGCCTCAACGCCGGCAAGTGGCTCAACAACATCTGCTCTGCCGGTAGCTGGCTCTCCATCGTGATGCTGGTCGCACTCGGCGCGATCTCCGCTCTGCGCTTCGGGCCCGTCACGCATTTCACAGCCGCCGGGCTCATTCCGCGGCCCTCGCTGAAAAATGCCATCTTTCTTTCCACGATTTTCTTCGCCTTCAGCGGCTGCGAAACCGGCTCCTTCATGGGCGATGAAATCGACAACCCGCGTCGAACCATTCCCCGCGCACTCCTCACCACCGGCATCGTGCTCGCTATCAGCTACATTGCGGGCACCGCCGCGCTCCTCGTCGCCCTGCCTGCCGACCGCGTCTCCGGCGTTGACGGATTCATGCGCGGCACTGAAGCGCTCTGCGCTCACCTCGGCTTTCCCTGGATCCTCGCCGCGGTCATGGCCGTGCTCCTCGCCATGAACGCCGTCGGCGGAGCCGCCTCCTATCTGTCCTCCACCTCGCGTCTGCCCTTCGTCGCCGGAATCCACCGCTACCTGCCGCCCGTCTTCGGCCGCATACATCCGCGCTTCCAAACGCCATGGGTCGCCATCGCCGTCTATGGATTCGCCGGCATGGTCGTCGCCGCCCTCGGCCAGGCCGGAACCACCGTCCGCGGAGCCTACGACGCCCTCGTCAGCATGAGCATCGTCACTACGTTTCTGCCCTTCCTGTTCCTTTTCGCCGCCATGGCCCGCGTGCAGTCCCGGCCCGCCGCCGCCGATGTTCGCCGCGTTCCCGGTGGCCGTCCCGTCGCGCTCATCCTCGCCCTCATTGGCTTCTCCAGCACCGCGTTCACCATCGTGCTTTCGGTCATTCCCGCCGACGAGGAGCCCAACAAGCCCCTGGCCATCGCCAAAGTTCTGGTCTCCACCCTGGTGCTGATCCTCGGTGGCGTCATCGTTTTCGCCATCGCCCGCTACAAACGCCGCGGACTCCCCCAGGCGTCTGTCCCAACCGCTTGACGCGTCCCTCCCCTTCGGCTGATCCGCCCAACTGAATCGGTCTAATCCCGAATTCTTGCGCCTCCGGTTGCACCTGCAGTAGCCTCATCTCTACAGGCTCCCATCTCTTCGCTCGAATTGCCGTCATGGCCCCCGAAAACTCTGCATCTCCCGCAACTCCGCTCCCCGAGCCAGTGGCCGCCCCCGGCGTTCGCATCCTGCGCGGCGCCGACGCTCTCGCCTCCCTGTCGCTCCTCGAAGAATCCGGCCTCTTCGGCGCTTTTGAATTCGATCTTGTGGCTCGCACTCTCGCCTGCTCGGCGGAAATGTTTCGCCGCCACGGCCTCGTTCCTGAAGATCCCAGCGTCCGTTTTGAGGATGTTTGGGAGCGCATCCTCCCCGGCGATCGGGATCGCTTCCAGCGCGCCGCCATTGAGGGCGCTACCACGGGCCAGCTCTCCTGCGTCTACCGCGTTCAGCCACCCGGCGGTCCGCTGCGCTGGATGCAGGTCTGGGCCCGTTTGCAACGCGCCCCCGATGGCTCGCCGTTCAAGTGGACCGGCCTCGTCCTCGACGCTTCTCCGTCCGTTGTCGCCGAGACCCTTCAGCAGGAAGCCCGCGACCAGGTGATCGAGCTGGTCGAATCCGTGGCGGAATCCTTCATCGCGCTCGATCGCGAATTCTGCTTCACCTATGTCAACCAGCGCGTCTGCGACAAGACCGGTAAATCCCGCGAACAGCTCATCGGGCGCAGCCTTTGGGAGCTTTTCCCGGAAGCGGCGGCCAGCGAATTCTATTTCGGCTATCAGCGCGTCCTCACCGACCGCACGCGCCAAAGTTTCCTTGTCCCCTACAACCAGCCTGACGGCTCGCACTCCTGGTATGACGTGCATGCCTTCCCCACTGCGGAGGGTATGGCCGCGCTCATTCGCGATGTGACGGAGCTAACGACGGCCCGCGAAGCCCTCGAGGCCAGCGAGGAGCGCTTCCGCCGCGCACAGCAAGCTGCCAACATCGGCGCCTTCGAGTGGAATCTCGTCAACAATCAACTCACCTGGGCTGCCAAAGTGCCCACCTTCACTGACGTCGACGACACCGGCGACTTCAGCGGTTATCTGCGCTTCGTGGATGTCGCCGACCGCTCCCAGATTGTTGCCGCTATCGGACGCGTCATGGCCGGCGGCCCGCACGCCATCGAACTGCGTGTGCATCCGCCCGATGGCCGCACTCTCTGGTTTTACTTCCGCGCAGAAGCCGTCTTCGACTCCGCGGGCAAACCGCTCCGCATCTACGGCGTCGCGATGGATGTAACCGACCGCAGGCTGGCTGAAGAAGCGCTGCGCCAGTCCGAAAAACTCGCCGCCGCAGGGAAACTCGCCGCCACCATCGCCCACGAGATCAACAACCCGCTGGAGGCCGTCACCAACCTGCTCTACCTCTCCGTGGGCATGACCGAACCCGATTCATCCCTGCACCTCTGGCTCACCCAGGCCGACGAGGAACTCGCCCGCGTCGCCGCCATCGTTCGCCAAACCCTCGGCTTCTACCGCGGCACCACCGCGCCTGCTGCGGTCGACCTCCCGACCCTCCTCGAGGAGAGCCTCGCCGTCTTCCGCAATCGCATCGCGGCCCAGGGAATCGAGGTCTTCGAAGCTTTCCCGGAATCCGTCAGCGTCCTCGCCATCGAAGGCGAGGTTCGCCAAATTGTCACTAACCTCCTCGCTAACGCCATCGATGCGGTTGCCGAGGGCGGTGCCATCTGGATCGACCTGCGCCAGAACGACGGCTCGGCCCGCCTCGAAATTCGCGACAACGGCGGCGGCATCGCGCCCGAAGTCATGGATCGCCTCTTCGAGCCCTTCTTCACCACGCGCACCGGCGCCGGCACCGGCCTCGGCCTCTGGGTCAGCCGCGAGCTCGCCCGCAAGAACGGTGGCTCCATCGAAACCAGCTCTCCCGGCCCCGGTCTCGGCGCTACGTTTGTCGTCACCATGCCCCTGGCCCCGGCTAACCCCTAATCGCTGAATCCTCTGCGCAGCCTTGCGACCTTCGGCCATCCTCTGCCATCTAATCTTCTGGGCGGTTCCTGCCATTCCTGTGCTATACACTGGAGTAGAGAACCACCCCCAGGAGAATTGCCGACATGGCCACTCAAGTTTCATCCGCGACCCCGGAAGTTGTTACCCCTGAAGTCGCAACGCCCAAGCCCACCCCTGTCCGGCTGACCGACAGCGCCGTGAAGAAGGTGCGCGAGATCATGGCCACCCAGGATCCCCTGCCCGCCGGTCTCCGCATCGGCGTGGTTGGCGGCGGCTGCTCCGGCTTCCAGTACTCCATGTCGTTCGAAAACCAGTCCGGCATGATGGACAAGGTTTACGACTTTGACGGCCTCAAAGTCTTCCTCGACGCGACCTCGATGATGTACCTCAACGGCTGCGTCGTGGACTACGTCGAGACCATCGAAGCGGCTGGCTTCAAGTTCGAGAACCCGACCGTCAAGAGCACCTGCGGCTGCGGTTCGTCGTTCCAGGTCTAAGTTTTAGAGATTGTCCCGGCTCCAGCCGGAAGGAAAGATCGAGGCCCGTCATCCCATCGTGGATGACGGGCCTTCGCTATTGCGGTGAATTGGGCGAGTTCGGATTGGACGACCCACTCCCATTCGACCCGCTCCCCGAGCCCGGCCCAGCCGGATTGTTGCTCCCGCCAGTCGGATTGGTCGTCCCGCCAAATCCAAATCCGTTATTGCCCGTAGTGCCCGTACTGCCGCCAAACTGCGTGGCATTCGTGCCCGTTCCATTCCCGGTCGAATCCGTCGCGCTGCCGCCAAACATGCTGGCCGCCGCCATCATCTGGTCTTCCATCGGGTCGTAGTTGAATTCCCACTTGTTGTAGCGCGTCTGCAACTTGTAGTCGATCAGCGATGGTTTGTTCACGGTCAGCGTCATGCCCACAATCGGTCCACCACCGCCAAACGTGGTCGCCGATGTCCCGCTCCCCGACGACGCGCCCAGGCCCGAACTGGAGCCGCCGAACGCGCTGCTTCCCCCGGTCGGCGAACCGGGCGACTGCTGCCCCGACAAACCATTTCCAGGGTTCGATCCAGGTCCGGAGCTGGACCCATATCCCGAGCCTGATCCACTGCTGCCAGATCCGAATGCCGAGCTCGATCCGCTGCTGCTGGATCCGAATCCTGAATCGGACCCGCTGCTCGATCCAAACGCTGAGCTTCCCGAGGAGCCCGTGCTTCCACCCGGCGAATCGCTTCCCGCCACCGGCAGCCCATTCGCGTCCGTCGTTACCGGCGCGGCAATCGCGTACATCCCGCTCGATGCCCCGCCCATCACCGCCGACGCCACGCCAACCCCTCCGCCCATCGCGGAGAGCGGTTGCCCGAAGAATCCCAGCGGCCGCACATGCGCCTGCCCGTAGATCACCGGCTTCCAGTCGTCTTTGCCCGTCAGCGGATCCTTATACCGCTTCCGCAGAAATCGCATGTTGTTCGTCTGCACCAGCTGGTCGATCGTTGTTGGATACGACCCGAAATTCTTGTAATAAAGCTTGATTGCCCGCTTGTACTGCTCGCCCCGATGGATCGTCTCCAGATCGCGATCGCGCTGGATCGACATGGCAATCTTCGGCACCGCCATCGCCAGGCTGATCATCAACACCAGCGTCAGAAAAATCACAGCCAGCAGCATGTACCCAGCTTCCGGGTCGCAGGCATCCTGTACGCGGCGCGCATCCATTTTCGTTCGACGAAAAAGGGAAGGGAAGGATCGCATCGTCATCTCAAGTCTGCGACAAAGGCAGCGTCTGCGTATTGTTGTACAGCAGATCCGTCACCTGAATCGACAGTGGGCTAATCTTCACAACTTTGTAGTGGTGATCCACCACGTCGCCTTCCGACGCAATGAACACATCTTCGCCATGCAGCAGAAACGCCTTCTTTGCGCCACCGCCCGATTCGTATCCAAAAAATGTCAGGTCGATCGTCGGCGGTGGCGGCGGTCCCGTCGGCACCGCCGCGACGGGTGTAACCGGGCCCGGCCGCACCGGCCCCAGAGCCTGCTCCATCTTCACCGGCGCTGACGACATCGAGAAAATATTCCGGCCGCCGCCGGCATATTCCAGCGACTCCGCTCCCGCCATCAGCTCCGGATGCAGCGTAGGATCCAGCGTCGCCAGCGACACGACCTTCTTCGCCGCATGACCGTTCGTCGATGTGGAACTTGTCCGCTCCACTCCCGTGCTCTGTCCCCCCGCCTGCGTTGTTCCAGGCTGCTCCGTAGTGGACTGCGGCGCAGGTGCCGGCGCCGGCCCGCCCAGGAACATCTTGTCGACGAAGTAAGCAGCGCACAACAACAGAATCACCCCCAGCACCGCCAGAGTCACGACGTTCCGCTTGTTCTCGAAACCTGTCTTCATCGTGCCTCCTCGTCAGGATTGTTCGCCAGCGGCAAATCCGTCGCGTCCGAACGAAGATATGTCTTCAGCTTCAGCCGCAGGTTCACCATCCCGCCCTGCTGCCCGGTCAGGGTAATGCCGTCGATGATGAAGAACACGTGGTTGCGATCCCGCTCGATATCGTTGATAAAGTGCATCGTGTCCGTATACGGCCCGCTCAGCGCCGCGTCGATGCTCACTTCCATCAGCCCCGGAATCGCCCGCGCCTGCGCATAGCCCGACCGCGACAGCTGCACGTGATCCTTTTCCGCCGCGTCCATCAACTGCGCCAGCATCGTTGAGTAGTTTGGCGAAATCCGCGCTCCGTAAAACTTCTGCGCATCCTGGTCCGCCGTGTCCACCTTCTTCGGCAAATCGGTCAGGTGCTCCATCTGTGCGCGCAGCTGCCCATACAAAATCTGCTGCTGCACAAATGCGTTTGACTGGTCGGAGCGAATCGCTTCCCAGGCCAGGCCATAGCGCACGCCGATAAAAATATCCAGCACCAGGATCACGCCCAGCGCGGCGAAATGCAGATTCAGCTTCGTGAAAAGTTCGCGGACGCTGTTCATGGCTGCGGCCTCCCCGCTGGCGCCGGCGCGCCCTGCGGAACCGCCACCGGTCCCGGCGTCCGATCCGCCTGCGGCTTCTTCGCCGCCCCCTGCGGCATATTCACGCCCTGCGGCTTTGTCACGCCCTGCTTCTTCATGCCCAGCGACTTCTTCACGCCCGGATGCTTCATCGCCGGCTTCGCGCCTCCCGCCGAATTCTCCGCCTCGGCCGGCTTCTCTTCATCCCCTGCTGCAGGCAACGGCAGAGGCCGATAGTCGGCGAGGATATCGAAGTTCACCGCGCTGTTCCCGCTAATGTCCTGCACCATCCCCGGCGGTCCGTTGCCCGTGGCCAGCGATTCGGTGGCCAGCCGCGGCTGCACAAAATGTTTTGACTGTTCGAGGTTCCGGATCAAATCCAGCGCGTGATCCCGCCCGCCCGTCACCCGCAGCCGAATCGTGACGTGCCCATCCTTCGCCACAATCGGATCGATGGACAGCACTTCAACACCCGACGGCAGCACCGTTTCCAGATCCGTCATCGTCGCCGTCCACGAAAACGCCTTGTGCTTGAAGCGGTCGTTCAAATAATCCGACTGCGCCAGAATCGCCGCGTCCTTCGGCTGCTGCATCAGCGCCTGATAGCTCGCCTGCTGCTGCTGCAGTTGCTTCACGTGGCTCTGCACGCTTTCCACGTAGGCCATCTTTCCCTCAGCCTGAACGCGCTCGCTACGATACATAAACCACAGTGCCAGTCCGAGAACCGCCAGAATCGCCATCCACGTCCGCAGCCGGTTGTAAATCGAGCCCAGCTCAACAAAGGGCCGCGTTGCCAGATTGACTGTAATTTTCATGCGAGGGTCAGCGCCCCCGTCACGCCTGCAGTCGTTCCCACCGGCACATTCGTCATCATGGATGCGCCTGAAGGCGGCGCCAAATCTTCTACCGGCGGGGCCGGATCCACAAACCGCAGCCAGCCCGACGGATGCACACTCTGCGCTCCGCCAGGACCCGCATAGTGCAATTTCTCCGGTGTCGCCTTCAGCGTGTCTTCATACCACGCCAGCGCCGTAATCACTGCCTGCGCCATCTCTTCTTCGTGCGCCTTCTCTTCGGCGGGCAAATCCATCGTCCGGTGCAGCAGCATTTCATTGCCATTCGTAACTGCCGTAGTCACAGAAGCGTGCGTGTAGTTCACCATCAGCGCCGCGCCAACCGCGTCCAGTCCCGCCGCTGTTGCCAGCGTGCTCGGCAACACCGATCCCGGCTCGTACCCCGCTTCGCGCACCACCGCTTCGTATTCCTCCAGCACATCTCCAGGCATCACCGTCACCAGCAGGCTCACGTGTCCGGGCTTCTGCGCCATAATCTGGTAGCTCACCGCCGCGTTCTCCACTTCAAACGGCACCATCTTGCGCAGCCTGAACCGGATCACCGGCAGAATCTCCTGCCGCCGCGTGGGCAGCGTTTCAAAATCCAGAAGCAACACACGCGCCGCCGCGTCGGGAATGACCAGTGTCACCGCGCGATCCCGCGCGTTCGTCGCGCTCAGCGCGCTTTCGAGCGCTGCTGCCACCGCTGCGCGGTCGCCGAAATTCGGAACCTTCAGTCCCGGTGTCAGCGCGCCTACCGCCAGCGGCGCAAAGGCCAATACAGTTTCCGCCCCGCGCTTTTCCATTGACGCGCGTCCTGCCGTAACGCCCTCCGCGCGAATCTCGCACGCCAGCCGTGGGCGCGTTCCCGCTGCCGATTTGAAAATCTCTTCCAGTCTCGCCACTATCGGGAAGCCTCAATAAAGGTAACTTTGTTGATCTCTTTCAGCGTCGTCAATCCACGCCGCACCCGGTCCAGCGCGCTCTCGCGCAAAAAGTGCATGCCCTCCGCCTGCGCCAGCTTCCGCACTTCCGAGCTCGGCTTCTTTTCCAAAATGATTTCCCTGATCGGATCGGTCAAATCCAGCAGTTCGTGAATCGCCGTCCGTCCCCGGAACCCCGTCCCACCGCATTCGATGCATCCTGCGCCTTCGCGGAAAGGGAAGTCCCGCCACTCCGCCAGATCCATGCCGCTCAATATCAGCATCTCCTCGTCGTAGTGCACGTCGTGCGCGCAGTGTTCGCAAATCGTTCGCACCAGCCGCTGCGCCAGAATGCAGTTCAGCGCCGACACAAAGTTGTAAGCCTCCACGCCCATGTTCAGGAATCGTCCCAGCACGTCCACCACGTTGTTTGCGTGCACTGTCGTGAACACCAGGTGCCCGGTCAGCGCGGAGTTGATCGCAATCTGCGCCGTCTCCTGGTCGCGGATTTCGCCCACCAGAATCTTGTCGGGATCGTGCCGCAAAATCGACCGCAATCCGCGCGCAAACGTCAGACCCTTTTTCTCGTTCACCGGAATCTGCGTGATCCCGCGAATCTGATATTCCACCGGGTCTTCAATCGTGATGATCTTGTCTTCGTCGCTCTTAATCTCGTTCAGCGCCGCATACAGCGTCGTCGTTTTGCCCGATCCCGTCGGCCCCGTCACCAGCACCATGCCGTACGGCTCGCGGATGTACCGCCGGAACCGCTTCAAATCGTCGTCCGCAAAGCCCACCACATCCAGCGTCAGCTTGCGGAACTTCTCGCTCATCGATTCTTTATCCAGTACGCGCAGCACGGCGTTCTCGCCATGCACCGTCGGCATAATCGACACGCGGAAGTCGATCAGCCGCCCCTTATACCGCACCCTGAAGCGTCCGTCCTGCGGCACGCGCCGTTCCGCAATGTCCAGCTCCGACATAATCTTGATGCGCGACAGAATCGTCGTGTGATGCTCGCGCGCAATCGGAGCCATCGCCGCCTGCAGCACTCCGTCAATGCGGTACTTCACCAGCACTGAATCGTCGAACGTCTCAATATGAATGTCCGAAGCGCGCCGCTCCAGCGCCGTGAAAATCGTCGTGTCCACCAGCCGGATAATCGGGCTGATGTCTTCTTCCGACGTCAGCTTCTCAATCGAAATGTTCTCGTCCGGATTGTCGTCCGACGACAGCACGTCGAACGTCAGCCCTTCCGATGCTTCATCCAGCACGCGCTGGCTCTGCTCCGTCTTCTTCAGCAGATCGGTAATCTGCGACAGCGTCGCCACCCGCGTCACAATCCGCTGCCCCAGCAGGCCTGCAATCTCGTCGAGCATCATCAGCTTGCTCGGATCGCTCACCGCGATCACCAGCCGGTCCGGTTCCTGCTCCAGCGGCACAAAATTGTACCGGAACATCATGTCCACCGGCACGCTGCGCAGCACATCATGCTGGATGCGGAAGTTCCGCAGATCCACAAACTCCGAGCGGTACCGCCGCGCCAGTGCCTGCGCCATCGCAGTCTCATCCTGCTCGGTCGGTAGCGTTAATAACGGTGTCTCTGCCATTTAAAACTCCGTGAAACCTGAAACCTGTATTACCGCACGCCGCCCATGCTGTTCCCCATCGAGAAGATGGGCAGATAGAGCGCGATCAAAATAATCACCACCACCACGCCCATCACAATCAGGATGGCTGGCTCAATCAACGCCAGCGCGGCCGTCAGCGCCGTCTGCACGTCGTCCTCAAAAAATTCCGCGACGGAATTCAGCATCTGCGGCAGCGCGCCCGTCGATTCGCCCACCTCAATCATCTCTACCGACAATTCCGGGAAGACCTTGGTCCCCTCCAGACTCAGCGCCAGCCCTTTGCCTTCCCGCACGCTGGTCACAGAAGAGGTAACCGCCTTGCTGATCCGCCTGCTCGTAATTGACCGCGCCGCCGTCTCCAGCGACGGCACCAGCGGAATGCCTCCGCTCAGCAGCGTCGACAGCGTCCGCGCAAACATCGCCACCTGATACTTCAGCCAGATTTTCCCAAACACCGGCATCGCGATCCTGAATCCATCCAGCCGCTCTGCCCCCGAACTGCTCCGGCTCCACCGCCACACCAGAAAAATCACCAGCGCCATCGCCGGCAAAATATACAGCAGGTAATGTTGCGCAATCCGCCCAATCGCCAGCATGGCCAGCGTAATCGCCGGCAGCTGCGACCCAATCTGGTCGTATAGCTTCGCGAACTGCGGCACCACAAACGTGATCATGAAGATGAACATCCCGAACACCAGCGTGATCAGCAGCGCCGGGTAAATCAGCGACGCCACCAGCTTCTTCCGGAACGTCAGCGTAATCCGCTGAAACGCGAGATACCGTCCCAGCACCTCTTCCAGATTGCCCGACCGCTCGCCGGCCAGCAGCGTCGTCGTATACATCAGCGGAAATCCGCCCTGCGCCTCGAATGCCGACGAAATCGCCTCGCCCGTCCGCACCCGCGCCGCCACGTTCATCAGCTGTCCGGAAAAGTTCGGGTTCTTCTGTCCCTTGGCCAGCATCTCCAGCGACCCCAGAATCGGCAGTCCCGCCTTAATCAGCGTCAGAAATTGCTGGTTGAAAATCAGAAATGTTTCGAGCTTCGTCTTGCGCGCGCTCCCGGTCAGCCCCCGCGGCTTCACCGAGTAGACGAAGTACCCCGCCTGCGTGAAGCGCTGGCGCAACTCGTCCGCCGTCGCCGCACTCTGCAGCTGCTCCTGCACATGCCCCCGCTCATCGGCGAGCCTGATTACAAATTCAGCCATAGAAAGCTTTGCGGAAGTCTCTCTTTTCCAGGGTTTTGAAGAGGATCCCGGAATCGACCCGGGCCCGCCGGAGACCTGCCCGGCAGGAGGAAGCCGTTCCCTCTATCCTACTGCCTGGCAACTCATGGAATAGACGCGGTTTCCCCCCGAAACGCTCACCTGGCATGCTTCGTCCGTGAGTTTTGTAGCCGTTCGTCAGCCGAAAGCTTTTTTAGAAGGCAAAGGAAGCGGGCTATCGGGGCTGAACGATGTTTTTCGGAGGCTCCGCGGAGTTTTTCGAAAGCGCCGCGGATCTAGAGCTTCGTGTCAGGGCACGACTTCAGTCGTGCCGTAACCTGAACAAAATGAAGGGGCTTTAGCCCATGAGGGCGATCTGCTGTCCGAACCGTTATTTCGCCCCGCTCTGATCTCCACTCCTGGGCAGTTTCCCCGGGTCCAGCTTCGCAATCCGCCCATTCGGCCCCACCACCCATGGCAGACTCAGAGCGTTCCAGTTCCCATCGTCAAGACTAACCCATGTCTTTCCATCGTCATAACTGATGTCGGAGCCATTCGTCCCCGCCGCAATCCAGGCCTTCGCCTCCGCATCCCACGCCACCGCCGAACGGTAGCCATGGGGAGGCTTGGCAGCCGCCGTCCACGTCTTGCCAAGGTCCGCCGTCCACGCGGCAGTCCCCTCAGAATCATTAGGTTTGGCGTAATCGCCGCCCACGACAATCCCGTGCTCCCGATCGCGGAAGGCGATGGAAAACACTCCAGAGGACGCATTTCCGCCCGCAAGGGACGCAGCAGCCTTGTTCCAATCCCGGGCGGCGCTCGGCGATGATGCGTCCTTTTCCGAACAACCGTCGACGCAGATAGTTCTCGTCATCGATCGGTATACAAACGCTCCCGCAGTCCCGCCAGACCCGAATATTGGAAACGTCCGATGTCCGAGCGCATCCGGCGCAAGGATGAAGGCCGAATTGCTCGCCGCAAACGCACCCTGCGCATCGGGCTCGGCGCGAGGCGCTTTCTTGCTCTCCAACAGCCAATGCGTCCCGCCATCCTGTGTGTGCAAGAGCTGAAACTCATGTCGGACAGGATCTCCCAGGATCCAGCCATCGAACGCGGAGGGAGGAGTGCGTGGCCAGTCCTCAAACACCATCGCATCCCAAAACCCATCCTTGTCCGGATTCGTAAAAAGCAACTTCCAACTCGAGCACCCATCCTTCGTCTCATAAATCCGCGAAGCATCCCCCGTTCCGCTGGCCATCACCATCGCCGTGTTATCGTCCCACGCCCAGATCCCGCGAAAATCCAATTTCTCCGCACCCGGAGGCATCGCGCAGCTCTGCCACTCGTACCCGCCATCCTCCGTCCGCAGCACCGTTCCATTCGTCCCGCTCGCCCACGCCACACCGCCGCCCACTGCGTGAATGCCCCGCAGCCCCGCCGTCGACCCGCTCTTCTCCATCACCCACGGCCCCGACGTCGCCGGCAATTCCTGCCCCCACGCGACAGACGCCCTCATCGCGCCGCAAACCGTCACAGCCAACACCCCGCACCAAACCATCCGCCTCATCATGCCGACAATATTACCCACGTACCGTTGCCTCTCATCCGTCGTTGTATGACAATCCATTACGCTGTAATATTCCTCCATGCCAGCCAAGCCAGCCAAAAAATCCCCGCGCAAACCCGCCCGCCCCCAGGCAAAGAAGGCCGCAGCGAAGAAGTCAGCGCCAAAGAAAACCGCCAAGCCCCGCAAATCCCGCGTCTTTACCATCAGCCTGCCTCCCGACCTCGCCGCCCGCGCCGAAGCCATCGCCAAACAGGAAAGCCGCACCATGAGTGAAGTCTTCCGCGAAGCCCTGCGCGAACTTGAAACGAAGCAAATCATGAAAGCCCTGCGCGAAGCTGCCGAATATGGTGCCACTCGCAATCTGCATGGCTATACCGAGGCCGATGTTCCCCGCCTCGTCAAAGAAGCTCGCGCCGCAAGGCGTGCGCAACAGGAACGGGAAGACCGGAAAGCCGGATGATCGTCGTTGTCGATACAAACGTTTGGATTTCGGCTTTCCACTTTGGCGGCGTGAACGGCACTCCATTCCTCGCGATAACCAAAGCGACGACCGGCGACACCATGGCGATCTGCTCAGAAATCGAAGAGGAGATCGCATTTACATTTAGATTCACGTGCAGCTGGCCTGACGCCCGCATCGAAAACCTGCTCAGGGATGTTCTGCAGCACGCCATCCGCGTTCCAATCTCCAACACCCTCCACCTCTGCCGCGATCCCGGCGACGACAAATTCCTCGAGTGCGCTCAGCGCGCCCGCGCGGATCTCCTCATCACCGGCGACAAAGACCTGCTCTCCCTCCGCACCCACGGACCCACCCGCATCGTTACTCCAGCCGCCTACCTCAAGCTCTAACGACCACTACTCCGTCCAGTCCAGCGCATACACATCCTGCGTTCCCCGGTCCCGCAGCAGCAGTGGTGAATCATCCGGAGCCAGCGCCAGCGATCCCCCATACTGTCCCGTCGTCACGAAGTTTGTCAGGTCCGCCACGCGTTCCGTCATGTGGTCCGCCATCCTCACCCGCACCACCGCGCCCTTCCCGGTAAAATCCAGGAATTCAATAAACTCCCCATCCTTCGACCAGTTAATCCACCCAAACGTCCCCCGCGCCACCTCGCTCCAGTGCTGCGTCGCCAGATCGAACAGCAGCAGCGTGCTTGAATCCGCGCTCATCGCCGCAATCGATCGCCCATCCGGAGACCACCGCGGCGAAAAAAATCCCTGCGATCCCGCCAGCACCGACACTTGTCCCGTCGCAACATCCAAAATGCGAATCGATGCCGGCGTCTTTGCCGTTGCCGCGTCCGTCGGATTCCCCGCAAACACAATCTTCTTCCCATCCGGAGACCAGTTCGGATCCATCTGGTTCTGCTGGTCGTTCGGCATCAGCTCCGTCACGCTCCCGCCCGCCGACGGAACCTCATAGATTCGCCCGGGCTGCGTCGAGCTCACCGCAAACTCAAAAAACACCAGCGTCTTTCCATCCGGCGACCACCGCGGCAGCACCGCATGTAGAGGCGGCGACGTCAGTTGCAGCCGCTCGCTCCCATCCACCCTGCAACGCCACAGCGTCCCCTCAGGATAAGAAACGTACGCCGCCCACTGCCCATCGCTCGAAAACGAAACATACTCTGCCGAAATCCCCTCAAGAAACGGCACAAATTCCCGCGACCGCACATCGTAGCGCGTCAACTCTCCGCGATACGTCGCGCCCACCACAAACAATTTCCGCCCATCCTTGCCCGCCACCGGCGACGACAGCGACATCGGGCTCGACGTTAGCGCAATCGGCGCCGTGGCAGAATGCAAAAACCCCGAACTCCGTGGCAGCGCCCAAATCTGTCCCTGCGACTCGAACACAAAAAACTTCCCATCCGCGCTCCACGTCCCGCAGCACTCGTCCGGCGGCGTATGCCATCCCGGCATCAGCCGATGCAGTCCCGAGCCATCTGCAGCCACCTCCCAAAGCATGTGCTGCCCGATGCTCGATCCAATAGCCTGCGACGTCCCAAACCGCAGATGGCTCCCATCCGCAGACCAGACCAGGTCATCCACCAGGCTTTCCACCGTCAGAATTTTGTGGGGCTCCGTGCCGTCTGCTTTCGCCACATACAAATTCCCGCCATCACCGTAGGCCAGCTTCCGTCCATCCGCGGACCACGCTGCCGCATCTCCAACCGTCTCTCCCAGCCGTCGCGGAGAGCCTCCCAGCATCGGCAAACTCCACAGCGCTCCCCGAAACGGAACCCCGCTGCCTTGCACCACCAGGAACGCCGAACCATCTGCTGCTATCCCCACCGGCTCCATATTCGGCGACGGCATCGCAACATCCCTCGGCTCGCCTCCCGCCACCGGCATCGCGGCAATCCGCTGCACCGCCGACGTAATGATGTTCAGATATAGCCGCGCTCCATCCGTTCCAATCAGCGTCTTCTGCCCACCGTCATGGGTCAGTTGCGTATAGTTCGCAACCGTGGGAGCAGGCTCCGGCCGCGCTGCCCAATACACCAGCAGCCCCAGCCCAGCGATCACCACCAGCAAGGCCCCGCCCGTTAAATTACGCCGCCGGCTCGCTCGTTCGATCGGCGTCACATAACGCACCGGAACTGTACTCGTCGCCGCGTCCGACAGCGCTTCCAGCGCAAACGCCAGATCCGCCGCCGACTGAAATCGATGATCCGGATCCTTATCCAGCCCGCGGTACAAAATCTTCTGCAATCCCGGCGGCAGATTCGCCGATCCGTCGGTAATCGGTGGCGGCTCTTCATTCAGAATCGCCGTCATCGTCTCCACCGACGTCCCCTTCTGGAACGTTCGCTGCGCCGTCAGCATCTCGCGCAGAATCACGGTGAGCGAAAAAATGTCCGACTGCGGATGCGTCGGCTGTCCCCGCACCTGCTCCGGCGACATGTACCCCACGGTTCCCATCTGGATCCCGTCGCCGAACGTCGCCGCTTCGTGGACTTCTGCGCCTTCCAGCTGCGTCATCCGCGCCAGCCCGAAATCCAGAATCTTGACGTGCCCATCTTTCGTCAGCAGCAGATTTTCCGGCTTCAGATCCCGGTGAACGATCCCCTTGCGGTGCGCCGCTTCGAGGCCCCGCGCAATCTGCACGCCGTAGTCAATCACCTTGCGCAGCGGCAGCGGACCGCGATTCAGGCGCTCCCGCAGCGTCTCGCCTTCCAGCAACTCAGCCACCAGATAGGGCACGCCTTCCCATGTCCCCATCTGATACACCACCAAAATGTTGGGGTGATTCAGCGCCGCGGCCGCGCGCGCTTCCTGTTCAAAACGAGCCAGACGGATCGGGTCTTTGGAGAAATAATCCGGCAGCACCTTGATCGCAACTTCGCGTCCCAGCCTGGCATCGCGCGCGCGATACACCTCGCCCATACCGCCCGCGCCCAACGGCGCGACAATTTCGTAATCGCCTAAAATCGAGCCGGGCGCCAAAGACATCTCGCAGATTATAGGCGCATCTTCCGCGAAAACGCGCTGATTCATCAGGAGGTTACGAGGGTTTACCTGGTTACGCTCGTCACTCGTCCCGCAGCGCCACCATGGGGTCCACCTGCGCCGAACGCCGCGCCGGAATCCAGCACGCCAGCAGCGCCACCGCCAGCAGCACCACCGCGACCAGACCGGTGCTCGCGTAGTCCATTGCTCCCACGCCGTACAGCGTTGAGTGCATCAGCCGCCCCAATACAAACACGCCCACCAGGCCGATCGCCATCCCCGGCAGCGCCAGCTTGATCCCGCTCCGCACAATCAGCGCCACCACTTCACTCTTCTGCGCGCCCAGCGCCATGCGCAGCCCAATCTCATGCGTTCGCTGTGCCACGGTGAACGACATCACGCCATAGATTCCCAGCGCCGCCAGCACCAGCGCCACCACGGCAAAGCCTCCAAACAGCACCATCCCGAACCGGTCGCCCGTCGTCTGGTCCTGAATAATTTGCCGAATCGTCGTCACAAATTCCAAAGTAAATCCCGGCGCGCCCGCGGACACAGCGCTTCGCACCCCCGGCATCACCGACGCAGGATCCACACTCGTCCGCACCGCCACCCCGACATACGGCCAGGCGAACTGGTCGAGCGAGAGATACATCTGTGGTTGCGCTCCGCCCGTCAGATGATCGTTGTTCATCATGTCGTGATACACGCCCACAATCTGGAACGCCCGCGCTGGCCCAGGCTGGTTCTGTCCCGGCAGCGGAACGCCCACCATCAGCTGCGTGTTCAGCGGATTCGCGTTGGCCAGATAGCGCCGGACAAAGCTTTCGTTCACCACAATCGCCGGTGGTCCGCTGGCCGTATCGCTCTCGCTCAGGAAGCGTCCGCGCACCAGATGCACGCCAAACGTCTCGAAGAAACTCGGCGTCGCCGCTTCAAAATCGGCAGTCGGCGGATGCTTCGGATCAGCGGACTGCCCTTCGATCGCGAATGGAAAACTGCCAGAACCTGACAGCGGCATACCCGTGCTCAGCGCCGCATCCTCGACGGCTGGCACCGCACGCAATTTCTCCAGCAATTGCCGCTGCGTCGCCAGAATCTGTTCCGGCGGCGGCACCGCGGTACCCTGCTTCTGGCGAGTCGCGCTTTGCGGTGTCAGGAATCCGGTCACCACGTTGTCCGTTCGGATCCCCAAATCGATCCGGCTCAGATTCCAAAAGCTGTGCAGCGCCATCCCCGCTCCGGCCAGCAGCGTCAGTGCCAGCGCAAACTCCGCCGTCACCAGCATGCCCTGCGTCCCTGAACGCCCGCGCCCGGAAATCGATCGCCCGCCCTGCTTCAGCGTCTCCGCCAAATTCAAACCCGCCGCCTGCCACGCCGGAGCGCACCCGAACACAATCCCCGCCAACAGCGTCGCTCCCACCGCAAACGCCAGCACCGGCCCATTCAGCCCCACCACCGCTTCCGCCGTCTGCTTCTCCAGCGGCAGAATCGCCATGGCCAGCTTCATAATCGACCAGCCCATCGCAACGCCAATCGCTCCGCCAATCGTCGCCAGCGTCAGGCTCTCCGTCAGCAACTGCGCAAACACCTCGCTGCGCGTCGCACCCATCGCCGAACGCAGCGCTAGTTCCTGCTGCCGCGCCGCTCCCCGCGCCAGCAGCAAATTCGCAACATTCGCGCACGCAATCAGCAGAACCAGCCCCACCGCCGCCAGCAGCAGCCAGAGATTCCGCTGCAGCTTCCGGTCCAGCCAGTCGTTTTTCAACTGCTCCACACTCACCGACCACGACTTCGCATCCCCACCGCCAGCGTTCCTCGCCGGGGCCAGCCGCGTGTCGATCAGCGTCATCTCCGCCTGAACCTGCTCGAGCGTCACTCCCGGCTTCAGCCGTCCAAATACATTGCCGTATTCCTCAGAATGCACGCCCGCCTGCGGCCGAAACGGAATCATGAACTGCGTCCCCGGAATGCGGTCTGCAGGCCCTGCCTCGAGTACCCCCACCACCGTGTAGGGCGCGTCGTCGATCAGAATGTTTTTCCCCACGATCTCCGCATCCGCGTGATACCGCGTCTCCCACAACTGGTGCGTCAGGATGACCTCGTGGTCCTTTCCCGGCGTACCCTCGTCCGGCGAAAAGTCACGCCCCATGGCGATGCGATCGCCAATGTCCTTCGTTAAGAACCCCGGCGTCATCCGTAGGCCCCTCGTCTCATCCTGCGTGTGATCCGCATTCGTCAGGTGCAATGGGTTCCACGACTGCATATCCAAATGCTGGAAGGACTGGGTCTGCGCCGCCCATCGGGCATAGTCATCCGCCGGTGTCCCGTTCCGCTCGCCCTTGAAGTGCGACCACACCACCACCAACTGGTTCGCGTTGGGGTAGGGAAGCGGCGCCAGAAACGTCGCCCAAATGATGCTGAAGATCGCCACATTCGGTCCAATTCCCAGGGCCAGCGCCAGAATCGCTACTGCGGCAAATCCCTTGTTCCGCTTGAGCATCCGCAGCCCAAACCGCACATCACGCCATCCGTTCAGCATGGACAAACCTCACTGGTATCAGATCATGACCAGCAATTGTCCAGCCGTTTATTCACGTGGCGAATCGAACAAGTCCATTACCCAGTACGGTCACGAAGCAGGACTGCATTGTGTCAGGGAACGACTGAACAGCGGGCGGGAATCCCAGGCTGCGGAGAAACTCCGGTTTGTATCAGGGCATGACTTAAGTCGTGCCGTAAATTGCACAAAAGGAATGGGCTTTAGCCCCTGAGGAGTGATCGTCGTGGTCGAATCGGTGCGTTCCAAAAGGCACCGCAGTTGGAACAAGCCGCAGAGCCTCTGATCCTGAATCTCATCTGATCAAATCGACTCTGCGTTCTCTTCTCTCCCCTGTCCACGCCCCAAAAACACAATTGCGGACACCCCAACGGTGTCCGCAATCGCATTCCCTCGTCCAGGAATGAACAGCCCCTTACCGCGTCGCTGGCTGCGGCAACGGCGGCAACGTCGGAGGATGTGTAATCCGGTAAACCCCATAGCTCGTCATCCCCGCAGCCGCTGCAATCCCCACTATGAGAAACACTTTCACTGCCGTCGGTATCCGCTCGTTCGAATTCATCGCTTTCAACTGCGCCGTCGTCAGCTTCTGCCCCGTGACCTGATCCATCCTGTCCACCAGCACCGCCACCGATGCATCAAATTTCCGGTCGCGGCTGGCCTGCAGCCCAATCGCCCGCACATTCGCGGTCGTCGTCCACAGCACCGCGTGCGTCTGCGGGTCCTGAATGCTCAAAATCAGCTGCGGATTGTAGCCCACTGCGCCATGGTCCTCGCCCACTGCAGGCGCAATCGCCCGAATCTCAAAAATCAAATCCGCCTGCGATGGCGATCCCACCAGTTGGTACCGGTTCTCCTGCTGCAACTCCGCATAAAAGGAGTTGTAGGCCCGGTCCGGCCCGTCGGTGTAGATGTTGAAGTAGTTGCTCCCTCCGCCATTCGAGACGAAGATCCTGCGCGCCGACCGAATCTGTTCAGGAATCGGTGCCGGGCGGGTTGGCGTCGGGCTGGTTTGCTGCGCGGGCAATGCGGGAGTCATTGCCATCAACCAGGCGAGAACGATGCAAAGTGTGTTGCGTGTTGCGGAGATCATATTTGCCTCCTGTCACGTTGATAACGGTCCAGCAGGCAGGCAAGTTTCGTTCGCGCGGCGATTTATTTCTTTGCGTACGCGCCGCGTCTAAACCGGCGGCTCTCCCGTCACAACATGCACGCCCGCGGGCGGCGTAAACACGAAAGCTGTGTTCGGAGCCGGCGCATTTCCCAGCTCTCCGCTGAACGCGAACCGGTTCGCCACCCCATCCATCTCATCAATCTCCATCGCCCGGATCGTTCCATCCGCCGACGCCGTGATCTTCATCGCGCTCACCCGCTGCTCCAGACCCTTCGGCACGCCGGACAGCACATAGTTCCTATCCGCATCCCGCGTCATTTGTAACCCAGACAGTTCCTTTTCCAACTCCGTGTGCCCCAGCAGAAAGCGCAGCGGCGAGCGCAAATCGTCCAGCTTCTTCTCATCCACCTTCTGCGCCTCGGTCTCACCCGGCGAGTAGAAATACCCATCCCGCCCATCCAGCAAAAACAGCTTCCCGTCCGGATTGGTATACGTCCACCGCATCTTCCCCGGCTTCTTCAGCAGCAGCACACCCGATTCTTTCCGGTCCATTCCCATGCCCGCATACTGCTGCACAAAGTGAACCTCCAGCGAATGAAGCGCGTTGTAGTGCCGGTCAATCCGCGCAGCCACCTCCGCCGCCGACAACGCCGCGGCCGCCTGCGCCGAGGCCACGCCCGACGCACCCACCAACGCAATCAAAATGAAAAACCGCCAGCGGCTCAATACCAGCTGGCGGTTCCATAGTCCTGTTTTCGAATTCGTCAATCCCAACCCACCATGCCTTTGTTCGCTACTCCCTGCACTCTACCCGCTACACCCTGTTTTTACTGGATCGGCACGGTGCAGTTCGTCCCGCCCGTCGGATCCTTCAGGATCGTTCCGCTCATGTCCAGACAAAAACCGTTGTGTCCCGTCTTGCCCACGGCCTGCGGCACCGCAGTCAGCGTGTAACTGTTGTAGTTGTCCTGGTTGTTGATCGTCGTCTTCGTGCAGTTCGTGATGCCGAACGTGTAACCCGACTTTTGGCCGGTCGCCAAATCCGCCTGCAACACCTGCGCAGCCGTCGCGGTCGGCGGACCCGACGACGCATTCCCTCCCAGCGCTGCCAGCGAGCATGCGAAACCCTGGGCCGGGAAGTTGATCTGGTACTGCATCTCCGCTTCGTGAATCGCCCGCAGCGATTGCAGCGCCGACGCCTCATTCGCCTGCGCCTTCAGGTTCAGCATGTTCGGAATCGCGATCATCATCAGGATCAGCATGATCGAAATCACGATCAGCAGTTCCATCAGCGTAAAGCCCGCTTCCGCGTTCCGGCGGCCCCGGTTCTTCTTCATCAAGATCTCAGTGAATGATTTCATGGCTTTTGTATCGTCCTGCGAGGGTTATCCTACTCCAAAATCCGGCGAAACGGCTGCCCCGCCTGTGCCGGGCGCGTTACCCTGCGCGCCCGCCCGCACGCATACAACTTCGCCTCAATCCAATAAGACGCGCCAAGCCTCCTTTTCGCTCACCCCATCCCCGCCCGCACCCCAATCCGCTCGTCACCGAATGGTTTCTCCCCCGGAGAAACCATTCATCCTCCAACCCCAGTCGTGGTAGCGTGGCCTTTCGTCATGAATTCCGTTTCCCGTCCCGTCCGCATCCTCGATGCCGGCACAATCTTCCTTGGCGCCCTGCTCCTCTTCGCCGTCGAGCCCATGTCCGCCAAAAAGCTCCTGCCCGCCCTCGGCGGCTCCTCCGCTGTGTGGATCACCTGCCTCGTCTTCTTTCAAACCGCCCTGCTCCTCGGATACCTCTACGCCCACTGGCTCGCCCGCCGCCCGAATTCCCGCCAGGCCGCCATCCTGCACATCGTCCTGCTCGTCCTCGCCGGCGCCACTCTCGCTTTCCTCCGCCAGCCCAATCTCACGGCCGCTTCCGCCCATCCCCTCACCGCCATCTTCGAAGCGCTCAGCCTTTCCATCGGATTGCCGTTCCTCCTGCTCGCCTCTACCAGCCCACTGCTGCAATACTGGCTCGCCCGCGAGCAGGGATCCGCCATTCTCTGGCGTCTCTTCGCCCTCTCCAACGCCGGGTCGCTGCTCGCCCTCATCCTCTATCCCACGCTCGTCGAGCCGTATTTCTCGCTCACCACCCAACGCAGCGCCTGGTGTTGCGGATTCGGTATTTATGTCATCCTCTGCGCGGACATCGCCTTGCGCTCGCGCACCTCGGGCTTTGCACCCCAGGCCGAATCCGCTCCGGCCGCCCCAGCGGCGCGCTCAACCCTCCGCTCCCGTCTGCTCTGGTTTTTCCTCCCCGCCGCTGCCGCCATGCAACTTTGCGCCGTCACCAGCCACTTGACCCAAAATATCGCGGCCATCCCCATGCTCTGGGTGCTCCCGCTCGTCGTCTATCTGCTTACCTTCATCGTTGCCTTTGAAACGCCGCGCCTCTACCGCCGCTGGCTCATCGCGCGCTTCCTCCTCGTCATGCTCGGCGGTCTCGGCTACATGCTCTCCAAAATCAACATGGGGCTCCCCGTCCTGCTCGCCATCGGCTTCTTCCTCGCCGAGCTCTTCTTCGCCTGCCTCTTCTGCCATGCAGAAGCCTACGCGCTCCGCCCTGCTGATCCCTCCGAAGCCACCCTCTTCTATCTCCTCATTGCCGCCGGAGGCGCAGCCGGAACCTTCTTCATCGGCATCGTCTGTCCGCTTCTTTTTGACGCGAACTACGACGTCGCTCTCGCCTTCTTCGTCACCGCCGCTCTCGCCCTCGTCGTTGTCGCCCAAAGCGGCCTCGCGGAAAGACTCGTCTGGGCCGTGGCCACCGGAGCGATGCTCTCCATCGTCATCATGCTGCACATCGTCTACCAGCGCAGCACGCTGCTCGAAGAACGCAATTTCTACGGCGCTCTCCGCGTCACCGAATCCCACGATCCCGCCCAGGCTCAAACCGTCCGCAAGCTGGTCAACGGCAACATCGTTCACGGCACGCAATGGTTCGCACCCGAGTTCCGCCAAACCCCCACCACCTACTACGCCCACGACTCCGGCATCGGCCTCGCGCTTGAGTATTGCTGCCAGGGCCGCCCGCGCAACATCGGCGTCGTCGGACTCGGCGCTGGAACCCTCGCCGCCTACGGCGAGCCCGGCGACCGCATCCATTTCTACGAAATCAATCCCGCGGTTCCGGTCATCGCGCAAAATCTTTTCACCTGGCTCCGCGAGTCGAAGGCCGGCATTACCATCACCGAAGGCGATGCCCGACTTTCGCTTACCGCGGAAGATCCGCAGCGCTTCGACGTTCTCGCTATCGACGCCTTCACCGGCGACGCCATCCCCCTCCACCTGCTCACCACGCAGAGCATGGCCGTTTACCGCCGTCATCTCGCCCCCGGCGGCATTCTCGCCTTCCATGTTTCGAATCAATACCTCGATCTACCGCCCGAGGTCGCGCAACTCGCCGCCGCCAGCGGCATGACCGCCCGCCTCTTCGACATCCCCGCCAACGACGCCCGCGGCGAAAGCCGGTCTCTCTGGGTTCTGCTCACCGACAACGCGGATTTCTTCACGCAGCCGCAGCTCGCCGCCACCGCGCAGCTCATCTCTCCCCGCCCCGGCCTCCACGCCTGGACCGACGAACGCTCCAGCCTCCTCCCCATCCTCCGCTGGAAACTCAGTAACTAGCAGCGACGTAAACTGAACCCGCGATGAAATCCCTGGCCGACCCCGCCGCCCAGCGCTCCATCGAAGCCCGCCTGTTGCGCCTCGCGCCCACCGACACCGCGCGCTGGGGATCGATGTCCGTCCATCAGATGATCTGCCATCTCACCGAGGCCTACCGAGCCGCACTCGGCGAAAAGCCCCTGGCCATGGCGCCAATCCGCATGCCGCGCAGCCTCCTGAAATTCGCAGCCTTAAAGATCCCGACGCCCTGGCCTCACGGTTTCCCCTCGCCACCTGAAATCGCCCAGGATCGACAAGGCACGCCCCCTGTCGAATTCCAGCAGGACCACGCCGCGCTCCTCGCCGCCTTTCACGACTTCTGCACGCGCACGCCGCAAACCGTTCCGCCCCACCCGTACTTCGGCAAAATGTCGAAGCAGGATTGGCAGCGCTGGGGCTACCTCCACGCTGACCACCACCTCCGCCAATTCGCCCGCTAGCGCCGCGCAAATGATTTCCTTCTACTAACTCCCCATTAGTTGCGAAAAATCCAAATCTATGGTGAGATAGAAACTCGTTCCACCGAGAAACTCATGCGAAACCTAAGCCCAATTTGGAAACAACCCATCGCCGCCGGCAATCAGGCCGATGCGATGCAGTTGCTTTCTGTCGACCCGGCTGGGGCTTGCGCATGAGATAGCTCAATCTTCGAGTTCTTCTCAAAAGCCCCAGCCCTGCCGCTGGGGCTTTTGCTTCTTCTCGAAAGTTCTCATCAGAACGCAACGAAAGGAGAGTGCCCATGCACAACGACTCATTCAACGCCGACCTGCAGGAGGTCATGCGGCGTCTGGCCTCCGCGCAACCCGGTAACCGGCAGCGCTCGACCCATGAGCCACTCAATGAGCCATCCGGCCTGAGAAATTCGCAGCCCGCCTCGCGCGTCGAGCCGAAGACGCATCCGCAGGCCGCAACCGATACATGAACGCAATCAGTAACCGCGCCGATTACGTATGTCCGGCGCAGAAAGCCGAAGAACGATCATGAAAATGCTGGAGAACACCCCTGTCTGGGGCGAGCACGAAGAGAAAACTCTGAGCCAGATGCGCACCTGCGCTGCCCTCGCTGACCGCGCGGCCCTCATGGCCGACGGCCACCTCGGCTACGCTGTGCCCATCGGCGGCGTCATCGCGTGGAAGGACGCGATCAGCCCCTCGGGCGTCGGATTCGACATCGCCTGCGGCAACAAGGCGGTGCGTCTCGACATGCCCGGCGAAGAGCTGCGCGCAAAAATCGATCTCATCATGGACGATGTGTGGGCCACCCTCAGCTTCGGTGTCGGCCGTCGCAACGCCGAGCGCGTCGAGCATGCGCTCTTCGATCGCGGCCA
Organism: Acidobacteriaceae bacterium; assembly: GCA_035482355.1. Lineage (GTDB taxonomy): Bacteria > Acidobacteriota > Terriglobia > Terriglobales > Acidobacteriaceae > Palsa-343. The sequence goes on along the minus strand of DATHQV010000053.1, from coordinate 4,551 downwards.
TGCCGGCTGGGAACTCGAGGCCACGCGTCCTCTGCGTCAGAAGGCTGAAAATCAGCTCGGCACCATCGGCTCCGGCAACCACTACGTCGATCTGTTCACCGACGAGCAGGACCGCGTCTGGATCGGCGTCCACTTCGGCTCCCGCGGCTTCGGCCACGGCGTCGCAACGTGGTTCCTCAAGGCCGCTGGCGCAAAAGACGGCATGGAGGTCGACCCCTGCGTTCTCTCCGCGTCCGGCGATCTGGGCGAACAGTACATTCGCGCCATGACGCTGGCCGGCGAGTACGCCTACGCCGGCCGCGACTGGGTCTGCGATCGTGTCGCGCGTTTGCTCGGAGCCGTCATCGTCGAGAGCGTGCACAACCACCACAACTTCGCGTGGCGCGAAGAGCACAACGGCGAATCGTACTGGGTCGTGCGCAAAGGAGCGACGCCCGCATTTCCCGGCCAGAAGGGATTTGTCGGCGGCACCATGGCCGAGCCTGCCGTCATCCTCGAAGGCGTTGACAGCGAGGAGTCGAAGCTCGCCATGTACTCCACCGTACACGGCGCAGGCCGCGTCATGGGCCGTCGCGAGGCCACCGGCCTCATCGATCGCAAGACCGGCGAGGTGAAGCGCGCGCCGAAAATCACTCGCGACATGATGCATGCGCGTGTGACCGAGGCTCGCGTCGAACTCCGTGGCGCCGGCGTCGATGAGTCGCCGCACTGCTACAAGCGCCTCAACGAAGTGCTGGCCGCGCACAGCGACACCGTGCGCATCCTGCACACCCTCACGCCCGTCGGCGTAGCCATGGCCGGCGCCAACGAGTGGGATCCGTACAAGGACTAAACCAAAAGGGACTGCCTTGGCAGTCCCCGCGTCTTCAAGTAACTGCGTTGTAATTCAGATCCGCGTCTCACAGAGATTTTCCGCGACTTACTCAATAATTTGTCATCTTTGCTATTGCATATTTCCCGCTATCATGGCATCTTCAATGGGATTCTGACGAAAGGACGCCCCGATGGCGATTCTCCAAACTAATTCGCTGTACGGGCAGCATCGGCCGATCCGGCAATGCTGCAGGGCGTCGTTTCGGCCGTAACCAGCCGCTTCCCGCCTTTTTCCCGTACAACAACTTGAGTGCTCGATTCCCGTAACTGCGGTCGTGCCGAATTTCGTTCGTCACTCCCGTAGTTACAGGCTCGCGCGGACCTGCGCACCGCTCCGCTTCTGTTAGCGGAGCCGCGCCCAGCTGTCTGCGCGCGACGCCCCGCATGCCAGGGCCTCAGCACTCTTGCGCCCGAAAACCGATTGACTCGATAAGAAGGGAACTAACTCCATCGAATCGATCCACGATAACTCCGGCAGATGCCCGGTTAGAAATCAAAGCGATGATCAACTTTCTCAAGCACGTCCTCAGCGGCCAGAATCAGTTTGCCTCCGGCGGCCTCCTGCTCATGGTCCTCGGCAGCATCGGCGTCTTTCTGCGCGCCGTCCCCATGCGCCTCTTGCAGTGGGTCGAATCGCAAACCACCATGGTCATCACCGTCAAAGACGATGATGACGCCTTCGTCTGGGTCAAGGAATGGTTTCTCGATCAGGAGTTTCTCAAGCGCATCCGTCGCGTCGATCTCGACACGTCCCTCCGCGGCGCCGAACTCGCGCTCATCCCCGCGCCCGGCCGCCACTGGTTCTGGCGCTCCGGCCGCCCCTTCTGCGTAATGTTCCATCGCAGCACCGAGGCCAAAACCCGCAACCTGCGCCGCATTGAGTCGCTCACCTTCCAAACCATCGGGCGCGACCAGAAATTCCTCCGCCATTTTGTCGACGAAGTCGTCGCCTGCCACCATCGCAAGCGCCGCACCTCGTCCTATCTCTATCTCTATAACGAAGGCTGGGACTACGTTTCCGCCTACTCGCCGCGCCTGCTCGACTCCGTCCTGCTCAAGCCAGGAGAAAAAGAACATCTCATGCAGGACCTCAAGCGTTTCCGCTCCTCCCGCGCCCGCTATCGCCGCCTCGGCGTGCCCTATCATCGCGGCTATCTGCTCTACGGGCCGCCCGGCACCGGCAAAACTTCGCTCGTCTCCGCGCTCGCCGCCAAATTCGGCATGTCGATCTACGTCGTCAATCTCACTGAGATGAACGACCGCACCCTGAAGTCAGCCATGAACTCGGTCCCGGAAAATTCCGTCATCCTGTTTGAAGATATCGATTGCATGAAGACAGGGAACCGCCGCCCCGATGCGAGCCCCACGAACTCCGCATCGGCCCCCAGCAATGCGGAGCAAAGCGCCGATCGCGGCACCGTTACCCTCTCCGGCCTGCTCAACGTGCTCGACGGATTTCACGCGCCCGCCAACGTGGTCTTCGTCATGACCACCAACCACGCTGACGCGCTCGACCCCGCGCTCCTGCGCCCCGGCCGCATCGACTACAAGCTCTACATGGGCGAAGCCGCCGAATCGCAGAAGATGGAGTTGTACCGCCGATTCTTTCCCGAAGCGCCCGACGTCGTCGCGCAGGCCTTCGCCGAATCCCACGCCGTCGAAACCATGGCCGAGTTTCAAGGTCTCCTGCTAGCCCTCGAACAGGAGACCGAAGCCCTGGAGGCCCTGTCGATGGCGCGCTAAGTCTGCCACGCACCCAAAGCAAAAAGGCCGGAGAGAATCTCTCCGGCCTTCCGCATTTCCGTTTTTGATAGCTAGATATCCAAATTCTTCACATCCAGCGCATTGTCCTCAATAAACTTCCGCCGCCGCTCCACATCCTCGCCCATCAGCGTCGTGAAGACTTCGTTCGTCGCCACCAGGTCTTCCAGCTTCACCTTCAGCAGCGTCCGCCGCTCCGGATCCATCGTGGTCTCCCACAGTTGCGTCGCCGTCATTTCGCCCAGACCCTTATACCGCTGCACCTGGTAGTCGCGCCGCCCCTGCTCAATCACGTATTCGAACAATTCCCGAGGCGTCTGCTTCTCCACCGGCTCCTGCGGAGCTTTCGCCGCCCGCTTGGCCGGCGCCTTCCCCGCCTGCAGAGCGTCCGCAGCACTCTCGCCAGCCGTCTCAGCCTCTTCCGCTTCAACCGCCGCCGCCTTCGCTGCTGACTCCACCACAAACGGCGGCTCCAGGAATTCCTTAATCTGCGCGTGCTTCGCCATCATCTGCCGATACTCCGGCGCCGCCGCCAGCGTGGCCCAGTCCACTTTCCGCTCCGCTCCCTGCGCGTCCGTGAAGCACAACGACCACGTCTGATGCTCCTCGTCCCGCACCGGCTTCGTCAGCCCTTTGAACTGGTACTTCTTCTGGATCTTCTCCAGCTCCTTGTGCAGCGCTTCCAGCTTCGTCACGTTTTCAAAGTCGGCGCGCTTCGCCAACTCCAGCTTCGCCAGCAGCCCCGTCACTTCCTCATTCCGCAGCCGCTTGTTCACTTTGTCGAAGAAGCCCAGATACTCATTCAGCTGCCCCATGAACTTCGTCAGCGCCGCGCCTTCCAGCTTCGCTGCGCCCTCGCCATAGCGCACCACAATCCCCTCGGCGGCGTGCTTCACCATTACCCGCACAAAGTCGCGCTCGTCTTTGATGTACTCCTCGCGCTTGCCCTTCTTGATCTTGAACAACGGCGGCTGCGCAATGTACACATGATCGCGTTCGATCAGCTCCTGCATGTGCCGGAAGAAAAATGTCAGCAGCCGCGTCCGGATATGCGATCCGTCCACGTCGGCGTCCGTCATCAAAATAATCTTGCCGTACCGCAGCTTGCTCGAGTCGAAGTCGTCTTTCCCGATGCCGCAACCCAGCGCCGTAATCATGGCGCGGATTTCCTCGTGCCCCAGCATCTTGTCGTAGCGCGCCTTCTCCACGTTCAGAATCTTGCCTTTCAGCGGCAGAATCGCCTGGAACTTCCGGTCCCGTCCCTGCTTCGCAGTCCCGCCGGCGCTCTCGCCCTCGACCAGATACAGCTCGCACCGGTCCGGATCGCGCTCCGAGCAGTCGGCCAGCTTGCCCGGCAGCCCGCCGCCATCCAGCGCGCCCTTGCGCCGCGTCAAATCGCGCGCTTTCCGCGCCGCTTCCCGCGCCCGCGCCGCATCAATCGCTTTGTTGATAATCTTCTTCGCCACCGGCGGATTCTGCTCCAGATACCCGCCCAGCCGCTCGTTCACCAGCGCCTGCACCGTTCCCGCAATATCCGAATTCAGCTTGCCCTTCGTCTGCCCTTCAAACTGCGGCTGCGGCAGCTTTACGCTGATCACCGCCACCAGTCCTTCGCGCACGTCGTCGCCGGTCAGATTCTCTTTCACGTCCTTAAACAGTCCCAGAGACTGCCCAATCGCGTTCACCGTCCGCGTCAGCGCCGTCCTGAAACCCGAAAGATGCGAACCGCCATCCACCGTGTTGATGTTGTTCGCAAAGCAGAACACCGTCTCCGAGTAGCCGTCGTTGTACTGCAGCGCGATATCCATATCCACCCCATCGCGCAGCCCTTCCATCACAATCGGCTTGTCGTGCAGCACCTGCTTGCCGCGGTTCAAATGCTTAATGAACTCCGCAATCCCGCCCGCGTACTTAAAC
>DATHQV010000052.1:0-19986 GCA_035482355.1 Acidobacteriaceae bacterium | reverse complement strand
GAGGAAAAAAGCTGCCGAGGACATGTCGCCGGGAACGTGCGCTTCGATGCCGGTGAGGGGCTGGCCTCCGTTCACGGATACGGACTCCATGGAACGCACCAGCGATGCGCCGAAGGCGCGCAGAGCCAGCTCGCCATGGTCGCGGGTGCGGACGGATTCGCGCACGAGAGTGCGGCCTTCCGCCTGGACTCCCGCGAAGAGCAGCGCGGTTTTCACCTGGGCGCTGGGGATGGGCGTGGTGTAGTCAATGCCGGTGAGGGGCGCTCCCTGAATCGTGATCGGTGCGTGGCCGTCGGTGAGATCGATGTGCGCACCCATCTGCGTCAGGGGTTTCCGAATGCGCTCCATGGGCCGCCGGCTGAGCGACGCGTCGCCGGTGAGGGTGAAGCTGCCGGACTGCGCCGCGAGCAAGCCGGAGAGCATGCGCATGGTCGATCCGGAGTTGCCGCAGTCCAGCGGTTCGGCGGAAGGAACGAAGTGGCCGCTGATGCCTGCGATCTCAACGGCTGCGCCGTCGCGAGTAACCTGCGCGCCGAGGGCGGCAACGCAGCCGAGGCTCGAAGCGCAGTCCGCGCCGGTGGAGAAATTCGTCAGGCGCGTGGTGCCCTGGGCGAGTCCGCCGAGCAGGGCGTAGCGGTGCGAAATGCTTTTGTCGCCGGGCAGGCGAAGGCTGCCGTCGATGTTGCGGGCGGGAGAGATCAGGCGTTCAGTGGCCGTGGCCGGCAATGCGGACTCCGTAAAAAGTGGGATGTCTCTATGGTAACGGAGCGGGGCCGTGCGGGGAGTTGCCATCCGTGACCGATTCGGCCACGATCGCTGAGCCCGCCTTGATTTCCCCCAAAGGGTATGCGAGGCTCGGAATCGAAGTGAGTCCTGCGCTGAACGAGTTGTTTGCCGAAGAGTATCGCGCGCTGCGGCCGCGCGCTCCCATCCCTCCTATTGAAGTGCGGTTTCGGCGGTTCACATCGCTGAACACGACGATTCGTCTGCGCGAAGGCCAGATTCGCGCCAGCCTTTCGGATTTGCTGGAGGGAGCCCCGGAGAAAGTGCTGCGGGCGATCGCGCACATCCTGATCGCGAAGCTATACCGGAAGCCCATCGACGCGGGGCGGGCAAATGCCTACCGGCGTTACACATCCAGCGAGGCGGTGGTGCGGCAGAGCGAGCGCATCCGGCAGACACGCGGGCGGAAGCGGATCGGCTCAGCGCTGGGCGCAGTCTACGATCTCGACGAGGTCTTTGAGTCGCTCAACACGCGCTTCTTTTTTGGATTGATGGGGCGACCGCAACTGACGTGGAGTGAGTACACGGCGAAGCGGCTGCTGGGTCACTACGATGCGGCGCACAACACGATTATGGTGAGCCGGGTGTTCGACCGGAAGGGAACGCCGCGGTATGCCATTGAATATTTGATGTACCACGAGATGCTGCACCTGAAACATCCGGTGAAGCACCGCAACGGACGGCGGTGCGTGCATCCGCGCGCGTTCCAGGATGAAGAGAGATTATTTCCTGAACTGGAACGGGCGAAGGCGTATTTGAAAACGCTTTAAGGAGGCTAAAAGCCGGTCAGCTTAAAAGCGGTCGGCTGAGAAGCGATCAGCGATAAAACGGTCAGCGGAAGGCTGGTAGCAAAAAGCTGATAGCGAAAGCTCGTGGCGGAAACTCGATTAGCGAGACGCCGACTCAGCGGTTGCCGGGGTTTTGGACTTGAGCGTCGCTGCGTGGGTGCGGGAATAGAGAATCAGCCCGAAGCCGAAGAGAGCAGCGCCGATGCTGGCCAGTTGGGCGTTGGTCATGCCCCACAGGATGCGCGGATTGATGCGGATGAACTCCACCAGAAACCGGGCGAAGCTGCTGAGGATGAGGTATTCGCCGGTAAGTTGGCCCAGCGGGCGCGGATTTTTAGGGTCGCCGCGACGCCAGAGGATCCAGCCGATAAAAAGAGCGCCAAACAACTCGTAGATCGGCGTGGGGTGAACCCGTTGGGTGGTGGGGACGAGGCCGTTGGGGAAGCTCATGCCCCAGGGCAGAGTGGTGGGCTTGCCGTAGTCGCCGTCGCCGGAGATGAGGCAGCCTAGGCGTCCAACGCCGTAACCGATGGCAGCGGCGGGGGCGGCGAGGTCCAGCATCTGGAGCGAGCCGAGTTTATAGACGCGGGCCTGCCACAGCAGCGTGAGGATGCCGACGATCAGGCCGCCGTACCAGGCAAATCCGGCGCGGTCGAAGAGCACGTCGGCGGGATGAGAAAAGAGGACGTGCGGCGACTCCAGCACGTGCCAAAGCTTGGCGCCAAGGATGCCCGCGACGGTGGAGACTGCGACAATGCTGATGGCGTCGGCGTCGATATGCCAGCGCCGGAAATTGCGGTACAGCACATAGCACCCGGAAACGGCCGCAAGCCATAACAGGATGCCGAATGTGCCAACAGAGAGACGCCCGATGTGAATAAATGGATACATAAACGACGTGGATTCAGTATATCTTCCACAAGCGAGATTCGAGATAATGGGAGCACAGTGAGCACGACAACGGTACATCAGGATTTGGAAATTCTCTTCAGCCGCGAACGCATCCGGCACCGGGTTGCGGAGATGGGGCGGCAGATCGACCGGGACTACGCGGGCGAAAAGGTTGTGCTGGTCGGCGTGCTGAAAGGCGCGGCGATTTTTCTGGCGGATCTGGCGCGCAGCATCTCGGTGGACAACACATTCGACTTCGTAGCGGTATCCAGCTACGGCAAAGGGCAGCGGACGAGCGGAGCGGTGAAGCTGATCAAAGACCTCGATCAGCCGATTGAGGGGAAGAATGTCATTGTGGTGGAAGACATTCTGGATACGGGGCTGACGCTGGGCTTTTTGCGCAGCCTGTTCGAGCAGCATCAGCCCAAGTCCCTGCGGATTGCGGCGCTGCTGGACAAGCCGTCACGACGGATTGAAAAAATTGAAGCGGACTATGTGGGGTTCACAATTCCGAACCAGTTTGTGATTGGATATGGAATGGATTTCGCGGAGCGCTACCGGAATCTGCCGGACATTTGCCTGATGCCGCCGGAGTTGGCGCCGCACTAACCAAGTCGTCCAGCACCCGAATGGCTGAGACGCGCCCGCAACACCCGGGCCGAGAGGAAGGTCTGCAATGAGCACACTCGCACATTTGCTGGATGAAGATGAGGATTTGGAGATTGCCGGCTGGGACGCGGATGAATTTGCGCGGCAGGCATTGAGCACGCCGGAGCAACTGGCGGCGGCGATTGATCACACGATACTGAAGCCGGAAGCGACGCGGGATCAGGTGGTGAAGCTTTGCCGCGAGGCTGCGGAGCATCGGTTCGCGTGCGCGATGGTGAATCCCGGATGGGCGGCGCTGGCGCATTCGGAGCTGGCGGGCACGGGGATTCCGGTGGGCGTAGTGGTGGGCTTTCCGCTGGGCGCATCGCTGGGGTCGACGAAGCGCGAAGAGGCAGCAATGCTGGTCAAGCTCGGCGCGCATGACGTGGACATGGTGATCAACGTGGGTCTGCTGAAGAGCGGCGAGTCGCAGGCGGTGCAGCAGGAGATTCGCGGCGTGGTGGAAGTAGTGCACGAGGCCGGGGCGATTGTGAAGGTGATTCTGGAGACGTGCCTGCTGAGCGTCGAGGAGAAACTGCGCGCAAGCGAGCTGGCGATTGCGGCGGGTGCGGATTTCCTGAAGACGAGCACGGGATTTTCGACGGCTGGCGCGACCCCGGTCGATGTGGCGCTGATGCGCGGCGTGGCAGGCGGACGGTGCGGGGTGAAAGCTTCGGGCGGCATCCGCACCCTGGCCGATGCGCGGAAAATGCTGGAAGCGGGCGCGAACCGGATTGGTGCGAGCGCGGGCGTGGCGATTCTTGCGGAGCTGAAGGCCGCCAGCTAGAAAGCGGTCTGCGCCGGGCCGGTCAGCACAACTGCACAGGCGGCGAGCGGTTTGCCTTGAACCCCCTGGCCTTCGCCGTTGGACTACGAAACACCGTATGATGGCATTCGTTCGGCGCGCCGCGGTGCGCCAACAGGAGAATTGTGAGCGAAAAGGAACAGAAGAATCCCCCGGAAACGCCGCAGCAGGGAACACCTGCCGTGGAGGTGGAACATGCGTGGGAGGGGGATTACCGGCCGATATCCGCGGACGTGCTGACGCCGGTGCAGGCGCGCATCGATCCGCCACAGACGGATTTTCTCATCCGGCTGGCGGACGCGCTGAACACCACGCTCGACCTGAAGACGCTGATGGAGCGGACCGCGTCGCTGGTGCGGGCGGTGATCGACTACAAGATTTTTGCGATTCTGCTCATCAACGACCGCACGCACGATCTGCGCATGCGTTTCCAGATCGGGCACAAGCCGGAGATCGAGCGGCTGCGCATTCGCATGGGGCAGGGCGTTGTCGGCCAGGTGGCGCAGTCCCGCCAGGCCATGCTGCTGAACGATGTGCGGAACACGACGAATTATATCGACGCGAATCCCGAGGTTCGTTCGGAACTGGCGGTGCCGCTGATCACGAAGAATCGCGTGATTGGCGTCATCGACATCCAGGCGGAACAGATCAATTATTTCAAGCCGGAGCACATGCACCTGCTGGCGTTGACGGCGTCGCGCATTGCCGGAGCGATTGAGAATGCGCGGCTCTACACGCGGGTGGCGCGGCAGGCGCAGACGCTGCAGGTGCTCAACGACATCAGCCGGGAGATTACGTCGATCCTCGATCCCTCCGAGCTGCTGGAGCGGGTGGGGCAGCTAATCCGGCGCATCATCGACTACCAGATGCTTTCGATCTGGCTGGTGAACGAGCAGGAGCAGGTGCTGGAGAATCGGCTGGCGATTCGGTTTGGGGTGCGTTTCGATCCACAGCAAAAGCTTCCGCTGGACCGGGGCCTGGTGGGCGCGGCGATTACGGAGAAGCGGGTCGTGAATATTCCGGATGTGCGGAAGGATCCGCGGTATCACATGGTGAATCCGGAGACGCGGTCGGAGATGGCAGTGCCGCTGGTATACAAGGGGCGGGCCATCGGAGTGCTGGATATTGAGCACACGCGGGCGCACTTCTTCAACGACGATCACGAGCGGGCGGTGACGACGCTGGCTGGCCAGATTGCGATTTCGCTTGAAAACGCGCAGCTCTACCAGCGCGTGGCGCAGCAGGAGCAGCGGCTGGAGCGGGATTTGGCGATGGCGCGCGAGGTGCAGCTGCGGCTGCTGCCTCCGAAGAAACCGCAGCACAAGCGGGCGGAATTTGCGGCGAAATTTGTGCCGGCGCGAACCATTGGCGGGGATCTTTACGACTTTCTGCAGTACGACGCGAACCGCAGCGCGGTGGCGCTGGGGGATGTGAGCGGGAAGGCCGCCCCGGCGGCGCTCTATGCAGCGCTGGTGAGCGGGATTATGCGGTCGGTAGCGAGCCGGAAATTATCTCCGGCGCCGATGCTGAAGACGCTGAACGATGCGCTGCAGGAGCGGAAGCTGGATTCGCAGTATGTGGCGATGGTCTTCGCACTGTGGAACGACGAGAACCTGACCCTGCAAATCGCGAATGCAGGCGCGGTGCAGCCGCTGTTTTGCCGTGGCGAGGAGATTGAGACGATCCAGGCGGAGGGATTTCCTCTGGGGATGTTTCCCAGCGTGACGTGGGAGGAGTTCAGCATCTCCACGCAGCCCGGGGATTCCGTCGTGTTCTTCAGCGACGGAATTGTGGATGCGCAGAATATGGACGGGGAGATGTTCGGCAACGACCGGCTGGTGGCCACGGTAAAGAAGAACCACCATAAGTCGGCGGTGAAGCTGGCGGAGAGCATTCTGAGCGACGTAAGCAAGTTTCAGGGCAAGCGCGACCGGTTCGATGACGAGACGGTTGTGGTGTTGCGGGTGATATGAGAGGCGGGGCGCAAAATATAGGTTACCGAATTCGAAAGTGATTACCTCCCGTCGAATATCTTCATTCTGGCGTTGACAGGCACAATCTTCGGTCCGATGATAAGTTGTCGATCCCCGACTAACTTATTGTCATCAGTCCCAGAAAGGGAACTATGGGCCGTTCTACGCTGCAAGTCGTACTGATTACTCTTCTGCCTGCGCTTCTCGTTGCTCAACAAACTCCGCAAGCCGCGCCATCGGCAACGCCTCCGGGCTCGGCGGCTTCCACCCAACCCGCGGCGCCGCCGCCCCCGGACACGTTAATGGATGGGACGCCCGTAAAACTGCGGATTAGCGAAACGATATCTTCCGCAAGTGCGAAGGTGGGCGAGGAACTCCCGTTTGAAGTTATCGAAGACGTGGATGTAGACGGCGTTCATGTGATTCCTAAAGGGTCGACCGCTATCGGGACTGTGACGGCGGCGGAGCCGAGGAGGAGCATGGGTCGGGCCGGAAAGCTCGACATCAGCATTAGTTATGTACGGCTGCACGACCAGGAGAAGGCAGCGCTGCGTGCAGTGAAAGATGAAAAGGGCGGCGGCCATGTGGGAGCTATGACGGGGGCGATGGTAGCTACGGCGATCGTGTTTTTCCCCGCTGCTCCACTCTTCCTGTTTATTCATGGGAAGGACATTTCGATTCCGCAGGGGACCGAAATCACCGCGTTTGTCCAGGGCGATATGCATCTGGACATGTCGAAGTTTGGCCCGCCAGCAGGCCAGATGGTTTCTGCATCGGCACCGGCAGTGCCTGCTGCCGTGCCGTCGACCTGCTCGCTGGTGGTGGAGTCGACACCCGTGGGAGCCGACATTGAAATCGACGGCGGATTCGTCGGCAATACACCTTCGACCGTTACGGTGAATGCCGGCAGTCATCAGGTGGTGGTGAAGAAGGCGGGATTTGCTGACTGGACCCGCACCCTCAACGTGACCGGAGGGACCATCAACCTGAACGCGACACTCGACATCGCTTCAAAATAGTCAGGACCAGGCTCGCGTTCCGAGAGGGGGATATCCAGCCGGGTACCCCCTTCGTGTCATTACCCCGGTTCCCCGGAAGTACCACGCCTCTGCACCTTCCGGGGCTGGTGATCAGTGTCCGATGGGCATATCAACAGTACGGAGGACGTTGTTGTGAAAAAGAAATCTGCAATCATGTATCTCTGTGTGGTGCTGGCAGGTGTTCTGAGCGGCATGTGCGTTCCCAGTTCCTGGTACCAGAGCCCGGCGCCGAAGACGGTAGCCAGCCTGAGCAAGTAACTACCGGCAAGTCAGACCTGCAAATGGATTCCGTTCAAAGAGCGCAGGGAACGGAACATGGAGCGCCGATAGCCGTCGAGCGCGGAAAACTTAAAATATCAGGACTTCATAAGCCTGTGAGGCAATAGACTTTACAGGAATCAGCCTTGGTGATCTGGGAAGGGCATCTTCGGATGCCCTTTTTCCCTTTGGGGCGAAAACAGGGCTGTTTTTTGCCTTCGGAGGCGCGCAACGGTTCGCCGGTGCGCGGGGTCTGATATTCTCAAGCGTTTATTCCGTATCTGGAGTCCAACCCGCCAGAGCGGATCGAGGAGCAGGGCAATGCTGGAAAAGCGGGGACGGAAATATCACCAAAACCGGGTGGCGGAGACGCTGCGCGACGAAATTGGAGCGATGATCGAGGGCCAGCTCTCCGACCCGCGAATCAGCTTCGCTTACGTCAGCCAGGTTGTCATGAACCCTGGTGCGAAGTCGGCGCTGATCTATGTCGCAGTCGACGGCGGACTGAAAGAAGAAGCGGACACGCTGGAGGGCTTGATGGCCGCGCGCGGGTTCATCCGGCACGAACTGCTGGAGCGAATGGGCGTACGGTATGTGCCGGAGCTGACGTTCCATATCGACCGGTCCGAGAAGATGAAGGCGCGGATCGACGAGTTGCTGGGACGGAAGAGAAGAACGAAGGCCAAGGCCGAGGCAGCGGAAAAGCAGGGATTAGGTGTTAGCGAACAGGGTATAGACATCCAGAGCAAAAGCCAGGGATAGTACGCGGACAGGTGAATGGCGGCAGGGCAAAACATTCCGTTGGAGCCGGAGCCACGGGGCGGGCGCGTGAACGGCGAACGCGTCGCAGGCGAGGCGCACGATCTGGGCGCGGTGCTCGAGGTCATCCGGCGCGGGCAGACGTTTGCTGTGGGCTCGCACGCGCGGCCGGACGGCGATGCGGTGGGATCGATGCTGGCCTGCGGCCTGTTGCTGGCGCAGATGGGCAAGCAAGCTGATTTGTTTTCCGCCGATCCGGTGCCGATGATTTATCGGGGTCTGCCCTGCGCGGCAACCATCCGGCAGACGCAGCGGGTGGAGGGTGACTACGACGCGGTGATTCTGCTGGAGTGCGATGGCGTGGCCCGTACGCGGCTGGCGGGGCTGGAGGGGCGGATGCTGGTGAACATCGATCACCATGTGAGCGGGCGCAAGTTTGCCGCCGTGAACTGGATCGACACCGATGCATGCGCGGTTGGCGAAATGGTGTACCGGGTGGCGCGCGCGGCCGGCGTAAACGTGACGGCGGAGATGGCGACTTGCCTGTACGCGGCGGTGCTCACCGATACGGGATCGTTTTGCTATGAAGGCACCGACGCGCACGCGTTTGAGTTGGCGCGGGAGCTGGTGGCGTACGGCGCGGAGCCGGCACAGATTGCGCGCGAGGTCTACTTCTCGAATCCGCTGTCGAAGATGATGCTGCTGGGCGCGGCGCTGACCACTCTGAAGCGCGACGGAAAGCTGGCGTGGCTTTGGGTGACGAATGCCGATATGCAGCGGACGGGCGCGGCGGAGGAAGACTGCGAAGGGATTGTGAACTACGCCATCGCCGTGTCGGGAGTGGAAGCGGCGGTGCTGCTGCGGGAACTGCCGGACCGCCGCGCGCGCGTGTCGCTGCGCAGCAAAGGGCGTCTGGACGTGGCGCGGATTGCGGCGGCGTTCGGCGGCGGCGGCCATCGCCACGCCGGCGGCTGCACGCTGGAGGGTCCGCTGACGGCAGCATGCGACCGGATCCTGGAAACCATGCGGCGCGCACTGATGGCGGAAATACAGGAGCGGGCCCGGACGAACGATGGAGCAGCGGAGGGAGCAGGCTAAATCTGTTAGGCTTGCTCAAGCCTGTTGCATAACTCGCGCCGCGGCTGCGGTTTGCAGCTCGCCTCCGGCGTGAAGGCGGGGGTCGCACGAGGCCTGATAAGCTTCGTGGAACCAGCAAATCAGGCGTCCGCACCGTGACCGAGAATTCGAAGCAAACCCACGAAAACCCGACGAGCGATGGGACCACGCCGCTGCCTGCGTGGTGGACGCGGTATACGGACAGATTTCCGGCGCTCAGCACCATCCTGGAATCCGTAACGCTGTTTTGGGTAACGGCGTTTTTCCTGTTTTATGGGCTGGTCCCGGTCTTCGGTGGCGATGGCCTGGGGCTGGTGGGCGCGGACGAGCCGCGTTACGCGCAGGTTGCGCGGGAAATGCTGGCGCGCCGCGACTACGTGACCCCGGTCCTGTGGGGCTATCCATGGCTCGAGAAGCCGGCACTCTACTACTGGCGGGCGATGTTCGCGTTCCGTGAATTTGGTGTGCACGACTGGGCCGCACGCCTGCCCTCGGCCAGCTTCGCCTTCATGCTGGTGGTGCTGATTTATCTGCACATTCGCCGGTTCCGCAATGGCGGGCAGATGGACGCGGCGTTGATCACCGCGTCGTGCGCGGGGATTCTGAGCTTTGCGCGGGGCGCGTCGACCGACATGCAGTTGGCGGCTCCGTTTTGTATTGGGATGCTGGGGTGGTACGCCTGGTATGAAACAGACAGCAAGTTCTGGCTCTTCGATCTGTACTTTTTTGTGGGGGCCGCGACGCTGGCGAAGGGGCCGGTGGCTCCGTTTCTGGCGCTGGTGATTATTGGAATCTTCGCTGGATTGCGGCGGGAGTGGTCGCTGTTCCGGCGCAGCCTGTGGTGGCCGGGGATTGTGCTGTATTTCGCGATGGTGCTGCCATGGTTCATTGCGGTGCAGCGACGCAACCCAACATTCCTGAAGATTTTCTTCCTCGAGCACAACCTCGAACGCTTTGCGACCAACCGCTTCGAGCATTACCACCCGTTTTGGTACTACGTGCCGGTGGTGTTGCTGGGGCTGACACCGTGGGCGGTGATTGCGGTGACCGCGTTTGTGGATGCGGTGGATGGATCCATTAACGAGTGGAAGGCGCGGCGAGCGAAGTTCCACTACGTCGGGCACGGGCGGACCGGGGACGCGTTTCCGGAGTTTCTGGTGCTGTGGGCGCTGGTGGTGATTGTCTTCTTCTCGTTTTCTGAGTCGAAGCTGCCGGGATACATTTTGCCGGCGCTGCCGCCGCTTGCGATTTTGGCCGGAGATTATCTGAATCGCATCCGCACACGGGGGCTGAAGCCGTGGCTGCTGGTGCTGCACGCGGTGCTGACCGGGATCCTGACTATGTTTGTGCTGCTCATGCCGCTACATCTGCGGAACCCGGAGGCGATTCCGCCGCGGGTTGCCATTGTGGCAGCGAGTCTGGTGGGGCTGGCGTCGGCGATCTTTATTTTGATTACGGTGGCACGCTTTGGTCTGACCCGGCTGCGTGCGGCGACCATGACGCCGATGGTGGTGCTGCTGCTCTACATGTTCGGCGTGGGGCCGGTATTTGGCGTGGGCCCGATGCCGAATACGAAACACAACATCAATCTGATCGACATGACGTATTCGTCGCGGCAACTCGCGCACATTCTGAACGAAATCAGTCCGTCGTCGGAGATTGTGACGGTGTGGCACGTGCGCAGGGAGGTACAGTACGGCATTTCCTTTTACCGGGACAGGCGGGTGGTGGACTACGATGTTGGCATTGGCGTGACGGATCCGCCGCCTGGCCTGGAGTCGAAGCCGCAGGGCGCGACCATCGACGAGGTAAGGGAGGGGACGTGGGCCGAAGAAATTGGCCTGCGACGGGTAACAGGTGAGAGTATTGTGGCGGTGAATGGTCAGCCGATTTTGAATGCGGCTGATTTCGATGCCATGATGGCGGGATGGCGTCGGGGACGGAAGCTGGAGTTCGAGGTCATCGACCCGGCAATCCCGGATAAAGCGCCCCAGTTTTTCGGAGGCGTGCTGCAGGACGGCATTCCGGACGGAGAACATCTGTTGATTGTTCCGGAAGCGTCCATCTCGAAATTGCGTCAAAAACTGGCAGGAAGACAGTACGAGCCGCTCTTTTCCTATCCTGCGCAAGGCCTCGTGGTGTACGACGTGATGGCGAGGCCGCAGGGAACCGCAGCCGTCAAACGTTAGGGTTCCGCACTACCGCTTCTATTAATGAGCTCCGCACTTCAGTTCGAAGTACTGGATCTGCGCCACTACTCCGCGGGAAGCCTGCGGCCGTTGCTGGAGGCGGAGAGCCGCGTGTGGAGCGAGCGGCTGCACTGGGATTATCGCGGTTCGGCCGACCTGCTTCTGCAATACCTGGATTCGCGCGTGCTGCCAGGCTACGTTGCGGTAGAAAACGGCAAAGTAATGGGCTATGTGTTCTGCGTATACGAGGGGCACAAGGCGGTCATCGGCGACGTGTTCGCCCTGGGGACGCCGGAAGCTGCGGCGGAAGTACGCGACGAGCTGCTCCGGCATCTGCTGGAGATGCTGCAAAACTCGCCCGGAGTGACGCGAGTGGAATCGCAACTGCTGCTGCATCCGCATGAAGCGCACACACGGATCTTCAAAGAGGCAGGATTTGAGGTCCACGAGCGCATTTTTATGGAATGGCCTCTGCAGCCCGATCCGACGCCTGCGCTGTCTGCAGCACTAGCAGCGGAGGGACGCAAGGCTGAGGGCGCCATCCCGCGCAAGTGGGCAGAGAATGACTTTGCCCCGGCGGCGCGGCTGATTGCTTCCGCGTATGAAGGCCACGAGGACAGCCACATCAACGAGCAGTACCGCACGTCACAGGGCTCGCACCGCTTCCTGCACAATATCGTGCGTTTTCCGGGGTGCGGCTATTTCGATGCCGAATCTTCGCGTTCGCTGACCGTGCGCGGCAGCATGGATCTGGCGGGCCTGTTGTTGTGCTCGCGGGTGCGAGACGATGTGGGGCACGTGACGCAAATCTGCGTGGCGCCACAGCATCGCGGCAAAGGGTACGGCACCCTGCTGATGGAGGAATGCGCCAAAAATTTGTCGAGGCGCGGCTTCAATCTGCTCACGCTCACGGTGACCACCGCGAACCGGAGCGCTGTTGCACTCTACGAGCGGCTTGGTTTTCGCGGAACGCATCGGTTTGACGCCATGGTGTGGGACAAGCTGTACCAGCCGGCTCGCGAGTAGTCTCTTCGTGCCGCCAGGGCTGGGGTGTTACAGACTGCGACTCTTACGGATTTCAATCTTTACAACCTTCGGCTGCGGGTGCGCGTCTTCCCTCCTGGCTCGCGACAACCGGGTCCTTGCATCGCGGCAAATGGAATGAGGCCCGGCAACAGTTGCATGAATGCAGTTGCACCAGCGAGAATGCTGGAGGTCCGGGAGATCTGCCCGGCAGAACCAGCAAGGAAACGCAATTGATGAAAGACGGCCGTCCCCAGGGCTACATCGCATTTACATTGCATGCGCACTTGCCGTGGGTGATCCATCACGGGACGTGGCCGCACGGACTGGAATGGCTGTTGGAAGCCGCTGTGGAGACGTACTTGCCGCTGCTGCGCGCGCTCAGGAATCTGGAGCGCGCCGGGCTGGCGCTGAAGGCGAACATCAATCTGTCGCCCGTGCTGCTGGAGCAGTTGGCGCACCCGGCATTCAAAGCGGAGTTTCCGGATTACCTGAAGCGGAAGATCCAGTCGACGCAGGAGGACGAATCCTACTTCCGGCAAAGCGGCGACGAGCACTATGCGAAGACGGCGCGTTACTGGCGGGAGTTCTTCGAGCAGGCGCAGGAAGATTTTGCGGCGCTGGGTGGGGACATCATCCGGGGCTTTCGGCATTTCAACGATGCGGGGCTGATTGAAATCGTGACCTGCAGCGCGACGCATGGGTATCTGCCCTTGTTGGGCACCGACGAGAGCATGACGGCACAGGTGAAGACGGGAGCGGCGGCGCATGAGCGGCACATGGGACGCAAGCCGCGGGGTATTTGGTCGCCGGAATGTGGATACCGGCCGGCGGGGAAGTGGCAGGCGCCGGTGGCTGCACACGGCACCACGGAGGCTGGTGCGGCTTTCGAACGGATGGGCGTGGAACAGGCGCTCGCTGAAGCCGGCATCGAGTATTTCCTGGTGGACTCGCACCTCCTGGAGCAGCATGACACGGCCTCGCTCTATCGCGCGTACTGGGTGGATGGGCCACGCGCGCGCGAGCATCCAGTCGCGATGTTCCCACGCGATCCTTTGGCGGGATTGCAGGTGTGGAGGGGCGACACTGGCTATCCGGGCGACCCGCACTACCTGGACTTTCACAAGAAGCGATGGCCTGGAGGCCATCGGTATTGGCAGGTGACGCACTCGCGGGCGAGCGCGTCGGAGAAAACGCCGTATTGTCCGGATCGCGCAGCGGAGCGGGTGCGCGCGCACGCAGAACATTTTGTGAGCGTGGTGTATCAGGCTCTCATGGACAGCCTGGATGCTGAGCGGCCGCCAATTCTCAGCGCGCCGTTCGATGCAGACTTGTTCGGGCACTGGTGGTTCGAAGGACCAGCGTGGCTGGAGCAGGTGGCGCGGATTATCGCCGACGAGGAATTTCCAATCGCTCTGACCACCGGCTCGGAATATCTGGAGCGATGCGGGACGGAGGGATTTCTTTCGATCCCCGAAGGATCGTGGGGAAAGAACGGCAGCAATGAGGTGTGGCTCAACCCGCAAACGTCGTGGACCTGGTCCCACATTTATAAGGCGGAAGTGACGGTGCGCGCGATGGCCACAGAAGGGAAGTGGCGCGACGGCGGTCTGGGCGAGCGGATTGCGAAACAAATGTGCCGGGAACTGCTGCTGCTGGAATCGTCGGACTGGCAATTCCTGATCACCACGGAAGCGGCGCGCGATTACGCGGAACATCGCTTCCAGACCCACATGGATCAGTTCCGCATCTTGGAGCTGGCGTGGGGGGAATTTCTGGAGAAGGGCAGCCTGACGCCGGTGACGGAGAAAAAGCTGGCGGTCATTGAGGAACGCGACAATCTGTTCGCGGAGATCGACCCGGGGTTGTGGGCGCAGCGCGCGTCCTGAGCCGAATTCCTTATCCCGCGTGCTGCGCGACGACCGCGGGTTCGAGCGCCGCGGCTTCCAGTGTTGCTTCCACCATCGCGTCCATGCCCATGCAGGAATTCATCATGAGGTGATAGAGCCGGCGGTCGTCCCACTCGCGCTGGTGATAGCGGCGAATATATTCGGCGCGCCGGCGATCGGTGGCCAGAATCTCGCGCTCAGCATCTTTGGCGTGTTCAGGGAAGTGCTCCTCGAGCCAGCGAACTTTGCGTGCGAGAGCGGCGTAGACGAAGACATGGAACGCGCCGGGAGCTTTGGCGAGGGTGCAGGCAGCGCCGCGTCCGACTACGACGCAATGACCCTGCTCTGCTTGTTCCAGGAGATAGTGGCGGATAAACTCAACCATCTTTTCGCTGTCGAAGACGTCGGGATGGCCGGGCAGGCGTTCGAGCGAGCCAAACCAAATCGATTTGTTGAAGCGATAGAACCAGGGATCGATACGTTCGTCGCAGCGTTTGACGAGGTTCGGCTCGACGCCGGCCTTGCGGGCGACATCGTCAATGATGCAGCTGTCGATAACCTTCCATCCCAGACGTTCGGCCAGGCGGTGCGCGTACTCTGCGCCATGGCTGCCGTATTCGCGTTCGACGGTGATGACCTGAATCATGGCGTTCCTTTTACGTTTCGTGCCGATGCTGCCACTTTTGGCCAGGCAACGTCAAGAAGCTATTCCTTCAGCTCGACGACCGTGGCTCCGGCTCCGCCTTCATTCTGGGCCGGCTCGGTGACGGTAGCCACCTGGGGATGGTTCTGGAGCCATGCGCGGAGGGTTCGCCGGAGCACGCCCATACCCGTCCCGTGAATGATTCGGATGCGCGGGAGGCCAGCGAGGAAAGCGCGGTCGAGGAATTTCTCGACGGCATCCTGCGCCTCGTCGGCGGTGCGGCCTATGACGTTGATCTCGCTGCTCACGCCCTCAGGCTCGGCGACGGAGACGGTGATGCCGCTGCGACGCGCTGCCTGGATGGGAGTCTGCGCTTTCGCGGCGGAAATGACTTCGGCGATTTCGTCGCGGGCGACACGCATCTTCATGGGGCCGATAGCGACCTCAAAGGTGTTGTCGTCGATCTGGCGGCGCACAGTGCCGGTTTTGCCGAGGGAGCGCAGCTTGACCGTGTCGCCCTCCGCGACATGGCGAGCGATGTGGGGTTGCGCATTGCGGTCGCCGCGATCGGCGCCGGTATGCTGGGCGACCACGGCGGTGTTGAAGCTCTCAGAGAACTCGCGGCGCAGGCGGGCGATGCGCTGCTCCGCTTGCTTGGAGAGCTTTTGCTGCGCGGCGCGGTCTTCGACAGCGCGGACGGTCTCGCGTGCCTGGTATTCAAAATCTTTGAGCAGCGACTGCAGTTGATTTTCGAGGTCGCGGACTTTCGTGCGCCATTCCTTCATCCCCTCGACGGCGAGGCGTGCGCGCTCCTGAGCCAGTTCCTGCTCGAGACGGCGAACGCGCAGGCGTTCGGCATCGAGGGCAGTAAGCTGGTCGTGCAGGCTGTCCAGGAAGCGGGCGATGTCCTGTGTCTGCGAGTTGAGACGCTTGCGGGCAGAGTCAATGATGGCCGCGCTGAGACCGATGCGCTGCGCGATGTTGATGCCGGCTGATGCGCCGGGGACGCCCTGGCGCAACTCGTAGGTGGGGGCGAGGGTCTTCTCGTCGAAGCCCACGGCGGCATTCACGGCACCGCCGGCGTTCTCCGCATAGACCTTGAGCGCGGTGAGATGGGTGGAGACGATGGACCACGCGCCGGCGAGCAGGAAGTGTTCGGCGACCGCAACGGCGAGGGCCGCGCCTTCTTCGGGATCGGTGGCGGAGCCGAGCTCGTCCAGCAGGACGAGCGACTGTGTGGTGGCCTGGCCGGCGATGCGATTGAGGTTGGTGACGTGCGCCGAAAACGTCGAGAGGTCCTGTTCGATGGACTGCGCGTCGCCGATGTCGGCGAGGAAGGCGTCGAAGACGGGAGTGACGGCTTCGTCTGCGAGGACGGGCACGCCTGCCTGGGCCATGATGGCGACGAGGCCCGCGGTCTTAAGCGTGACGGTTTTGCCGCCGGTATTAGGGCCGCTGATGATGAGCTGCCGGTCAGTGCCAGAAAGTTCCAACGAAATGGGCACGATGGATTTGCCTTCGGCGCGGAGACGGCGTTCCAGTAGGGGATGACGCGCGTTTTTGAGGCGGAATTCCGGGGTGGATTCCGGGGAAAATTGCGGAGTTGTGCCGTCGAACTGCTGGGCGAAGCGGGCGCGGGCGAGCAGCGTGTCGGCTTCAGCGAGAACCGCGGCTCCGGAGAGGATGGGCCCGGCGAACTGCGCAATTTGCCGCGTCATATGCAGGAAGATGCGATGAATCTCGGATTGCTCTTCTTCGAGGAGGCGGACGAGATCGTTGTTCAGCTCGATGGTTTCGAGAGGCTCGACGTAGACGGTTTGTCCGGACGAGCTGGCGCCGTGGACGACACCCTGGACGCGGCGCTTCCACTCGGTTTTGACAGGGATGACGAAGCGGTCGCCGCGGATGGTGATGAGCTCATCCTGCGTGCTGCCGCCTTCAGAAAAGCGGCGCAGGGCGGAGCGCAGGCTTTCTTCGATGGCGCGCTGCTGGCGTTCCATCTCGCGGCGGATGCGGCGCAACTCGGGCGAGGCGTCGTCGGCGAGTGTGCCGTCGGGCAGGATTTTTTCGCGCAGCGATTCGGTGAGCGGGCGCAGGCTGGTGCCCAACAGGTCCATCGAGAGCGCGGTCAGCTCGGGGATGCGCTCGCGTGCGGACTCAGGTGGTGTGCGGATCAGGTCAGTCCACGCGGCGATGGATTCAGCCAGAGCGATGAGGGCGCGCAGCTCTTCCGATTCGAGCGCTACGCCGTCGATGCGCGCTTTGGCGAGCAGGTCAGTGGGGTCGAAAAGGTCGCGTGTGACCGGGACCGGCCCGGCCGCCGAAAGAATGCGCATTTCCGCGACGAGGGCATGCTGGCGGCCGATCCATGCGCGGTCGGACGAGGGCGTGAGCGCGGTAATCCAGGAGCGGCCGAGCGCGGATTGGGTGCTGCCGCCTAGAAAAGCAACGAATTTATCCCACTCCAGGGCAGACCCGGTGGCCACGGGAGCGGGAATGGCAGGCAAAAGCGGCATGGAATCATTATCGTGCCTCCGGGTTCTGGCCGGGCACAGCGGAGCAATTTCCCGGAAGGGATTTCCAGCATCCGAATCAGGTGAGGTCTGCGAGCGTGAGGTTTCGCCTGGTTGGTTTCTTTCTGTCGGTTGGCGTTTCGGTCCTGGCTGCCGGATGCGGCTCGAGCAACGGAACGCAGTCCCTATCGTCGACCGTAACTTCGGTGGCCGTGAGCTGCAGCCCGACAAGCGTGGCCGGAGGCGCGACCTCCCAATGCGCGGCGACGGTGTCAGGGACGGGCAGCTACAGTTCCGCGGTGACGTGGACTTCGAGTGCGGGGACGATCAACTCCAGCGGCATGTTGACGGCGCCGAGCGCAGCCGGGTCGGTCACGGTGACGGCGACGAGCACGCAGAACAAGGCGAAGGCTGGCACGGCGACAGTGGCCGTGACGGCCGCCACCTCCACCATCACGTCGGTTTCAGTGAGCTGCACGCCAACGTCCGTGGCTCCGAGCGCGACTTCGCAATGCAGCGCGACAGTGGCTGGCACGGGAAGCTATAGCTCCGCCGTGACGTGGACAACCAGCACGGGGACGATCACCACGGGCGGGTTGCTGACTGTGCCAAGCACGGCCGGTTCCGTGACGGTGACGGCGACCAGCACGCAGGACACAACGAAGTCCGGGACGGCTACGGTGACGGTGGCGGTGACGACTCCCGCCAGCAAGCATGTGGTGCTGGTGATGGAAGAGAACCAGAGCTATTCCACCGTGGTGGGGAACACAAGCGTGTGGCCGAATCTCAACAGCCTCATCGCCAATGGCGCGCTGCCGACCAATTACTACGGCAACACGCATCCTTCGATCGGCAACTACTTCATGCTGACCACCGGGCAAATTCTGACCAACGACGACAACTCCACGCAGGTGTGGAACGTGGACAACATCGCGCGGCGGATGATTTCGTCGGGCGTGACCTTCAGGATTTATGCGGAGGGCATTACGCAGGGGTATCTGGGTGGGAACACGGGGCTGTACCTGATCCGGCACAACCCGTTCGCGATGCTGTCGGACATTGCGGGCAGCCAGACGGAAGCGAAGGCGGTGATCTGGCCGTTTTCGCAGTTCGCGACCGACCTGGCGAACGGCAATTTGCCGGACTTTTCGTACATCGTTCCGGACGTGAACGACGACGCGCACAACGGCACGCCGCAGCAGGCCGATTCGTGGCTGCAAACCAACGTGGTTGCTCCGCTTTCGAACGATGCGGCGTTCCAGACTGGCGGCGATGGAGTGCTGATTGTCGATTTCGATGAGGCGGAGACCAGCGATACGACGCATGGCGGCGGGCATGTTTCACCGGTGTTCTGGGGGCCGATCGTGAAGTCCGGCTACACACAAACGTCGACGACGGTCTATCAACACGAGAGCATGTTGGAGACGATGATGGAGCTGCTGAATCTTTCGAATCCGCCGGGCGCGGCCGCCACGGCGCCGCTGATGAACGAGTTCTTCACGCAGCCCTAGCGCGCGGGTCACACGGAGAGCAGGTGCAGTCCGGCAACCAGCAGGCAGGAGGCGGCAGGGATGCGCCAATTCGGCGAAACGCGTCGCCACGAAAAGCCGTACACAGCCAGCAGCAGGACGATGAAGGCGGCTTCAATCCACCAATAATGGTTGGGGCCGAGGCTGCTCTTTTCCTGTCCGTAGCTCCACAGGCTCCAGCCCAGATGAATCGCTGAGTGGGGATAGAGCGCGAGCCTTGCGGGATGAATCAGGAAGTCCAGAATGAGATGGGAGAGTCCGGCAATCCAGACGGCAGCAGCGACGACCCGGTCTTTTTTCCAGAACAACAATGCGAACAGCGTCGACGCTACGACGATCATCAGCAGCGAGTGCGACCAGTCGTCGAAGAAGCCGCGCGGCGGCAGCTCCGGTTCTACTCCGGCTCGAGCCAGCACAATCCATACAAAATCCGGCAGAAACGCCGCGGTGACGAGCGCCCAGAGCGGAGCACGGGGAGCGCGTCCTTTGACGGCGAGGCTTGCAGCGAAGTGGGCGGCATACATGGCGGTCAGGGCCTCTTTCCCGGGCCAGGATCGACCAGGATGAGGATGAGCGCAGGAATCGCGATCAGAAGGAGTTGTTGAATAGCCTCAGCTGTGCCCACGGCACTCTCCACACGCGAAAGTTCTTTCGAGGTTACGCCAACGAAGCTCTTGATGGGTTCGACGGAACGGCTTCGGTTTTGAAAGCTGACCCGAAAGCCGCCGGCGCGGCGATTGACATTGGCGGTCGGCTCTGGTCTTCTCATATCCATCGTGATCTCTCGCAACCCATCCACGCGCACCATCGCCATGGCGCGAATTATCATGTCCATTTCCACAGGAGCGGGCGGCTAGCGAGCGATCGCAGGAAGAAGCAGACCAGCCATCGCGCTCCACGCGCCGATGGCTTTTTTATTGGGAGGAACGGACCGTGAGCGTCACACTCGAATCGATCAAGGCTGCGCGAGACCGGATTCGCGGGCACATCTATTTGTCGCCGGCGCGGCATTCGGCAGGACTGTCGGAGATGACCGGACAAACGGTGTTTCTGAAACTCGACAACCTGCAGCGGACGGGGGCGTTCAAGGAGCGGGGCGCGCTCAACAAGATTCTGACGCTGACAGTACAGGAAAGAGA
>DATHQV010000051.1:0-35642 GCA_035482355.1 Acidobacteriaceae bacterium | reverse complement strand
CCGATGTAGAGGGTGTGTGGGAATGGTTCGGCTGACCCGTTTTTCCCCGTCCGGTCGGTGGCGTAGCGATTGACGCCGACGATGATCTTTTCCTGGGCTTCGACGGCGCGCTGGAAGGCGTAGCTGGATTCGGCGATTTCTTTTTGGGGGTAGCCGGACTCGATGGCGCGGACCATGCCGCCCAGGGCGTCGAGCTTTTTGAAGTAGTGGAACGCGCCCTGCTCCATGTCGAGGGTGGATTTCTCGACGAAGTATGAGCCGCCGAAGGGGTCGACGACGTCGGCGACGCCGGATTCGTGCGCGAGGATTTGCTGGGTGCGGAGGGCGATGCGGGCCGCGTCCTCGGTGGGCAGGGCGAGGGCTTCGTCGAAGGCGTCGGTGTGCAGGGACTGCGTGCCGCCGAGGACGCCGGCCAGCGCTTGCAGCGCTACGCGCGCGATGTTGTTCATGGGTTGCTGGGCGGTGAGGGAGACGCCGGCGGTTTGGGTATGGAAGCGCATCCATGTGGAGCGGGGAGTGGTGGCGCCGAAGCGCTCAGTCATGACGCGATACCAGATTTTGCGGGCGGCGCGATATTTTGCGATTTCTTCGAAGAAGTCATTGTGGGCGTTGAAGAAGAAGCTGAGGCGGGGCGCGAAGTCGTCGACGGCGAGGCCGCGGCGGAGAGCCCATTCCACGTATTCGACGCCGTCGTAGAGGGTGAAGGCGAGCTCCTGGAGGGCGGTCGATCCGGCCTCGCGAATGTGGTAGCCGGAGATGGAGATGGGGTTGAACTTCGGCGTGAGGCGGGAGCCGAACTCGAGAGTATCGACGACCAGGCGCATGGAGGGCGCGGGGGGATAGAGATACTCCTTTTGCGCGATGTACTCCTTGAGGATGTCGTTTTGGAGGGTGCCGGAAAGCTGCTGCCAGTCCGCGCCCTGGCGTTCGGCGACGACCAGATACATGGCCCAGAGGACGCTGGCCGGCGAGTTGATGGTCATGGAGACGGTGGTGGAGTCGAGGCGGATGCCGTCGAAGAGGGTTTCCATGTCCTCGAGCGAATCGATGGCGACGCCGCATTTGCCCACTTCGCCTTCGCTGCGCGGGTCGTCGGAATCGCAGCCCATGAGGGTGGGGAGATCGAAGGCGACGGAGAGGCCGTGGGCTCCGCCCTGGAGCAGGTATTTGTAGCGGAGATTGGTCTCTTCCGGGGAGGCGAAGCCGGAGAACTGGCGCATGGTCCAGAGGCGTCCGCGATAGCCGGTGGGATGGATGCCGCGGGTGTATGGAGGTGTGCCGGGGGCTCCGAGATACTCGGACTGGTTTGCCGACCAGTCTTCGGGCAGGTCGGCATCCGTGTAGAGGCGGCGGACGGGCGCGCCGGAGACGGTGGTGAAGCGGGCGTTTCCGGATTCGTCGCGGTTGATGCCGGTCGGTTCGCCGATGGGGTGCTCGGGATTTTTGGCGAGGGCGGGGGCGAGGGTTTTCTCGGCCCACTGGTGTTCGGCTGCGGAGGGATGGCGGCCGGTGGTGAGGTCGGAGTGTACCGCGTCGTAAGCGTCCGTCGATTGATCCGGCATGATCCGCGTCGCCCCCGCAACCCATCAGGATAGGGAGCGGAAGGACGGAGCGCAAGGTGCGATGGTTCAGGTGTGCGGCGAGGAAGGCAATTTTCCCGCGCGTTCCCAGGCTTTGGCGTACTTCCAGCTGACGTAAACGGAGTGGTAGAGATGGAGGAGGAGACCTTCGCGTCCGTCGAGAAAGCCGCCGCGCAGGATGTAGTTGTACTGGAAGGTGGCCAGGGGATTCAGGAAGACATTCCAGAGAAAGGGCAGGAGGCCGCGGCTGGTTTTACCGCCGGTAATGGCCAGGTTCGCGCCGAGGGCGCTGTAGGCGTTCATGTGTTCGATGTAGGCGTCGAGCGTGGGGTAGGCGTGGTGCAGCAGATCGCCGCGCAGATGGCCGGGGCTGCCGTGGGACCGCACGGTTTCGTGGACGGCGCGCTCTTCAAACCGGGCTGCGCCGCGTCGAAAGAGGCGCAACTTGGGATCGGGATAGTAGCCGCCGTGACGGATCCAGCGGCCGAGGAAGAAATTGCGGCGGGGCATGAAATATGCGTCATGGGAAGGAGCTCCCGTGAGCAGGCCGCGAATTTCTCCGGCCAGGCCGGGACTGACTTCCTCGTCGGCATCGAGCGAGAGGACCCAGTCGCTGGTGCATTTGGCGATGGCGGAATTTTTTTGCGCGCCGAAGCCCTTCCAGCCTTCCACAAAGAACTTTGCGCCGGTTTCGCGGGCGATGGACTCGGTTGCGTCGATGGATCCGTTGTCGACGATTACGATTTCGTCGGCCCAGCGGACGCTCTGGAGCGTTCGCCGCAGGTTAGCTTCTTCGTTTTTCGTGATGAAGGCGACGGAAAGGGTTTGGGTCATCGAGCCGTGCGGAATCTTGTGTACTGGCCAGCAGTGTAACAAGTCGGGTTCATGGGGCTGGTTGTCATCGACTGTTCTCGAGCGATTCATGAGAACGCGAAACAACTCCTGCACACTCACGGTGGATCAAACTGCGAAGGTGGGAGACTGGATGACGGCATCTGGAAAACTCGGGCCTGTCCTGCTGGGGACGGGACTGCTGATGGCAGCGACTGCGCTGCCGTTGGGCGCGCAAACGGCTTCGGCTAATGGAGATACAAGGCAGCCTGCGATCCAACTGGTGCGCGATGTGGTGTACAACGAGGCGCAGGACCGGGAGCGCGACAGCCACTGGGAATACCGCAGCGACTTTGCGACTCCAGAGAAAAGGGTGTTGCGCGAGCAGGTGGAGACGAACGAAGGCCCGGTCTTCCGCATGATGGAGCTGAATGGCGTGCCGCTGAACGATGCGCAGCAGGCGCAGGAAGAACGGCGCATCGAAGGGTACATTCACGATCCGGCGCAGGTGGCGCGGATTGCGCGGGCGCACGAGGACGACGAGAATCGGGTGGCGGCGACGCTGCGGCTGCTGCCTCAGGCTCTGCTGTTCGATTATCTGCCTTCGTCGAATGAGGAGGTTGCAGTGCTGGCGTTTCGTCCCAATCCAGCGTTCAATCCGCCGACGTATGAAGCGCGGTTGATTCATACCCTGACTGGCACAGTGACGGTGAATGTGCGGCAGAAGCGGATGGTCGATATGCGCGGGACGGTGGCGGAGCGCGTCGATTTTGGATACGGGATTTTGGGACACGTGGAAAAGGGCGGGAACTTTGAGATTCATCGCCGGCCGGTGAACGCGGCGCACTGGAAGACAGATCTGGTGGACGTGCATCTGCAGGGCAAGGTGCTGCTGCTGAAGACGGTGAGCAAGGACGAGCGGGAAGCGCGCTCGGATTTTCGTCCGGTGCCGGGGGGAACGACGCTGGCCGAGGCGAAAGATATGCTGGATGCGGCGACGAGCGAGGCGATGGATGCGTCGATGAGTCCTGCAGGGCAGGCGCGGCTGGTGGCAGGGAGTCAGTAATCCCTGGGCGTTGAAAAGGAGCGGGGCGTCCGTTTGGCCTGGCGCCGCGTCCCGCGTGGCTGATTCGTTCAATCCTTTAGTGCAATTAGTTCAGTCCTGACGCGCGCGGATTTTCGGGGCGCGGGTTGCCGGCGCTGTGTTTGGCGCGCTCTTTGGGCGAAGGGGCTTGTCCCAGGCGGCCGGTGAGGCGCAGGACGAGGAAGCAGATCGCGAGACCCACGGCAAGAACGATTCCAACGATGGCGACCATGAAGACCCTCCGTTTAGTAGGAGGGGTGTTGCGGAGGAATTGGTTTTCCCCGGGGGCGGAGCGCGCGGGTTATGATGGTGGTCTCCGCTGCGGGAAAGTGACGGTCCGTCGAAGGTCATTGACGGACAAAGGTGACTACGGTTCTAAACCTACAGGAATCGTTCAGGTGGTCGATGTTGGCTGGCGGTGTCGTCGGCTTCTCTTTGGGCCCGGCTTTGGTTCCGTCTTTGATCCTTTCTGGTCTCCGCGTGCAAAACAAAGAGACGAGCAAAAGCCTGAGCTATTGGAGAAGAGTGTCCCTCGGTATGCTGGGCGGACTCGTTGGCGGCATCACAGCGATTGCTGTATTTTCCCCGGCTCAGTCAGCATGGTGCCAGGCGGAGAGTGCGCGGGGCTCCTACTGCGACGGTGACGGACCGATGCTTCTCTTTGCTCTCACCATCCCGCTCGGAGCCGTTGTCGCAAGCAGTATCGCCGTGCTGTGGACGTGGTTCAGCTTTCTCATCCCAGCAGACCGTCTCTACGCTTCGGTTTTCACTTATCGCGGCGACCGTCGAGGACTCAATGTGGGAATCGCGCTCGCCGTTCAGGCGGTTTACTGGTCGATCTTCGCCGTTGCCCTCTACGCTCTCACGCTGCGTGAATTGCTTCACTAGAACGGGATATCGTCGTCAGTGATTTCTGTGGACTGGACCAAGTCGTCCGAGTGGGCGGGTGGGCGCTGGTCGTAGCTGGAGGTGGCGCCGGACTTGGAGTAGCCACCTCCGGATTCTCCGCCTTCGCCGCGGCCGGAGAGCAGGGAGAGGTCGCTGACGATGATTTCGGTGCGATAGACTTTGCGGCCGGGGTGTTCTTTGTCGTCCCAGTTGCGGGTGGTGAGGCGGCCTTCGACGAAGAGCTTGGAGCCTTTTTTCACGTAGTCGCGCACGATTTCGGCGAGGCGGGCGTAGGCGACGATGTTGTGCCACTCGGTGCGATCCTGCCAGTTGCCCTGCGGATCCTTGGAGCGTTCGGTGGTGGCGATGCTGAAGGTGGCCACGGTGGTGCCGCCGCCGGTGGCACGGATTTCGGGGTCTTTGCCCACGTTGCCCAACAGAAAGACTCGATTGACGCTCTTCGCCATGGCGGCACCTCAGGTGGAATTGATCCAATGAAGGATAGCAGAATCGCGGGGGTGGTCTTTGGGGGTTTGAGGGGGGTTGGGTTACTTGTGGATGGGGGGCGGCGTCGACGGGCGGCGCACCGTGGCATTGAGGTCCGCGCTGACATTTGGGTCGGCCGCCCTGCGGCCGATTCCCCTCCGCTGATTGGATTTGTGTTTGGGAGAGTGCTGTCAGCTTCGGGGGGTCCCTCGACTGCGCGCCGATTTATTTTGTGCTCGCGGGACAGTTTTGTTGCGGCGCTCCGCTCGGGATGACAGTTTCGCCTACACCTCGGCGTTGATTTGCTCGATTAACTGCTCGGCGGATGCGGCAGGGGGGAGGCAGGTGGTTCCGCGGCAGACGAGAGACAGGGGTTGGGTGGCGGCTGATGCGAGGCCGGGAAGGTGGGGCAGGGTTTCGGCGAGGACGGGGGGTAGATTCGTTGAAGTCACCTGGTCGGGGGCGAGGATGACGACATCTTTGTTGACGGCGAAACGGGCGTTGGCGATGGCGGCGAGGCGGCGGGCGTGGTCGCCTTCGCCGATGATGACGACCTGGACGGGGGGCAACAGCAGGCGCTCGAGGGCGAGGGCGTAGCTGCCTCCGTAGAGGCCGTAGTGCTCGATGACTCCGGCAAAAGCGGCGAGGGTGCCTTCAGCTTGCTGATGGAATTCCTTGCGGCCATTGAGGGCTTCGAGGCGCAGGAGCGCAGCGGCGGCGGTGGAATTGCCGGCGGGAGTGGGGGAATCCTGCATGGGTTTGCGACGGGCGGCCAGGGCTCCGAGCTTGTCGCCGGTGTTCTTCTCGGTGTCGAAGAATCCGCCCGCTTCGGGGTCGTGGAATTTGGCGACCATGGCATCGGCCATCTGCAGAGCGACGTCGTAGTAGCGAAGCTGGCCGGTGGCCTGCCATGCATCGACGCAGGCGTTGATGAGCATGGCGTAGTCGTCGAGGACGCCGGCAACGGGATTCGCGGTGGTGTTGCGGTCGGCGTAGGCGATGACGTGGTTCAGGCCGCGTGTGGCGTCCCAGCCTTCGCGGAGGATGCGGTCGAGGGTTTGGAGGGCGAAGGTGCGCGGCGCTTCGAGATCGAGCACGCGCGCGGCTTCGAGGTAGGCGGAAATCGCCATGGCGTTCCAGCCGGTGTAGAGGGTTTTGTCGATGAAAGGCGTGAGGCGCTGGAGGCGCGCGGCGTAGAGCTTGCGTTTGGCGGACTGGAGGTTGCGCTCGACTTCGGGCGCGGGGCGGTGCAGGCGCTGGGCGAGTTCGTCGAGAGAAAAGCGGCGGTAGAGGACGTTTTTCTTCGGGTCGTGGTGCATGTCGCCGAGCTCGCCGATGTCGTAATAGGGATCGGCGACGGCCATTTCGTCGGGTGTGAGGACGGCTGCGGCTTCCTCGCGGGTCCAGGTGAAGTAGTCGCCATCGTCTTCGAGGGAAATGTCGGCGTCCTGCGATGCGTAGAAGCCGCCGTGCTCGCGGTCGGTAAGCCACTCGTCCATCCAGCGCATGATGTCGCGGGCGACGGCGGCGAATTCCGGGTCAACGAAAGTCTGGAAGGCGTGGACGTAGTTGGCGAGGAGACCGGCGTTGTCGTAGAGCATCTTCTCGAAGTGAGGAACGACCCAGCGCTCGTCGACGGAATAGCGGTGAAAGCCTCCGGCGAGCTGATCGTAGACGCCGCCGTGTGCCATTTTCTGCAGGGTGACGGTGGCTGCGGCTTTTGCGCCTTCGTTGCCGGTGCGGGCGGCGACGTCGATGAGGAGATCGAGCGTGGAGGGGTGGGGAAACTTGGGCTGGGAGCCGAAGCCGCCGTTGCGGGGATCGAACTGCGCGACCGCGCTTTGCACGAGCTTGGCGACGATGGCGAGCGAGACGCCTTCGCCCTTCGCGGCAAAGGTTTCGCTGTGTTCGATGGCAGCGATGACGCTGGATGCGGATTCCTGGACTTCGGTGCGGCGGGTTTGCCAGGCCTGGGCCAGAGTAAGCAGGACGCGTTCGAAGCCGGGGCGGCCGTAGCGATCTTCGCGGGGGAAATAAGTGCCTGCGAAAAACGGGCGGCCATCGGGCGTGAGAATGGCGGTGAGCGGCCATCCGCCCTGGCCGCTGATGGCCTGCACGGCGGCCTGGTAGCGCGCGTCGACGTCGGGGCGCTCGTCGCGATCGACCTTGATGGCGACGAAATGCTGGTTGACGGTCGCGGCCAGGGTTGGGTCTTCGTAGGATTCGCGATCCATGACGTGGCACCAGTGGCACCAGACGGCGCCGACGTCGAGAAGGATGGGTTTGTCGAGTTGGGCGGCGAGGTCAAAGGCGGCCTGGCCCCACTCCTGCCAATAGACCGGTTGATGCATGGCCGAGCGCAAATAGGAGGACGCGGCGTGATCGAGCGCGTTGCGCAGTTGCACGGAATTCTGAATTTCTGCCATCCCTTTCAGAGTAGCGCGTTCGGCGGGGGCGGGTTGATGACGGTCGTGGTGGGGGATAGGTTGGCAGATCCTCCCGCGTTGCGGGGACCTGAACAGAGCAACCGCAGATCCTTCGTCGCGCGGCTCCTCAGGATGACAGCTGTGTGGGGGATGGTGTGATGGGGGGGATGGTGTGGTGCGGGGATGGGATTATGCGGGCTGGCTCAGCCCTGGGCGATGAGCTGGCGGGCGACGCCGGTGTAGAGGTCGATGGCTGCGAACAATTCTCTCTTTGCGAGCTTTTCGTGGGGCGTGTGGGCGACGTGGATGGAGCCGGGGCCGAGCAGGATTGGCTCGCCCCAGTTGCTGAGCCAGGGAATGTCGGTGGTGAAGGCGGCGACCATGGTGGGCAAACCTTCGACGGCGTGGAGGCGCTTGAAGGGAATTTCGAGGGTGAAGTCGACGGTCGCGAGGCCTTC
Source organism: Acidobacteriaceae bacterium (assembly GCA_035482355.1). Lineage (GTDB taxonomy): Bacteria > Acidobacteriota > Terriglobia > Terriglobales > Acidobacteriaceae > Palsa-343. Next base: position 27,889 of record DATHQV010000051.1, on the reverse strand, counting down.
GATCGCGGATTCGATCGCGTGGCGGGTTTCTTCGGAGGGGCCGACGAGGCGCACGAGAATTTGTGCTTCGGATTGATCGGCAATCACGTTGGGGGCGTGGCCTCCGGTGATGGTGCCGATGTTGAGGGTGCTGGGGCCGATGCCGGGCGTGGTGGGGAGAGGGATTTCGAGAATGCGGCGCAGGGCTTCGACCATTTTGTGGGTCGCGCTTTCGCCCAGCTCGGGATAGGCGGAGTGGGCCATTTTTCCGGAGGCGCGAATGACGGCGCGCAGCGCGCCTTTGGAGGCGAGGGCTGCGCGATTGTCGGTGGGCTCGCCGTTGATGAGGAAGCGGCTGCCGCGGGGATGCTGGTTGGCGAGCTTGGCTCCGGCGGAGTCGCGCTCTTCGCCGACGACGAAGAGGAGACCGGCTTGGACGCCGAGTTCGCGGAGGCGCAGGGCGGCGGCGATTTGCGCGGCGACGATGCCTTTTGCGTCGCAGGAGCCGCGGCCGTGAATGAACTCATCGTCCTCGCTGGAGGGGATGAACGGCGGGACGGTATCGATGTGAGTGGAGAAGACGACGTCGGGGGTGTGGCCGGGATTGCAGGCAAATACATTGAAGCGCTGGCTGGTGGAGCGGCTTTCGCGGGGCTGCTCGACTTCGATCTTTTCGACCGCGAAGCCGTGCTCGGCGAGGAAGCCCGCCAGAAATGCGCCGACAGCGCCCTCGTTGTAGGTGATGGACTCGATGTCGACCAGGCGCCGCGTGAGTTGAATGGGATCGAGACTCATGAAGCACCAGAATACCCGAGGCGTAACGGGAGGATGCGGGGCCGTGGGGCTTCGTACAATGGATATTGATGCAGAGCCATTTGGGTGCGGCGAAATTGCGGACCGTTGACGATTTGAGTGGCCCGGCGGGGCCGCTGGAAGCGTTGCTGAATGAGGGTGCGGCGCATGCGCCGTTTGCGGCATTGGTTTGTCATCCGCATCCGCTGGGCGGGGGCACTCTGCACAACAAAGTGGTGTACCACGCGATGAAGGCGCTGCACGGTTTTGGGCTGCCGGTGTTGCGGTTTAACTTTCGCGGAACGGGGCTGAGCGGCGGCGCGCATGATGAAGGACGCGGCGAGCAGGACGATGTGCGGGCTGCGCTCGACTGGCTGGATCGCGAATTCCATCTGCCGATTTTATTCGCGGGATTTTCATTTGGCGCGTGGGTAGGACTGCGCGCATGCTGTGGCGATGAGCGCGTGCGCGGGCTGATTGCTCTGGGATTGCCAGTGCGTGCGGAAGGGCGCAGCTATGATTATGGATTTCTGGCGGGCTGCGGGCAGCCGAAGCTTTTTATCAGCGGAACGCGGGATCAATACGGTCCGGTGAACGAAGTGGAGGCGGCGGTGGGGCTGGCGGCTGAGCCGAAAGAACTGGTATGGATTGCGGACGCCGATCATTTTTTTGCGGCACGCGGGACGTCTTCTTCTGCGGATACGGCGGGGCATCCTACCCAACCGTTGGGGAGTAAGCTGGATGAGGTACGCGAGGCGATTCGGACATGGACAATCAAGCGATTTCCGCCGCTCGGCAGGCCATGACGACGCTGGAAGAACTGCACGCCGCAGCGCGTGATATTTTCGAACGGGCCCTGCGCGAATGCGATATTGCCGCAGCGTTCGACCGGCATCTTCACTTCGATGGGCGGACGCTGATTCGGCATCCATCGCCGCGGTTGCCGGAGATTTCGCAGCCGCTCGAGAAATTCAAAAAGATCTACGTGATCGCTTTGGGGAAGGCCGCGCTCGGCATGCTGAACGCGCTGCTGGAGCGGCTGCCGCCCAAGTCGCATATTCGCGGCGTGTGTTCGGCGCCACAAATTCCGAAGAAGAAGAACTGGCGCATCCGGTACTTCAACGGGGGACATCCGCTGCCGAATGAGGATTCGTTTGCGGCGGCGCGGGCCACGCTGGACCTGCTGAAACACGCGAAGAAGGACACGTTTATCTTCTTCCTGATCAGCGGCGGCGGCTCGGCGATGATGGAGTTGCCGCGCGACAAGAATATTTCGCTGGACGACACGATTGCGTTTCACGAGACGCTGGTGGCGAGCGGGGCGACGATCACCGAGGTGAACACGGTCCGCAAATACTTCTCCGCGATCAAGGGCGGACGGCTGGCGCTGGCTGCGCCGGAGTCGGAAAAGCTTTCGCTGCTGCTGGCCGATGTGCCGCTGAAGGACCTGGCGGCGGTTGCGTCGTCGCCCACGCTGCCGGACTATTCGACGCCAGCGGAATGCGCGGAGATTCTTACGCGGTTTCATTTGCTGGAGAAATTTCCACCGGCAGTGCGCGCGTATTTCGAGCATCTGCCGGAGCATCTTGCCGAGGCCGCCAAGCAGGTGAGCGGGAAAACGAACGGAGCCTCGAGCGCAAATGCTTTCGAGCATGCGCAATTTGAAACGCTGCTTTCGAATCACGATTTTGTGAACGCGGCGCGGGATCGCGCGCAGGCGCTGGGATACCGGGTGGTGATCGATAACAGCTGCGACGACTGGGATTATGCGGAGGCGGCGCGCTATTTGCTGAAGCGTTTTCACGAACTGCGCAAGGAGACGCCGCGGCTGTGCCTGCTTTCGAGCGGGGAAGTGACGGTGAAGCTGGGGAAGAATCCCGGGTGCGGCGGGCGCAATCAGCAATTTGTGCTGGAAGCGGCGATCGATCTGGCGAAGTATGGGGGCGAGTCGCTGGCGGTGCTGAGCGCGGGGTCAGACGGAGTGGACGGCAATAGTCCGGCGGCGGGAGCGGTAGCCGATCCGACGACGATTGAGCGGGCGCGGAGCTACAGCTTCGATCCCGAACAGACGCTGGCGCGGTTTGATGCGTGCACGCTGTTTACGGCGCTGGGGGACTCGATTGTGACGGGGCCGACGGGAAATAATCTGCGGGATTTGCGGATTCTGATCGCGGGATAATTGCGAGTAAGGAATTCGGGGAGTCGAAACTTCCGAAGCCGGTGATGCGACCGGCTTGGGATGTGTCACTCCCTCTATGGAGAATGGCCTCAGCCCTAATTGGGCGAGGGTGGCTCGACGTGATCGATCACAAGGATCTGAACGGGAGCCCTGGTTGACTGCAGCTTCATGCCAAATTGATCTCTAAGGGCTTCGATCAGCGAGGGCCCGGTTGGGTCGAGCGGGGCAGCGCCGCTATCTTCGGGAGAACTCCTGCGCTCCGGAGTGAACTGAAGAGTGAAATCAAATTTCCCGGAGAGTCCGGTCTGGTCAACTACCGGGCGGCCGAAATCCAGGATCCAGGGGAGATAGTCGGCAACCTGCTCCACTGTGGCGTTGCGCGCACCGAGCAGTGCAGTATGGTTGGGGCCGTCGATGGCCTGCATGAAGCCGCATTCCGGCATGAATCCGCCGGGGGGGACCGAGGGTGCGGTGCGATCTGGAGGCGGCACCCATTTGGCGTTGCACGGTAGACCCTGAACGTGGGGTCGAATGCGATGTCCTGGCTGCCCTCGCTGAAGGAGGACGAGAGCAAACACCGGCTCGGTCCGCGTTTCAAAATGCACCTGCAGGTGGAAGCGGTCTACCAGGAGGGCCTGCATCATGATCCGCATTTGGTCCTTGGTGGGATTGCCGGGAGCTTCCGCCTGGATGACGAAGTAATCGGTTCTCGCCCAAAGAGGAAGCTTCGCGCGGAGAGCGTCGCGCTGCTCCGGTGTGAGCAGGATCTTGTAGGCGAACTCGATGTAATCTTCCAGGGCAAAGTCTGCGAAGAAGCGGCCGCCGGGCGGAATGGCGGTGTCCTCGACGCCGAGTTCGAAGCTGGGTGGCAGGAATGGACCGGGTTCTGCCTTATGAATGGACGCAACTTCGAAGGTCATGCTGCCTCCGGCTGCTTTTTGCCACGCCGGAACGGGCTGCTGCTGCACCAGCAAGGCCGCAGAACCCTGGGCCACAACGGTCGGTCCGGGAAACGAGAGAGTAGCCAGCGTGATGATTTCCACGCAGAAGGCCCGGCTGTGCCTGCAGCGAAACGGAATCCTCAGCATTGTTGTCGGCGGGGACATCGTTGTGCACGGGCGCGGTGGCAGGCGTATGCGAACAGCGGCGCACTCCATTGCCTCTCCCTGGCTTCATACGCAAAGACGTGCGGATAGGAGGATTTGGTCAAGAAGAAAGATTTGCTGCAAACGCGTACGGTAATTATGGCCGGATTGTCGGCCATACTTCTCTTATGAGCCCCGACGCCCCTGAATCGGACCCGGGGAGGCGCATTCTGTCCGTGTAGCTGGTCTCGAGGTAACAACGCCGGGACCTTTGTACTCAGGGTTCCAGTAACTGATTGAAGAAAGCCGGACGCTCACACCGCACGAGGCGTTACCTTGGTACTTAGCCTCTTCCCTAATGGGGGGATATCTTCGGCGAGCGGGAAACCCGATGATAATGCAGGGGATTTTCATCAACCGATGCTGAGAACCGGAAGGATCGAGCCAATCCGTTTGGGTTACGCGCGGATCATCCCGGCCATTCTGCTGTTGGCGTGGACGCCGCTGCAGGCGCAGTCCGCCCAGAAGCCGGTGACCAGCGTCGAGGCGGTGCGGCAACTGAGCGCGGCGGAGGCGGCGAAGGGCCTGCCCGTGGACGTGACGGGCGTGGTGACGTACAGCAATCCCGCGCAAGGCGATCTTTTCATTCAGGAAGGCAACGGCTGGGTCTACGTGGAACCGGCAGACAGGAAAAACGCGATTGCGCCGGGATCGCGAGTTGAGGTTAAAGGGACAACGGGAGCGAGCTACAGCACGCAGATCATTGCTACGTCGATTCAGGTGACCGGCGTGGCGCCGCTGCCCCAGGCGGCTTCCCTGAGCTATGAGGAAGCGGTAAAGCGGGCGAACGACTGCCGCTATGTCACCATGCAGGGCGTCGTGCGAGCGGCGTCGTATCAGACAATGGCGGGGTCGAGCCTGTATCTGCTGCGGATGGAAGACGGCGACAAGATGATCGACGTGGTGGTGCTCGACTATCCAGGGTTCTCTGCGAGCCGGCTGCTGGACGCGACGGTGCGGGTGACAGGCGCATTGGGCGGGACATTCGACGTGACGAACGACCGCATTCTGGGGTTACGCATCAATTTGTCGAACAGCAACGCAATCCAGATCGTGCAAGCGGGCGATGCAGCGACGTCGGCACACGAGCTGATTCCTCTGACGGAACTGCTGAAATCGGGCGAAGTTCTGAAGGGGCAGCACCGGGTGTTCACGTCGGGGTTCGTGACGCTGTATGACCCGGGTGAGAAGCTGGTGGTCCAGGACGGCGACAGCAGCCTGATGGTGAGAACCCGCCAGACGGATCCGGTGAGCATCGGGCAGCGAGTGGAGGTGACGGGATTTGCCACCGCGGTGGATGGCGTGGCGGGCCTGGATTCGGGACAGTTCTCGATCGTTCCGGGCGGGATGGCGTTGACGCCACGCGAGATCACGTTCGCCGACGCGATGACCGGGCTCGACGATAACCACCTCGTCAGCATTGAAGGCGAAGTGATCTCGCAGACGCGGGAAGGCCACCTGGACACGATCATTCTTCGCTCCGGCAACAGTGTGTTCCCTGTCGTATTCCGCAAGCAGGTGAGCGATGTGGATCCATTTCCCATCTATCCGCAAGGGACGCGCATCCGGGCCACCGGGGTATGCGAAGTGCACGTGCGGGGATTCTGGGGGGCGGTAGAGAGCTTTCAGGTGCAGATGCGGCAGCCACAGGACATCGCCGTGGTGGCGAAGGCATCGTGGTGGACGCTGGGCCACTTGTTTCTGGCAACGTCGGCGATTCTGGGGTTCGCGCTGCTGGCGCTGGTGTGGGGATTACGGATGCGCTGGCGACTGCTGGAGAAAGAGAAGTTGCTGCGCCTGAAGAGCGAGCAGGAGGCGTCACGGCTGAGTACGCTGGCGCGGATGGAGCAGTACCGCAGCCACATTCTGGAACTGATCAACAGCTTCCAGCCTCTGGAGGTTGTGCTGGCGGCGATCCAGGTGTATGCGAACGAGATGTGGGCGGGACCGAAGGGCTACACGCACGTGCTGCGGAATCGCCGGCTGCAGCTGATGACGCGCACCCATCTGACGCCGGAGGCCATTGCGCGGCTGGAGGATCTGGATCCTTCAGAGAGCAATGAGGCCTGCGCGGAGGCGGTACGGAGCCACGGAATGGTGAGACCGAACGCATCGCGCAACGTGTGGTCACGGCCGATCCTGTCGAGACGCGGGGAAGTGCTTGGCACGATGACCTTCGAGGGCGGCGCGGGCGATCCGCCGCCGCTGAACATGAAGGCCTTTGAGTTCGGCTGCAATCTGGTGGCGATCGCCATCGGCAACCGGCGGCTGTACGAAGATGTGCTGTACAAGTCGGAGCACGATCAGCTGACCGGGCTGGCGAACCGCACGCTGGTGCATAGAAGGCTGGAAGAGGCTCTGGAGCAGGCGCGCGCGAACCGGCGTCACGGCGCGCTGCTGTACCTGGATCTGGACGACTTCAAGAACGTTAACGATTCCTATACGCATCGCGTGGGGGATGCGTATCTGATCGAAGTGGCGCAGCGGTTCAAGGCGTGCCTGCGGGAGCGCGACACGCTGGGCAGGATTGGGGGCGACGAATTCATTGTGGTGATGACGGACCTTGGGGATGCGGAGATCGCGCGCAGCGTATCGGAGCGGCTGGTGCTTGCGATGGACGCTCCGTTCGAGATCGAAGGGCACACGATCCGTGGGACGGTGAGCATCGGGGTGGCGTTCTATCCGTCGTCGAGCAGTAGTGCAATCGAAATCATGCAGTTCGCGGATCACGCGATGTACACGGCCAAGCGCGCGGGCGGAAACCGGGTGAGCTACTCGGAGCCGGACCCTGCGCCGGACGGCATCCGAGCGTCGCGGGTTTAGGCGTTGGTTGAGATTTGGTTGAGGGCCAGCGGTTTACTGCGGATTGCTGCCCGCTTCCGGTGCGTTACGTATCACTTCATTGACGGTCACCACAAACTCCACGCGGCATCTGCAAGCGGGAGGCCGCGGGCATCCTGAGCTTGGTTGCACTCGCACAATTCGCAGCTGCCTGGTTCGGCGCAGGCGTGAAGCGGTGGTCTTCTAAAGCAAGTTGGTGAGACGGCCTCTAGAACTTCACCTGCGGTGCGGCCTGCGATGCGGGCGTTGCCTCGAAATAGGCATCGTTCGGTTTGAATCCCGCGATTCCGGCCCAGATGCTGTTGGGGAATTGGCGGATGTAGGTGTTGTAGTCGCGGATCGAGTCGTTGTAGCGCTGGCGCATAGTGTTGATGCGATTCTCCGAGCCTTCCAACTGATCCTGGAGCTGCAGGAAATTTTCGTTGGCCTTCAGGTTGGGATAATTCTCGGTGACCATGAGCAGGTGGCCGAGCGCCTGGTCGAGCTGACCGTTCGCCTTGATGCTGGACTGCGGATCCTTCGCTGCCAGCAGCGCCTCGCGCGCCTTATCCACTTCGCCGAAGACGGTCTCTTCGTGCGCGGCGTAGCCCTTCACGGTGGCGACGAGATTGGGAATGAGGTCGGCGCGGCGCTGGAGCTCCGACTGCACGTTGGACCACACTGCCTGCACGCCTTCCTGTTTGGCGACCATCTGGTTTTTCGCGCTGACGTAGCTGCCGAAGACGAGCAACGCTGCAAAGACGATGACGACCACTACGCCTACTGCGATCCAAAGCCCACGACGCATCATTTCGTTCTTCTCCTCAGATTTCGTTCAGTATTACGAAGTACAGGGTCCCGGCGTTCCTAATAGTCGCCACCGGCGCCACCGCCGTCGGAGCCGCCGCCGCCAAAGCCTCCGAAGCCGCTGCCGCCATCGCCTCCACCACCGCCTCCTCCGCCACCACCGCCCCAGCCGCCGCCGCCGCCGCCGCCGCCGAAGAACATGCCGAGGAGAAAGCCGAGGAGGCCGGAGCCGCCGGCCCAGATGAGGAAGATGACGACGAGGATGAGGAAGATGATGCCGCCGATGACCTGACCGGCGGAGGCGTGCGGACGCTGCTGCGATGCGCCCCAGCGGGTGAGCGGCTGGAGCTGGACGCCGGCGTCCTGCGCGATGATTTGCGATGTCTCGTCGGCGGCGAGGGTCATGGCGCCGTCAAAGTCGTTGTTGCGCAGGAGCGGAATCATCTGCCGGCCGATTTCGCCGACTTTGCCGTCGGGCAGGATCCCCTGCAGGCCGAGGCCGGTGAGGATGAAGCGGTGGCGGTCCTTGATGGAGACGACGATGATGAGGCCGCGATCGGTTTTCTTCGGGCCGACGCCCCAGGCGTCTTCGAGATCGACGGCGTACTGATCGGGCGTTTCGCCGTTCATGTTGTTGACGGTGACGATGGCGATCTGCGCGTGTGCTTCGTGGTCCACCTCACCGCAAAGATGGTTGAGCTGGTCAATCACAGCCGGCGACATGACGTGGGCGTCGTCGGTGACGTAATCCGTGGGTCGCGGGAGATCTTTGACCGCTTGAGTCCATGCCGGAGCGGTCGCGCAGACAGTAAAGGCGACCCAGCCCGCGATTTTCGTTCGCATGCGAAGCATTGACCTCATTGTAGACGTGTCGCGCGGCCGGGTTAGGTTTGGAGGGATTTCTCCATGACCAGCGCGTCGATGCGGCCCAGATAATAGCCGGGGATGCGGCCGGTTCGCACAAAGCCGTGGCGCTGGTAGAAGGCCTGGGCGGCGTCGTTATCGACGGCGACTTCCAACAGGAGAGACTGGACGCCTGCATCCCGGAGGCGTTCTTCCATAGCGGCGAGAAGGTTGTGGCCCACGCCCTGCCGGCGCAGCTCCTGGCGAACATCGATGGTGATGAGGCGGGCGATGAGCACACCGCGGCGGCGCTGGGGTCCGGCAATGGCAAAGCCGGCGAGGCTGGCCGCCTCGTCCTCGGCGATCAGGCCGATGTTTCCGGGATATTTCAGGAAATACGTCAGCTCGGCTTTCGACCACGCGATGCCGGGGGCGAAGCAGGCCTGATCGAGCGCGTAAAGGGCGGAAAAATCTTCGCCGCGAACGGGCCGGATGTGCAGGTTCACACGCAGTCTCCGGAGGCTATCTCTGCGCGCTTTGCGCGACGCCGCCGGCGTTCGCGGTTTCCTCATCGGGCGCGGCAACCACGCCGCTGAAGAGCGAGGCCGCCATCAGGCGCCCATTGAGCGAGGCTACGGAATGCACGGCCCATCCGGCGTTCCACCACTTCCAGGTTTTGTCCGCAGGATCGATGGCGAAGATGACGGTGCTTTGCCCTGAAGTGAGGATGACGCGCTTCATCGCGGGATCCCATGCGAGGCTGGTGATTCCGAGGACGGGCAACTGGCCCAGCTTGCCCCAGGTCTGGCCGCGGTCGGAAGTGTAGAAAAGGCCTTCGCGCCCACCCGCCCACAGCATGCCATCCGGCGTGGCGGTGAGAGCATCGACGGCGGTGAGAGCGGCGGGGAAGACCACAGGCTGCCAGTTTGCGCCCTGATTGCTGGAAACCATGATGTCCTGACGGCGTCCGACGTAGATGGCATCGCCGGCAACGGCCAGGGCGGTAATCCCAACATGGCTCTGTGAATTCCCGGTGGCCTGGGATGTGAGCATGGGGCCTTGCCATGCGGCACCGTCGTTGGTGCTGACAAAGACGCCCTGTGATGTGGCCGCATACCAGGTGCTTCCGGCAGCGGCGAGCGCGGTGATGCGGCCCTGAATCGTCCGTGTGTCGAGGTGAGGCGATACCGCTTTTGCTTCGGTGCGGCGATGCGATTTGCGGGTCGCGGTTTTATGCGCCGTATGCTTCACTGGTTTCACGGGAGGAGGCGGTGGGGCTGATTCGCCACTTGCGGAGGTCCACGTGCTGCCCGTCCAGCGATAGACGCCGTCGCTGGTACCCGCCAGCAGGGTGCCGTCGGCGTTTTGGGCTAGCAGGAAAATGTCGCGGCCGTTGAGGCCATCGCTCTGCTGTTTCCACGTACGGCCGAAGTCGGAGGTGACGAAGACGCCGCCGTAGGATTTGCCGTTGATGACGCCGGCGTACAGGGTTCCGGGGTTCTTCGCATCTGCGAGGAGGGAAGCTACCTGTCGCTGCGAGAAGCCGGTGTTGGACGCCTGGAAGCCTGCGCCGCCATCCTCGCTGGCGAGCACTCCGCCGCGATCCGTTGCCAACAGGAGATGCTTTGGATTGCGCGGGTCGACAAACACGTCGTTGACGATGACGTCGGGTGCGGTGAGGCGGGCCCAGTTATCGCCGCCGTCCGTTGTCTTGTAGAGGCCTTCAGTAGTTCCGGCGTAAACGGTGTTGCGATCGCCGGGATCCATTTTGAGCACGCGGGTGCGGCGCGCTGTGGAGGGAATACCCTGGACCTTGCGAAACTCCGTGCCGCCGTCGTCGGTGCGGTAGATGCCGGAGCAGGCACTGGCGAAGAGGACGCTGGGGCGGGAAAGGTCGACGATCATCGAGAAGACGTCGGAGTCGTCGATGAGGCCTTTTTTGATGCTGCTCCAGTGGTCGCCGCCGTCCGTCGTCTTCCACGGCAGGTGCCAGGTGCCGGCATAGATGGTGTCGGGATCGTAGGGGTCGATGGCGATGGACTGTACCTCATGGACCTCGGCGCTGTCGGGCGGGCTGATTTGCTTCCAGTGCAGGCCCTTGTCATCGCTGCGGAAGACGCCCTTGAGAGTACCGGCCACGAGCACGCGTGAGCGCGACGGAGCCTGGGTGAGCGCGAAGACCAGTTGGCCGCGCATGGACTCCGCGTCGGTCCAGGTATGGCCGCGGTCGTGGCTGATATACACGCCGCCGTTTGATTGATCGGTGACGTAGACGCCGGCGTAGAGAGTGTGCGGATCGGAGCGGTCGACGACCAGGCTGTCGATGACGAGGTTGTCAGATGGCGCCAGTTTAGCGAGCCGCGACCACGACGATCCTCCGTCGGTGGACACATAGATCCAGCTGTTGGTGGTCCCCAGGTAGAGGGTGTTCGGATCGCGGGGGTCGAAGGCGAATCGCCGCGCGTCACCGCCATCAGGGCCGATGGACGACCAGGCCGTAGAAGCCGCAAATGCGGCGTGAGAGGGCAGACCTGTAACGATGGCGGCAAGGACCGCCAGTAACCATGGGAACCGCTTGAAAATCATAATCTCGCTGGCACGGAAGGGGAGTCCCCGGAATGTCGCTCCGAAAACTTCGGATGGATGTCTTCTATGTTATCCGTTTTTCGGCTCGCGGCGTTGCAGGGAGCACCTCTTTGGACAACGAGTTGTCCATCGGGTGCGGCGGGGGAAATCGGGGCGAGGTGAGCGGGTTCGAAGGAGCGGGAGCAAAAAGAACAGGGCCGGCCAAATTGGCCAGCCCTGTTGTTGTTTCGGATTGCCTCTGCTTACTGAGCAGCAGCGGCTTTCTTGTGGTGGTGGTGGGCAGGAGCAGCTTTGCGGGGCTGAACCTTGACGGCGCTCTCATCAACAGCGGTCGTCCCTGGGACGTCGGTGTCGAAGGTAGCACCGGCGGGAACCAGGTAGTCTTCCACCTCGTTCGTGCCGTTCGTGCCGGTCCGCACCTGAATGCGGCTGGCATCGATGCCCTTTTCCGTAACCAGATAGCCCTTGGTGTTCACAGCGCGGTGGGCTGCCAGTTCGGCATCCGTTGGGCCGTGATGTCTGCCTTTATGCACCGGAACGGGAGCGGAATTACCAACCACCACCAGAGTGGCGTCGGGCTTCTGCTGCGCGTTCAGGGCAACATCATCCAGGCAGGCCTTGGCTTCGTTGTCGACGCGGGTCGGACGAGCCTTGTCGCGATCGAACTGGATCGAGCAGAGGGTCGAGGTCTTCGGAGGCGCAGGAGCCTGCGGAGGCGCTTCGATGGACACCGAGGTGGTTGCCGAAGCGGTTTGACCCTTGTCGTCCTGCACGTTGCAGGTAACTGTAATGGAGCCGACCGGCGCGCCGGTTGTGGCCAGAGTCGCGCTGTTGCCGGATCCGTTGATGGAGCCAGCTGACGCCGAATAGCTGTAGGTCAGCGGACGATTCTGGGGGCTGACGCCAGTCGCGGAAATGGTCGCGCTGTCGCCGGGCTTCAGAGAGGTTGGGCTGGCCGAGCAGCTCACCGTCGGTGGCTCGAAGGCCTTGACTGCGAACTGAGCGGTGCAATCGGCCGATTCCCAGGGCTTGGGGCCCGTGGTCACATGGCCGGTTACCGTGTAGCTGCCGGGTGCGAGGCTGGCGGTATCGATGGTCGCAGTGGGATTGGTTCCTCCCACGGTGACGCCCTGACCGCTCCAGCTGTAGCTGGCGGTTTTCTTCGGATTCAGATTGGTCGCTGTACCGGTAACCGTGACCTGGTCACCCGGGAAGACCGACGCTGAGTTAACCGAGCACGCATACTGCACAGGCGGCGGAGGAGCGATGCTGCCGAAGTGGACGACAAGGGCGGTGCTCAGCTGAACCGCCTTCACATTGGCGCGGCCGCCGAAAACGGGCTCGGGGCCAAAATCTGCGTGGTAGTACTGATAATCGGCCTGGAAAATCCTCCATGCGAAATGGTGACTGGCCACCGAGAACTCATAGTCGAGCCCAGCGCCGGCGGTCAGCGCCGGTCCCCACGTGTAAGCGTGGGCCACATAATCATGACCGTCGCTACCCGCGAGGTTGGGGCCGCCCAGCCGGACCCCGCCGGCCAACGCGTGTACGAACGGCGTCATGCCCGTCGTGGGGTAGCGGAAGATGACTCCGCCGGATGCGGTTTGAAGGCCGTCGTTGTTGCCACTTGGGTGGAGACCGTATTCGAATTCTCCGCCAGCATAACGATTGAAATAGTAGGCGAAACCGCCGATGGCTCCGTAGTTAACTGCAGCGTATCTGCCAGTCACGACGTCACCGTTAGCAAGAGTCGTCGCCACGGAGGCATGGGGATCGTCGTACGAGTACCCCACGTAGACGTCCGCACGTGAAGCATACGGTTGAGCCGCGGCCGGAGCGGCCGGTGCTGAGGAAGAACTCTGCCCCAGTAACATCGATGCGCCCATCCCCATGGCGCACCCTGCGAGCATAATCCTGCCCAGAAAATTTGTTGGACGTAAATGCATGCGTCTATCCTCCGCAAAACCACTTGTTGCGTTGTCGAAAAGTCCTGCGACCTTGAAATAACGACGGGTCATCAAAACGAACTGCCATGGCAGCCCGAAAACTATCCGCGTTAACGAAGTTACCACAGCTTGACTTGGCTTAGACGGCAAATTTCTCAACGAATTGCGCGAAGTTGCCAGTCAAGGTAACCCCGCAAACCGCAGTGGTAACCGATTCCCCGCGGATTCGAACTAGACGTGGAGGGATCCGATGGACCAAACAAGCGAAAGCGGCATTGCCGCAAAGGTCGCCAACCCAAAGTAACCAGGCTGGTCGCTTATTGCAAGTTCAGAACGCGCTTCAGGCTGCCCTGTTCATGCTGAATCTTTTCCTGGAGCAGGGTGATGGCATAAAGGAGCTGCTCGGGCCGGGGAGGGCATCCGGGGACATAGACGTCGACCGGGATAACCTGATTCACGCCCTGGACGAGTGCGTAATTGTTAAACACACCGCCTGAAGTTGCGCAGGCGCCCATGGAGATGACCCATTTTGGTTCCGGCATCTGGTCATAGAGGCGACGGATGACGGGGGCCATTTTCCAGGAGACGCGGCCGGCGATGACCATGAGGTCAGATTGGCGCGGAGAGGGGCGAAAGACTTCGGCTCCGAAGCGCGCGACATCGAATCGCGAGGCGCCCATCGACATCATTTCGATGGCGCAGCAGGCGAGGCCGAAGGTCATCGGCCAGATGGAGTTTTTGCGGATCCAGTTGATGGCCGCGTCCACGGTGGTCAGCAACACGCCTTCCGGCTGCTCGTATCCGTAGCTGGCTTCCAGCACCTTCTCGCGATTCTTCCCGCTGCTCTCGAGCGTGCCGAAGAGTCGCCGATCCCGCAACGTCTCGCCCATATATCAACTATAACCTGCCTGGCCTGGGGGTTGGCAGGGCTGGCACGGGCAGGTGTGAATTTTTGACCACGGACGTAATCGGGCGTGCTGTCCCCCCATTCGGGCCGGGCGGGGATTCCCTGTTTGCCGGTTCTGTTTTGCCAATTGGGAAAAATATGTAAAAGTAACTGGAAAGAACTTTCGCATCCAGTCCCGGCGCGACCCCTGTCGCTCTCGCCTGCGGATCCCTCGCAGTCGCAGTGTTTTCAATTCCTATCCCGCGGAGTGTTATGCGTTCTCGTCGTTTGCTGCTGCCTCTATTTGTATTTCTATTGTGCTGCGTACCTGGTGCGCACGCCCAAACCACGCCGGCCATATCAGCGGGCGACAACGCGTGGATGCTGACCAGTTCTGCCCTGGTGCTGATGATGACGGGGCCGGGGCTGGCGCTGTTCTACGGCGGCCTGGTGCGGCGCAAGAACGTGCTGGCTACCATGATGCAGAGCTTCGCGATGATGTGCATCATCACGGTGCTGTGGGCTCTGGTGAGTTACAGTCTGGCGTTTGGGCCGGGGAACCACTTTATCGGCGGATTTCATTATGTCTTTATGCATAACGTCGGCCTGACGCCTGATCCCGACTACGGCGCGACGGTCCCGGCGCAGACGTACATGATCTACCAACTGATGTTCGCGATCATCACGCCGGCGCTGATTACGGGAGCGTTTGCCGAGCGGATGAAGTTCTCTGCGATGTGCCTGTTTCTGACCCTGTGGGCGATCGTGGTTTACTCGCCGATGGCGCATATGGTGTGGGGCAAAGGCGGCTTGCTGAACGCCTCGCTCGGGGGGCGCTTTCCGTGCCTCGATTTCGCAGGCGGGACGGTGGTCCATGTTACTTCGGGAGTGTCCGCGCTGGTTTGCGCGCTCTATTTGGGGAAACGAGTTGGGTATCCGAAGGAGCCGTCGCCGCCGCACTCGGTGGTGCTGAGCTTTATCGGCGCGTGCCTGCTGTGGGTGGGCTGGTTCGGATTCAATGCGGGCTCGGCGGTTGCCGCCAACGGGCTGGCCACCAGCGCCTTCGTCAACACGCACTTTGCGACGGCAGCCGCGGCGATGGGATGGGCTGGGGCTGAGTGGATTCGCAACGGCAAGCCCAGCGCTTTGGGCGCGATTTCCGGCGCTGTGGCCGGGCTGGTGGCCATTACACCGGCCTCGGGCTTTGTGCAGCCGATGTCCGCGCTGCTGATCGGCGCGATTGCCGGAGTGTTCTGCTTCCTGATGGTGACGGTGGTGAAGAGCCTGTTCGGCTACGACGATTCGCTCGATGCGTTCGGCGTGCACGGGGCCGGCGGGACGATTGGCGCGCTGCTGACGGGCGTTTTTGCCTCGAGCGTGATCAACCCGGTGTATGGGGCGGGCAAGCCGACGGGGGGACTGGAAGGCAACTGGCACCAGTTGGGATATCAGTTCATTGGCGTGGCCATTGCGTGGGGATTGTCCATTGTGGGGACGCTGGTGCTGCTGAAGTTCGTAGATATGGTGATTGGCCTGCGCGTGACGACGGAAGAAGAGATCGAGGGCCTGGACATTACGCAGCACGGCGAAGAGGGCTACGACTTCGGCTCCTGATTTAGCTCCTGATTTAGCTCCTGACCGGGAAACACCAGAAGTGATCCCGCGATATGCGTGGGATCACTTCTGATACTCTGACTAGCCGGGATACTTGTAACGCTATGCAAAAGATTGAAGCAGTGATTCAACCTTCCAGGCTCGATGCCGTGAAGGATGCACTCCTCGAAGCGGGCATCGAGGGCATGACCATTCTGGAGGCGCGAGGCCATGGTCGCCAGAAGGGCCACACCGAGTTTTATCGGGGCCGCGAGTACACGGTCGACCTCCTGCCCAAGATCAAAATCGAGATGGTGGTTCGCGACGAGATGAAGGATAAGGCCGTGGAGGCCATTCTTTCGGCGGCGCGGACCGGCAAAATCGGGGATGGCAAGATCTTTATTTCAAAGATCGACGACGCCATACGCATCCGGAACGACGAACGCGGTCCGACCGCGCTCTGAACCCTGCCGGCAGCACGCAGGCGGCCGCCGGACCCCTCCGCGAAACTTTGGGCGGAGACGATGAATCGTTCGCTGACTGCCATGTTGACCTGTCATGATCTCTGAGCCGCCCACGCTCTCGCGCCTTCGCAGCCGTTATCAGGATGATTCCGCGCTGCTGCGTCAGACGTTTGAGCGCACCGGGGATGGGTCGGCGGTGATTCGTCGGCGGGCGCAGATCGTTGGCAATCTGCTGCGGCAAATTTGGGAGGAAGTGGCGACCGGGGCTGACCAGGCGGAAATCGCTCTGGTGGCGACCGGCGGCTTCGGACGGCGAGAGCTCTTCCCCTGCTCCGACGTCGACATTCTCTTTCTCTGCGCCAGCGATAAAGTTGAGCCCGCGTGGAGCGATCGCATCCGTGCGTGCACGCAGGCCATGTGGGACGTGGGTCTGCGCGCCAGCCCGGCGACCAGGACGATGAAGGAATGCGAGCGCATCCACCCGGACAATCTGGAGTTCACGGTCTCGCTGCTCGACCGCCGTTTCTTGACCGGGAGCCGCGATCTCTACACGAAATTTGAAAAGGATCTGCTGCCGTCGATCATCCTGCGCGAGTGGGATGTGGTGGTGCAGAACCTGGCCGAGATGGCGCGGGCTCGCCACGCGAAATACGGCAACACGATCTTTCACGTAGAGCCGAATGTGAAGGAGTGTCCGGGCGGCCTGCGCGATTACCATCTGACGCAGTGGCTGACGCTGCTGAATGCGATCCACGCGGAAAAGAGCTGGCCGAAAGCGCAGGCGGATGAATTTTACGGGACGCACGACGAGCCGGAGTCGGCCTACGATTTTCTTTCGGCGGTTCGATGTTTTCTGCACTACCGTTCGGGGCACGACGACAACACGCTGGACTGGCACGCCCAGGACGAAGCGGCTGCGCGGTCGATTGGGCTGGAGACGCGCGGGACTTCCGATCCGGCGTACTGGATGCGCACCTGGTATCGCCAGGCGCGCACGGTTTATCGCCGCGCGTCGCTGCTGATGGACGCAGTGCCGCCGCCGCGGCGGTCGTTTTACAAGCAGTTTCGCCGTAAGCGGACACCGGTTCCGGGCACGGATTTTTTCCTGGAAGACGGGCGTCTGAGTCTGGCTGAGGGCGCGACGGTCAACGATGCCGACAGCATTTTGAAGATTTTTGGATTGATGGCCAAGCAGGGCTACCGGCTGAGCTTTGTCGCGGAAGACCGCATTTCGGATGCGTTGCCGGTGCTGGCGGTGCAGATGCCGGAGGGGCCGTTCCTGTGGAATTGCCTGCGCGAAGTGCTGTTGGGGCCGTGGGCCGCGCACTCTTTGCGGACGATGCATGCGCTGGGCATTCTGGAGTTGCTGATTCCGGAGTTTCACGGCATCGATTCGCTGGTGATTCGCGACACCTGGCATCGCTACACCGTGGACGAGCACACGTTTCACGTAATCGACAACGTGCATAAGCTGCGCCAGCCGCAGCACGAGTGGGAGAAGCGGCTGGCTACGCTGCTGCCGGAACTGGACCGCCTGGACCTGTTCTTCCTCGCGCTGCTGATGCACGATACGGGCAAGGCGCGGCGGACCGGGAACCACGCTATCTCGAGTGTCGAATTGTGCGAGAGCCTGTTTGCGCGGCTCGAACTCGATCCTGAGGAGCGGGAGACGGTGCGGCGGGTGATCCGGAATCATCTGGAGATGAGCGCTGCGATGCGGCGGGACATTTTCGACGCGGAGACGGTGCGCGCGTTTGGAGAAAAGATTGCGACGCAGCCGCAGCTGAAGATGCTGACGCTGATGACCTACGCGGACATCCGCGCTGTTTCGCCGGAGGCACTGACGCCGTGGAAGGCGGAGAGCCTGTGGCAGCTGTACATGAGCGCGTCGAATTTTCTGGATCGCAGCGTGGACGAGGTTCGGTATCATGCAGCGGCGGATCCGGCGCTGCTGAGCCGCATTGTTGCGCTGCTGCCGCCTACGGCATCGGCGGGCGTCGATGCTCCGACGATTTCTCAACTGGATGAGCTGCGGGAATTTCTCGAGGGGTTGCCGCAGCGGTATCTGTCGACGCGGCCGCCGGAGCAGATCGCGGCGCATTTTCGGATGGCGCGATGTCTGGGGCAGGAACCGGTGCAAGTCGCATTCCGCACGGTTCGGCAGCTGGATGAAATTACTTTGGTGACGAAGGATCGGCCGGGACTTTTCGCGGATATGGCGGGCGTTCTTTCGGCGTGGGGCATGAATATTGTGAAGGCCGACGCGTTCTCCAATGCCGGCGGCCTGATCGTGGATACATTTCAGTTCACGGATACGTATCGCACGCTGGAACTGAATCACTCGGAGATCGACCGCTTTCTGCAGAGCATCCGCGACACGCTGGCGCATCGCACCTCGCTGGCGGAGTTGCTGAGATCGCGACCTAATAAGGTGTCGCGTCCGCGGGTGAGCGTCGAAACGCGCTTCGAATACGACAATCTGGCGTCGTCGCACAGCACGCTGCTGCAGATTGTGACGCAGGATACGCCGGGGCTGCTGCGGGAGATCGCACTGAGCTTCGCTGCCTGCCGGTGCAACATCGAAGTGGCGCTGATCGATACGGAAGGCGATACGGTGATCGACGTTTTCTATCTGACAGCCGGTGGGCGGAAGCTGGATGAGGCGGCGCAGGCGGCTCTGAGCAAATCGCTGACGCAGCGGCTTGAGAATCTCAGACACTAGCCTGACTTAGCTGAGCTCGGGTGGATGAAGTAGACGAGCCCCAGGTAATCATCGGTGAGCAGGAAAGTGTCCGGGCCGGTGCGCAGGATGCCGCAGGGGCGTCCGTGGACGGTGGGCTTGCCGTTTTCAACTGTGAGAAAACCTGTGATGAAATTGCGCGGCTTGCGGTCGGTCGGCGAGAAGCGCACGACGCGATAGCCGCTGCCGATGTGGGGATGGCTGGCGCCGTGGAGCGCGACGAGGAAATTTTCGTGCAGCAGGGGATCGGGCTGCGGGAACCAGGCGAATCCCAGGGGCGAGCTATGCGCGGCGAAGGTGGTGTAGGCCGGGGGCACGTTTTCGCAGGAGGCGAGCGGCGCGGGAGGCTTTCCGATCGCGGCGTTGGGGTCGGGCTCAGCAGCATGGCCACCGCCCGCCGTTAGATTTGCGCCGGATGCTGCGACGCCGGATTGTTTTCCGTAAACCGAATCAGACTCCGTGGGGATGGGCGCGATGGCGCTGGCATCGTGGATGGATGGCAGTGGCGTAGTGTCGTGAATGGGCTTGCCGCTGGCGAAGTAGCAGGTGGGCCAGCCGTAATTTAACGGGGCGCTGGGCGAGGGGTCGACCTGGAAGAAGGTGTCTTCGGGGAGCAGGTCGCCGAGATGATCGTCGCCCATGTTGGTGGCGAAGAGCGCACCATCCAGATCGGCGACTGCATGCAGATCGACAGCATTGCGCATGCCCTGCGCGATGAGCGCGGGATGCTGGCCGTCAGGGTCCATGCTGACGACGGCAGCGCGCAGGATTTCGCGCTCCTGGCAGTAATTGCAGGAGGAACCCGTGGAGACGAAGACACGGGTTGTTCCGTTTACCTCCCCAATGGCGACGGTGCGCGTGAGGTGCCAGCCGCCGTATTTGTAGCTCAGTCCGTAGTCGGGAAAGCGCATGAGCGTTTGCGGCGCGGAGGTGGGCGCGTTGTCGCCAGCGCTGAATTTGTAGCGGACGAGTTTGTCGGTGAGCGGTAGGTAGAGCCAGCTTTGGTGTGTGGCGGGGTCGGTCCAGAAGGCGAGGTTGTTGGGATTGCGCAGGTGGTCGATGTAGTGGGTGATGCGGGTGAAGCGATGGGTCTGCGCATTCCAGCCGTCGAGAATGAAGATGGATCCGTTGGTGTTGTCGGACAGATCGTGCATGCCGGTGACGAAGATGCGGCCGTCGGGAGATTGCGCGAAGAAGCGCACACGGCGCAGGCCGCTGGCGGCGATGTCGATGTCGAATCCATCGGGCAGAGAAAGCGTGATCGACTTGCCGGGAGCGTAGGTAAGGGTGTGGGGCGTCTGAGCGAAGGAATGGAATTGCGCCGCGGAGGCAAGAAGCAGTGCGAGCGCGAAGTGGAGCGGGCGCATTAAGAACTGGCGCATGGGAGAAATTAGACGCTGGAAGGGGCGGTGGGAGCAATCTCGGCGAGAGTGTGCAGAAAAAGAAAGCCCCGGCCGAAGCCAGGGCTGAGACGGTTTCTGCTTGTCCCGCTGTCGTTACTGCGCAGCAGGTACGGTGAACTTGAAGTTGTAGTCCATGGCGTCGTTGTCGATCGTGGTTACGTTCAACGTGGCGCTATGGGTGCCAGCCGCGAAGGCTGAGCTTAGGTCGAAGTAGCCATAGTTACCCCAGTTGTTGTGCTGCTCCGAGATCTTCTTGCCATCGACCCACAGTTCGAACTTGCGAATGTCGCCGTAGGAGTTGGCCGAGGCTTTGAAGGTGACCGGGCTGGCATCGGAGGAAGAAGGAGCGGGCGTGCAAAGGCTGATGCCCTGTCCCGTCTTTGGATACGCGCAGCCGCCCCAGTTGCCGCTGGAGGTAGTGTTGATGACGGCTGCGACGCTGGACGATCCTGTACCGCTGGGTGCCGGGTTCTGCACAATCGCGATGTCAGGCTTCGTATCTTTGTTGAAGTCACCCACCACCACGTTGGTTTCCGTCTGGAGGTAGGGCAGGGTGTAGAGCTGGGTTTTGAAGCCTCCCTCAGCGCCGGTGCTGAGGAAGATGGCGAGCTGGAAGGTGGGTCCGGTACCCGGCTCGTCGGTGAAGTCGAAGCCAACCACGTCCATGTGGCCGTCGCCGTTGAAATCGGCCATCGACAGGGTGGTGACGCCGCCCGAGGGAACGTCTGAATAGAAGTAGCTGGTGAAGGTCCGGTTGGACTGGCCGTAGAGCAGGACGAGCTGGCCGGTGCCGAGATAGCCGAACAGATCGGTGCGTCCGTCGCCATTCAGATCGCCGCTGTAGATGCTGAGGCCGCCGGCGTCAGAATTGCTGGAATACGGGGTGGTTTCCGTAAAGCCGAAGTCACCGTTGCCGTAGAGGGCATGGACGGTGCCGTAGCAGCTGGCCGCGCCGTTGTCGCACGATGCGTTCGTTCCGATGGCGACGTCGGCGTTGTTGTCGGCGTCGAAGTCTCCGCCCGCTAACTCGGAGACGGAATCGCCACTGGGGACGTTGTAAACATCGCCCTTGTAGGTGAAGGTGCCGTTGCCGTCACCTTCGAGCACGACGGCGGAGTTGATGCCGCTGGTGTTGTAGGCGATGGCGACCAGATCGATTTTGCCGTCGTGGTTAAAGTCGGCGGCCACGGGCGCAACATTCTGAAACGAGTATCCGGAGGGAAGAACGTTGGATTGGATTTTCGCTGCCGCGAAAGTCCCGTTGCCGTTGCCGAGATACATGGCGATTTCATTTTTGAAGGCCGCCACGATGTCGACTTTGCCGTTTCCGGTGAAGTCGCCGAAAGCGAGCTGAGGCGAAGATGCGAGGCCGGAGGGAAACGCGTAGGGTACGGGAGCGTCGAACGAACCGTTTCCTTTGGACAGGCTGACGGTGAACTCGATCGGCGCCTGCTGCGTGGTCTGGATGAGATCGGGGCTTCCGTCGTTGTTGACGTCCATTGCATAAAGTGTTTCGGGGATCGTACCACTGGCCGAAGTGACGGTTGTAAAGGTTGCGGGGTTTTGACCCTGGCACGTGATGAAGGGAACCATCACGCCAACGGCCGCAGCGAGGAGACTACGACGCAGCAACATTGTTTTGCTACTCCCGGTCTGCACTCTCGACGTGAGATCGAGCGATGGAAATGACAGACCGCACACCTTGATAGAGGTGCTGCGGGGTGGGCCAGGTTGCTACTGCCCGCGAGGGCGTGACGGCCGTTTTTGGCGGGATTTTGGGGGATCTATCCGGCATTCTGCACAGTTCGGGAAGGCAATTTCCCGGGGTGCGCATTTTTCCGCACATCGGGCGACAAATCCGGGTGGTTTTAGTCCTCGCGCAGCAGCTTGAGCGGGTCGATGGAGAGGGCGCGCCGGGCGGGAATCCACGTGGCGAAGAGGCCGATCAGCAGCATGGTGAACACCACGCCGGTGAGGACGAGCGGATCGCG
The DNA here is from genome assembly GCA_035482355.1 of Acidobacteriaceae bacterium. GTDB lineage: Bacteria > Acidobacteriota > Terriglobia > Terriglobales > Acidobacteriaceae > Palsa-343. Next base: position 5,715 of record DATHQV010000051.1, on the reverse strand, counting down.
CGGGGTGGCCTGATAGACGATGTAGGCCAGGACGCGGCTGGCGAGAATGCCGAGCATGAGTCCGGCGGCAGAGCCGATAGCGAGCAGCTTGCAGGCGCGACCGAGTGCGGTTTGGAGCACTTCGCTGCGCTGCGCGCCGAGGGCGATGCGAATCCCCAGCTCGCGCAGCCGCTTGCTGACCGAATAGGCGGCCATGCCGAAGATGCCGGTGATGGAGAGCATGGCACCCATCAATCCCAGCACGCCGAGGGACATTGTGGCGATGCGGGAGGCGAAGCGCGCGGCGTCATTCAGTTCCTGATTCCAGGTGTAAATGGTGATAGGCAGACCGGCATCGAGATCGTGCACGGTGCGAGTGATGCCGGCGGTGAGCTGCTGTGGATCGCGATTGGAGCGCACGATGAGCGTTGTGAGACTCGTGGGTGATTGGATCACCGGAATAAACATGGCGGGCTGAGGATCTTCCGTGAGGCTGCCATATTTTCCGTCCTCGACGATACCCACGACCTGCGTGCGGGTTCCATCAGGCCGCTTGAAATAGCCGCCCACGGCACTGCTGACGGAGCCAAACAGTTTTTTGGCGAACTGCTGATTGACGATCGCCACGAACGGCGCATTGTGGTCATCGTGCCAGGTGAGACTTCTGCCCGCGAGCAACGCGGTTCCGGCGGCGGCGAAATATTCAGGCGAGACGTTGTAGAGCTTGGTTTCCGCGGCGACGTTGGCTGGCCGAAGATCGGTGGTCTTGTCGGTGAAGACGGTGTCGATGTTCGCGCCATAGTGGAGGGGCGGCCGATCGACCGATCCCGCGGCCTGAACGCCGGGGATCGCTTCCAGCGCTTCGATGAGGCGCTTTTGCATGGACGTCGCCTTTTCGCCGGAGTAGCCCGCCATGCTGAGATCGGTACTCACCAGCATGGCGTTGCGCGGATCAAATCCGAAATGGATGTCGAGCGAGCGCTTGAGTCCACGGAGGGCGACGAACGAAGACGTGACCAGGACAGCGCAAATTGCAATCTGGACGACCAGGAGCAGGTCGCGGACCGTGATCTTCCGTCCCAGTCTGGCGCCGGAGCCGGCTTTCACGATCTGATACGGATCGGTGCGCAGGACCTGGCGCACGGGGACTGCGCCAAACAGCAGCCCGCTGAGTAAGGCGAGCACCACGGCGAGGGCATAGACTTTGGCGTCGGGAGTGACCGGCACGAGAAGAGGCGCAGTTTGGAAGGGCTGCCACGTGCTCAGGGCCCGCAACAGGACTACGCTGCCCGCAAGTCCCAGGGCTCCGCCGGCGAGGGAAATCAGCACCGCCTCCGTGAAGAGCTGCCGCAGGATGCGTTTGCGGCTCGATCCGAGGGCCAGGCGGAGAGCCACTTCGCGGGAACGGTCAGCGGCGCGCGCCGCGAACAGGCTGCCCAGGTTCGCGCAGGCGGCGAGCAGGATGAGGCCCGCCAGCAGCATAATCCCGGTGAGGAAATTCTTCAGCGGGCCGCCAAACCAGTCGCCCGCAAGACCGGGGCGCGTGAGGGTAAAGGTCATGAAGGCGTCGTCTTTGGGATAGCTCTTTTCGAGGCCCGCGCCAACTGAGTTCAGGTCGGCGGTGGCCTGGGCCGGAGTTACTCCGGCCTTCAAATGCCCGAGCACCATAAAAATGCCACGGTTCCCGCGCTGGTTGAGAGTGCTGGCGCCTTCTACCTGCTCCTGGTTGACGATCGGGACCCAGAAGTCAGGCGAGAGAAACGAAAGGTTTCCGCGAAAGCCCTGTGGGGCGACGCCGAGGATGGTGAAGGGATGCTTGTTGAGTTGAACGATGCGGCCTACGACGCCGCGGTCATTCTGAAAATGCGTGTGCCAGTAGGCCCAGGGCAACACGATGTACGGTGCGCTGTTGGGGCCACGCTCGTCGGACCGATGGAAGAAACGTCCGAGAAAGGGCTGAATTCTGAGCACATCGAAATAATTGCCGCTGACTTCCTGAACCCAGGCGCTGGTGATCTCTTTGCCGGTGTCGAGGCCCGCCGCCGCCAGGTCATAGGCGGCCATGCTGTCAAAGGTGCGGTTGCGGTCGCGCAGATCGAGGTAGTCCGGATACGACTCAGTGATGGAGTTGAAGTGGCCGCGCTGGATGGCATACAGGCTCTGCGACTGCGGCACATTCAGGGGGCGCAGGACGAGCGCATTCATGACGCCGAAGACTACGGAGTTGGCGCCGATGGCGAGAGCCAGGGTAGCGACGGCGGCGAAGACGAAGCCGGGCGATTTGCGCAGCACGCGGAGGGTGAAGCGAAGATCCTGGAGAAAGGTTTCGATGGACTGGCCGCCGAGGGCCGCGTGAGAATCTTCGCGGAATTTCTCGTAGCTGCCGAACTCGATGCGGGCGCGGCGTTCGGCTTCGGCGCGGGGCAGGCCAGAGCGCTCGAGATCGTCGGCGCGGAGTTGGATGTGGGCGCGGAGTTCCTCTTCCGTTTCGTCCATGACTTCGGAGCGGTGGAAGAATTTGGTAGTGAGGGAGCGAAAATAGGCCAGGAATTTCATACTTCCTCCTCCCGGGCAGTGAGGACTGCGGTCATGGCGTCGGCGAGGCGGGTCCAGCCTTCCGTTTCCTCGCGCAGGCGATTGCGCCCGGTCGCTGTGAGTTCGTAAAACTTGGCGCGGCGGTTATTGTCCGACGTTCCCCAACTGGCCTGGAGCAGGCCCTGGCGCACGAGGCGGAACAGGGCGGGGTAGAGAGCGCCTTGTTCAATCAGGAGGGCTTGCCCGGAGATTTGGCCGATGCGGAGCAGTACTCCATAGCCGTGCAGAGGGCCCAGCGAGACGGCTTTCAGGACGAGGAGATCGAGGGTACCTGGCAGCAATTGGGCGGTTCCGGGGAGCAGTCGGGCCTGATCGGTCATGGGGACTCCTAACGTGATTAGGAGGGTAGGACGGACTCTCCTAAGCTGTCAAGGAGAAAATTGCGGCGGCTAAAAGTTCAATTGCGCGAGGGCGCGGTGGGTTCGCTCGGGGGAAAACCGGAGCTGAGATCGTCCAGAACCTTGGCAAATCGATTGAGTCAAAGTGGTTCGGCATCACTACGCGTCCTGCGACCGGTACGCAGGTTCCAGGATGCATGCGGCACGTTAGGATAGTGGTGATGCTGGTTAGCGCGACCCTCCTCATTCAGGACGTCCAACTGCTGTGCTTCGCCATTGTTTTTGGCGTGCTTGCGCTGCAGAGGTGGAACGAACAGACGCGGCGGTGGTTTTGGTACGGCCTTCTGGCCAATACGGCGGGGGCTGTTTTCGATCTGACGGCCACGCACCTGCCCACATGGATCAGCCGGGGGATCAACGAGGAGATGATTCCGCTCTCCTACGCCCTGCTCAACGTCGCAATCGTCTATTTTGACAAGCGCAGCCGGAAAGCGGTTTGGGTGTCGTACGCCATCCTGATGGCGGGGCTGCCGTTTTTCCTGGCGTGGCGGAATTCGCCCGTGTTTTGGCGGGGCGATGCTCTGGCGGACCTGTTGATTGCGCTGGAATGCACGTTGACGACGCTTCTGCTGGTGCGCGGAAAGGAGCAGTCCACGCGCGCTCCTCGTCTGATGATGGGGGGATTTTTTCTTTTCTTTGTCGTTGTTGAGGTCGTTCGCTTCGTCGTGGCATTTCTGGTGGGGGCGAATCCCGACTCATTTGCGAAGCTCGAAATCACCAGCGCCGTGACCTACATCGTGGATACGTCGCTGCTACCGCTGGCATTCATCTGGATGATGAATGCGCGGCTGGAGTCGGACCTGCTGCAGCAAAGCATTGTGGATGCCCTGACGCACGTGCTGAATCGGCGCGGGCTGGGACAGGGGCTGGAGCGAGAACTGGCGCGATTCCGCCGCTATGGCGACGATCTGACGGTTGCCATGCTCGACCTGGATCACTTCAAGCAGTTCAACGACGAGTACGGGCATGCGGCGGGCGACGCAATTCTGGTGGCCATCGCAGAGCTGCTGGGGAATCGGCTGCGGGAGACGGACGTGGTGGGGCGATACGGCGGAGAAGAATTTGTGGTGCTGCTGCCGCACACCGGCCTGGCCGAGTCCGGACCGATTCTTGAACAGCTGTGCCATGCCATTCGGAATGCGTCCGGCTTACTGCCTCATACCAGCATCCGGGTAACGGCCAGCTTTGGCGCCACCAGCACTGAAGGACGCCGCTCGATCGACGCGAACGAATTGCTGCGGGAAGCGGATGTCGCGCTCTACCAGGCCAAGCAGAAAGGTCGCGACCAGGTGTGGTTCTTTTCTCCGGAAGATGCAGCCGCTGGGCCATTGCGTCCGATCACCGGACTGCACCCGGCTGGTTGAGACCGCACGGCGGAGCGATTCACAGTCCAGATTCACAGCCCCGATTCACAGGCCAATAGCGATGCGCGTTCGTGGGTCGAGATAATCGCGCAGGGCGTCTCCGAGAAAATTAAAGCAGAGAACGCAGAGCATGACAGCGATGGCTGGGAAGACGACCAGGTGCGGGGCGTCAAAAAGGAAGGGGCGCGCATCGTTGAGCATCGAGCCCCAGCTGGCCGTGGGTGGTGGAACGCCAAGGCCAAGGAAGCTGAGCGTTGCCTCCGCGAGGACTGCGCCAGCCATGCCAATGGCTGCCTGCACGGTGAGGGGCTGCAAAATGTTGGGCAGAATGTGGCGGACGAAGATGCGGAGGTCGCTGGCGCCGAGGGCTCGCGCTGCTTCGACGAATTCGCGCTCGCGCACGGCCAGCACCTGCGCGCGCACCAGACGGGCGTAGCCGACCCATCCGCCGATGGAGAGGGCGAGGATGAGGTTAATCATGCCGGGGCCGAGAAACGCGACGAATGCGATGGCGAGCAGGATGCCGGGGAGGGAGAGGAAGGCGTTCATGAGGAAGGTGGTGATGGCGACGTCGATCCAGCGGCCGTAGTAGCCGGCAATTCCGCCGAGGATGAGGCCCAGGGTGAGGGAGAGGCTGACCACGGAAGACGCTACAATAAGCGAGAGACGGGCTCCATAGATAATCCGGGAAAAAATATCCCGTCCCAACTCATCCGTACCGAGCCAGTGAACACGGCCAGGAGAAGCGAGCCGGTGTAGCAGGTCGATGGATCCGGGATTGAAAGGCGCCAGGAGCGGCGCAAACAAGGCGAAAACGACAAACAAGAGCAGTAATATAAGCCCAATCGCTGCAAGCGGCTGGAGCAGAAGCGCCGCAGAAAATGATCCGCGTTTGGCCATCAGCATAACCTTATCGCATCCGTAACTGTCGTAGGCGCAGGTGGCGCAGGGCGGCAATTTCTAAGCCGACGATTGAACTTTTTGGAAACGGCCCAGTGCCTGAAAGGACAGTAACCCTTTGCGCATTTTGCTGCTCGGACTGAACTATGCGCCCGAGCTGACCGGCATCGGCAAGTACTCAGGCGAGATGATGGAGTGGCTGGCTGGCCGCGGGCACGAGGTCCGGGTGGTGACCACGCCACCCTATTATCCAGCCTGGCAGGTGTGGGCGGGATACCGCTGGTGGCAATACCGCCGCGAGGTGTCGTCCGCGGGCGTCGGGATTTGGCGGTGTCCAATCTGGGTTCCGAAGAAGCCGGGGGGACTTACACGGATCCTGCACCTCGGCTCATTTGCCCTGAGCAGCGTGCCGGTGATGCTGGGCCAGGCAGCCTGGGGCCCCGAAGTGGTGATCACGGTGGAGCCGGCGTTTTTCAATG
>DATHQV010000050.1:0-5094 GCA_035482355.1 Acidobacteriaceae bacterium | reverse complement strand
CTTGCTCTCCAGCCATTGCCGATACTGCGCCAGCGCGCTCACCGCCGCCGGCATCGCCTGTTCAAGCGTCTTGCGATTTGCCTCCGCAAGCTCCGGCCCCAGCGCCGACACCATCCGCTGCGTGCGTTCCTGGACATGATTCAGCGCATCGATTGCCAACTGCACAAACGGCTGCCGCATGTCGGTTAGATTCTGCTTCGCGGTCTCGATCGTCGCTGGAATCTGCTTCATGCGGGCCACAATCTCCCGCTGCCGGCTTTCCGAAAACGGAGGAGGAGGCAGCAACAGAATGAACACCGATCCCAGCGTCTGGTCGACATAAAACTGTGGATCCCGCTTCCAGTTCTCCTGAACCGCTAGTTCCCATCGCACCCGCGCCAGCGCCGATCCAAGCAGCCTGTAATCGACCTGCTCATCTACCGCTGCCCCGGCCGAAGGGGCAATCGCCTTCCACCTCTGGTCGAAGGCCGCAAGCTGATCGAGCCGCTCTGCAATTGTTTTCGCCGACCAGTCGACGACAAAACCCTCCGGCCGTGCGATGCGCGGAATATCGTCGTTCGTGAATGGTTGTTCCTGCGCCCGCCACTGCCAGAAGCTCTCGCTCAACTCCGCAAGGCTCTCGGCACGGGCACAAAGGTTGGTGACGAACACCAGAGACAGGACAACCATGCACCGTAGGAAGTTCAAGGGCGGCTCCAGCACTGATTTTCTAAAGTGGAGAAGCCAGTGTATCCCGGCGCCTCGAAAAGGGACTCCAAAATTTGCCACGAGCAGCTCTCCGCAATCGAATTTCGTTGATTTTTGCGCATCAAATATGATGCAATTAATATTCAGAAATGGAGAACGCTGTATGGCAGCTTCTTTAGCGCTTCCTAACGTTCCCGGTTACAGATCTGAATCCCCCGCTGACCTGTCCGATCCCGCAACACGCCGCCGCCTCAGCCCCGCAGCCGTCAAAGGCTTCCTGGCCGTCATGGACAAGTGGGATCTGCGCGATCCCGATGCACGCCAGCTTCTCGGCGGCATGTCCACTGGCTCGTACTACGGGCTCAAGAAGGACCCGAAGGGCCGCACCCTCGATCAAGACATGCTGACGCGCATTTCTCTGACCATCGGCATCTTCAAAGCGCTGAACATCCTCTACAGCCCGAAGCTCGCCGACGCCTGGATGACGCTGCCCAACAGCAATCCGATCTTCCGTGGACTCACACCCGTCGCCTACATCATCCAGCGCGGCCAGCCCGGCATGATCAGCGTCCGCCAACTCCTCGACGCCCGCCGCGGAGGCCAATAGCGCACCCCCATGCCGCTCCCCCAGCCCCCCACAGTCCGCATCCCCGTCGCCTCGGTCGACCTCGCGAACACGCATCGCCTCATCCCCGCGAAGTACAGTAGAAGCGGCACTGTCCTCTCGCGTCTGACCGACGACGAACAAATGCTCGACGAACTCCTCGAACTGGACGGCGCCACCAACGACCGCCTCCTCGGCGAGGAAGGCCTGCTTCCCGGCATCGGCGTGCATGAGCTGGTCTACGGAATCGACTACGCCCACATCGTCAACGCCGCCTTCACGCACGCCGCCCCCGACGGCGGCCGCTTCAACTCGAGCGAACGCGGCGCGTGGTATGCCGGCCTTGAACGCGAAACTTCGCTCGCCGAAGTCGCCTTCCATAAGCAACGGCAACTGGAGGAAGTCGCCTGGCCCGAAGACGAGATCGCCATTTTTGACGACTATGTCGCCGACTTCACCATGCCTGCGCATGACCTGACATCAGCCCGTCCACAATTCCGCAAATATCTCCGCCCCGAACCCATCCCGGAGTGCTACGCGGAACCGCAAGCCCTTGCCTCGGACCTGATGGCCCGCCAATCAAACGGCATCCTCTATCCGAGTGTCCGCCGCGACGGCGGTCAATGCCTTGTCTGCTTTCGCCCCGCACTCGTCTACAACGTCCGCCGCGGCAAGCGGCTGCAATTCACCGTGCGCGCCGGAGAGCCGTTTCGCGAACCGGATGCCCGTGAGATTTCTATTCGGGAAAAATAAAGAGCACTACTGGCCGGGACGCCAGTTTCCGGTGGCCGACCCGTCGGGACTCGCGACCACTACCACATAGCCATCCGGATCACGCATCCAGCACTCCGAGTGATTCGGGCCGCCATCACCCTCCGGCGGATTTCGGTGCCGGGGCATGACAATCTCCGCGCTCATTTCAGCGGCGCGCTGTATTACGGCATCGAAATCGTCTACTTCGAACCACAACAACACACCGTTGCCATACGGCTTGTCATCGCGATTGCCGATGAGCCCGTGATGGTGTTTCACCTCAAAGCTGTGCAGTTGTATGACAAGCCTGCCGTTCGAAACCAGCCGCTCGTATTCCGGACCGCCATGATCGCTCCGCAGTCCGAGCAAGCGCTGATACCACCGGCTGCTTGCTTCCACGTCAGTTACGGCAATGAGAGGTTGAGGACGCATCGCAAGCTAGTATAGAGTGCCTATTCACCCTTGTATTTCTGGAACAGCTCCGGAAATTCCTTCTTCAGCGCGTCAATCTTCGGGCGGTCGCACACGTAGATATAAGGATTGTTAGGATTCTTCAGTGCGTAATCCTGGTGATAGTCCTCTGCCGCATAAAACCCCTTCAGCGGAACCACCTGGGTCACAATCGGCTTCGCGAAGACGTGCGCCGCATCGAGCTGCGCGATATACGCCGTCGCAATCCGCTTCTGCTCATCGTTTCCGTAGAAGATCACCGACCGGTACGACCTACCAACATCGTTGCCCTGCCTGTTCAACTGCGTCGGATCGTGCGCGACAGAAAAGAAAATCCGCAGCAGCTGACCATACGTAATCTTCGACGGATCGAAGACCACGCGCACGCTCTCTGCATGCCCCGTCGTCTCCGTCGTTACGTCGTCATAATGCGCCGTCGCTGCCGACCCGCCCGAATATCCCGCGGTCGTATCCACCACGCCCTTCACGCGCTCGAAGACCGCCTGCGTACCCCAGAAGCATCCGCCCGCAAACACCGCCGTCTCGTGCGACGAAGCCTTCGCCAGCGGCACATCACTCACCGCCGCTGGAATCGGCGCATTGTTCGCCGCCTGGCAGCTCACCATCGGCAGGACAGTGGGCAACCCTGCAGCCAGCACCACGATCGCTCGTGCGATTGTCTTGAACATCGAAAACTCTCCCCGCTCATTGGAGCACTCGGGACGCGGAAAAGTTACTGATCGTTTGCTCCTGCTTTCAACGCCACTTCAATCCCGCCGCGAGATCCGATGCCACACCTGCCTGCGCGCTTCCACAAATCCCATCTTCAGATAAAGTTCAATCGCGCGAGTATTGCCCGCGCTCACGTGCAGCCAGGAGATCAGCCCGCGTCGCCGATGATCACGTATCACCTGCCACATCAGCGCGGCAGCGTAGCCGTTGCCGCGGTGCGCAGGGTGCGTGCACACTCCACTGACTTCGGGATACTCCTCCAGCATGATCCGCTCGCCGCTCATCGACACCAGATCGCCGCCCGCTCTCACACCGTAATAGCGACCCATCTCGCATGTCCGTACGCGAAAGAAACCTGGAAACGCAAGATCCGTCAGCGCCACCATCGCCGGCGCGTCCGCACAGGACAGCTTCAGTATCCCGTTCGCCTCCGCAGGCACCGCGACATCCTCCGGCAGCACCATCTGCAGGCACTCCAGCGACGTCTCCCAGACCAGCCCCGGCCACGCCGGAAACTTCGCGTCCGCAATCCACACCTTTTCGTCCGGGACGAGCAGCGAGCGCACCGCCTTCAACGCATCCAGCGTCGGCTCTCCGACCGCTACAAAAGGCGCGACATCAGCCGGATACCGCCGCGCCTGCCCGGCGGAAATAGAAAAATGGCGATGCCTCGTCTCGAGAGCATGCCACACAGGATTCGAAAAGAGATTCTCCTGCAGTCCAGTCATTTCTAATGGATGCGCGACCGGCTTCTAGGATGTTCCTTCCGTGAGCGTCATGTGATTCACAATGCGCTGGATCAGCACAATGTGCACGCTCACATGTTTGGACACGTCCGGCAGAAATTCATCAATAAGATTGTCAAGCGGCGCTGAAGCAATCGCGGTCGCCGAGGTCTCCACTATCGGCCAGAAGCCCTGCTTCCGTCCTGGCACATAAATATCCGCCAGTGCGACCGCTGCCGGAACGCCGAACAGCATTCCGTAGTTGGGCATATGGCCCCCCTTGTCGCTCCGCGCCCACACCGGCTGCACGATCACATTTTCGATGCGCCGCGGAATCGAGGCACCCGGAATCCGGTAATAGCGCGGATCCTGGTGAGTCAGCGACGGGACGGCATACGTGACAAAGAACGATCCGGTCATGTCTTCAGTCAGCAGGGTTAATGAGTTCTTCCCCCAGCCCTTCAATCCCGGTCCATATCCACTTTGGGGATTACTCCCCACAGTGATCGCCGCCGTCGCCGCGATCGTAAGCAGGTTGAAAGGGTCCACCACATCGCTTGCCGCGATGCGCGCCTTATCCATTGAGGTGAGGCGCTGGCCATGTCTGGGCGGCTTGCCCAGAGGATAAAGGAAATCAAACTTCTGTCGACAACCCGCCGTATTTTTCGACGGTTCGCTAGCGCCTGCGGCCCCTCCCATTCCTTGGCCGCTTGCTTTCCCGGGGGGACACTTCTTCTGGGGAGCAGCCGGCTGTGCGTCGGTGGCCTTCGGCGAGACTTGTGCCTCGGGGGCATCCGGCAATGCGGCAACTTCTTCAGATTCAGGGATCTGCTGCGCGGCCACCCACCTGCCAGTTCCTGCTAAAAGCACCAGCACTACTATCCGCAGGAACCGCGTTCGTCGATTGCCGCAGAATTCCGGCTTCACATTGGCACTCAACAACTATTTCGACGCATAAAAGCTGTACTTTGCTGCATACGCGATCGGAAGCTCACCGCTGGAGCACGCCTCTTTCGGAGCGGCACCGCCGTTCGTCTCCGTCCGGCGAATATATGCAACTGCCGCAAACTTGCCACTTCCACTTCCCGGCACCGCCCCCACCAGCAGCCACGGAATCGACTTCCCATCCGGCGCCGGCTGGCT
>DATHQV010000049.1:0-23796 GCA_035482355.1 Acidobacteriaceae bacterium | reverse complement strand
CCATCAGCAGGATCACATGGATTCCGGTTTCATGATGATGTTCGACTACGCATAATTCGAATCGCCGCCCTCCGCCCTAAACTACAAGCATGACCACGCCAAACGAAGACCCCATCCTCATCGGTCCCGAAGACCGCGTCTTCATCCTCACCGGCGCCGGCGTCAGCGCCGAAAGCGGTCTCCGCACCTTTCGCGATCAGGGTGGATTGTGGGAAGGCCATCGCGTCGAAGATGTGGCCACGCCCGAAGCCTGGCACGAAGACGCAGCCCGCGTTTGGCGCTTCTACAGCCAGCGCCGCAGCGATGCGCGCCGCGCCCAGCCCAATCCCGTGCACATTGCACTGGCCGCACTTGAATCGCAACTCGGCGACCGCTTCTTCCTCTGCACGCAAAATGTGGACGACCTGCACGAACGCGCCGGATCAAGCCGCCTCATCCACATGCACGGCGAGCTCTTCGCCTCGCGTTGCGAATTCCATCCCGCCGCGCCCGGCGTCGGCCCCTATGCCTGCTCCAGCGAGCCGTTTCATGACGACGCGCTCTACGAAACCGCAGAAGCCATCGCTCGCTGCGCATGCGGCGGACGCATCCGCCCCCACATCGTCTGGTTCGGCGAAATTCCTCTCGAAATGGATCGCATCCAGCGCGCCATCGAACAATCGACCGTCATGCTGGTAGTCGGAACCTCCGGCGCCGTCTATCCCGCCGCCAATTTCGTGCGCTGGGCCGGCCCCCGCGTCCGCAAAATCTACATCGGTCCGGAAGCCCCCATGAACGCCCACGCGTTTTCACGCCTCGTGCTGGGCAATGCCGGCGAAGTCCTCCCCGGCCTGATTATTTGAGGATAAAAAGGGCTCGAAAATGCGCCCTAATGAATCGGCAGCGTCTCCCGCAGCCCCGACCGCGTCCGCGCAATCTCATCACTCATCGCCCGCGCAGCCACCAGACACAGATGCGGCGACCGCTCCAGCAGCGCCGATACAACGGCCGCCGGAATGAATCCCAGATTCGCATCTTCCGCCACCTGGGCTGACAGGCTATACACCCCAGTCAACGCGGCAGGCAGTCCCGCAATCTCGCCCGGCCCCAGCGTTTTCGCCAAATGCGTGTGCGCCCCGGAGTCCAGAAACATGTTCACCGCGCCGCTGCGGATGATGAAAATGCCGGAAACCGGATCGCCGCAGCGAAACAGCAACGTGCCGCTTGGTATGGCGGTGGGCGTTGCCACGCGGTCAAGTTCGTCGCGCAGAACAGAGATGTCTACAGTCATAGGGTCAATACCGGGCCCCAGCAAGTTCTGGACCCGCATAAATTCTGCACGGGAGCCTGAGCCTACGGCTGTGACGGATATCACAACCAATCTCCTCGCTTCCGTGCCTGGTCACCCTCCGGCAATATGCCGGATCGGCGTCCGCGTCACAATCACCTGGGTCCGCTGCCGCGTCAACCGGATCCGGCATTCCACCGGATTCCGTGCAATCCGGCACGTGCTTTCCCGCACCGCCAGCCAGTCCACCTGATCCTGCCCCACAATCATCCACGCCGTCGCATTCGTCGCGTAATTCACCTGCTCCAGGTAGTACGCCGCGTTCACATCCACATCGGCGGCGTCCGCATTCATCTGCTCGCAGCCCTCGGGCGGCGGCATCGGCACATTCGGATCGTTGCCCACCACATAGCAATAGTCCTCGGTGTGCTCCAGAAGAATGCGCAGATTTGTTCCAGTCAGGAAATACCGTGTCGTCAGCACCGGCACGCCCGTTTGCTGCGCCCACTGCTCCAGATCCCGCTCAAATTCCGGCGGAAGCTGGCTCATCGCGATGCCCTTGTCCTTCGTCTTCACCTGCTTCGAGAACACGGCGACCGTCGGCGTGGGTTCGCCATTCGTCGGATGAAAATAAAATCCGCCCAGCACGATCCCGTCCTGCATATCCACCCAGACAAATCCCGTGCCCCGCAGATAGGGCCCCCGGTGCCCCGCCACCAGCACGTAGCGATTCTCCCGCACCTGCACCGGCACATCGGATCCCGACATCACCATGTCCAGCGCCCCATCCAGCGGCATGTCGCGCCCATAGTGGAACAGGCAATCCGGCAGCGTGTCGTGCAGAATGTGGTGAAACGTCTTGTCCTTATACAGCGATCCCGACTGTGCCCCGGCATATTGCCCAAGGAAAGTCAGATACTGCGAAGGAATCGGATTCTGAAACAGCCCCTTGTCGAAGGCCGGTCCCGGCGGAAGCGGCGGAGGCGGTGGCGTATCCGCCCGTGCATCATCTGGAGCCGGAGGCACAGCGGACTGCGCCGGAGGCGCATCGGCGGTCGGCATCGCCTGCGCAGCCAATCGCGCAGCACCTGTCAACGCCAGCAAGGCAAGAAGAGGGAAGAGGGTCAATCGGCCAAAGGGGCGGCTAGAGAGGATCATAGAAATCTCCTGGTCCCGGTCGCGGCTTGGCGGCATTCTACCGCAATTCCATCCATTTCTCTGCCGTCCCTGCCCCCACCAACCGCGATCAGCTCCCGGACCTTGCCGCTTTCATCCCGTCGTTCAGCCCGGTAAACACGCCGTGGTACGTCGCCTGGCCCTGCTCCGCCGCGAATCGCAGCGGATACACCCGCTGCACGCAAATCTCCTTCGCATCCGGCTGCGTCTTCAACAGCTCCATTACCTCGGCAATGAACTCCCTCAGCGGCATCGCGCGCGGGTCCGTCGTTTGATGCGTGCCCATCAGCTCCGTCTGCACATACGGCGGAATCAGTTCCATCACCTGCACCGGCGTGCCCAGCAGTTGGTAGCGCAGCGACTGCGTCCACGAGTGAATCGCCGCTTTCGTCGCGCAATACGTCGGCGTCATCGCCAGCGGCACAAATGCCAGGCCCGAAGACACCGTCATCACCGTGGACTGCGGCTGTTTCTTCAGCAGCGGCAGCAGGGCCCCCGTCAACCGCAGCGGCGCAATCAGATTCGTCTCCACGATCGCTTCCACCGCCGCAAAATCCCCGGCCGGATCGTTCAGGTCCTCGGGCTGCATAATGCCCGCGTTGTTGATCAGCACATTCAGCGCCGGATGCTGCTTCGTCATCGTCGCAACAAAGCTGGCCAGACCCTCCGCATTCTGCACGTCCAGCACCGCCGACTGCATCCCCGGATTTGCCGCCGTCACTTCGTCCAGCACAGCCTTCCGCCGCCCCGCCACAATCACCTGATTGCCCAGTTTGTGAAACTCCTCAGCCATCGCTCGGCCAATGCCGCTGCCGCCGCCCGTAATCAGAATCGTGTTGCCCGCCATCTTCATAAGAACAAGTCTCCTGCTCGCAGAATAGTCGGCGTCCCAACGTTTTGAAAACGGCAGTCAGCCCCGCGTTCGGGCTTGGCGGGCAAGGGAATTTGCAGCCGAATCGTTCTTTGAATCACCTCAGTAACTCTCAGAAAATGATCAAAAAACGAATTTCCCCCGATGGTTTCGTTTCAAATGCTGTTTCCCACTGTGGAATCGTGCACATGTGATACAAATTCGCTATCGAAGTCGCCAAGAATCGTCAGTTCTCACGTTTCGCGACGTTTCACAATGCATCCCACCCTGGACTGGACCCTACTACCGGATTTGGGAGCTGTCGTCTTGCTGACCGTCGCCTTTGGGTCAGTGGCGAGGCGTGGCCAGACCTCTGTCTCTCGCCTCTGGCTCGTTGCCTGGGTCATGATCGGTCTCCACTTTGCTGCCCTCATCTTTGGCCCCGTTCCTGGCCTATTCGGAACCATTGCGTCCCTCGTTGGCTGGAACTCCCTGGCCTGGGCTGGCGTGCTCTTCATGTGGGCCTGTGTTTCTTACCGTAACCGGCCCTCCAGCCGCTGGATGCTGGTTGTCCTGCTGGTCACCAACACCCTCTACATCACCCTCATCAACACCGTGCCCCAGTCCCGCGCCCTGCTCGTTTTCGCCGCGCTGCTGTACGGTTTTGGCCCGATCACTGTCGCCCTGTTCGCGCTGCGCGGCGGCTTCAGCCACACCTTGCGCTGGGCCTCAGTCATTCTCTACGGAGCGCTTTCCGTCTTTCTGCTCCTGTTTCAAATGCGTGTGCCCAACGGCCAGGACCTCGCCTTCAACGCCGTCATCTTCACTGTCTACATGGGCTGCTGCATCCATTTCTGGTTCGCCTACCGCCGCGCCACCGCCGGAGCCTTCGTCACCCTCGCCGGATTCCTCGCCTGGTCCGCCGTCTTCATCGTCGCCCCCTTCCTCGCCGCGTATTTCCCCGCGCTCCATCCCCAGAGCGAGGTCTGGAACCTGCCCAAATACGTCGTCGCCGTCGGCATGATCCTGCTCCTGCTTGAAGACCAGATCGAGCACAACAAATACCTCGCTCTCCACGACGACCTCACCGGCCTGCCCAACCGCCGCCTCTTTCAGGATCGGCTCGCCAGCGCCCTTGAGCGTGCTCGCCGCAGCGGAGCCCGTGCTGCTCTCCTGCTCATCGACCTCGACCAGTTCAAGCAGGTCAACGACACCGTCGGTCATCACGTCGGCGACCTTCTTCTCCAGCGCGTTGGCCAGCTCTTCCTCGGCCGCGTTCGCCGCTCCGACACCGTGGCCCGCACCGGCGGCGACGAATTCTCCGTCATCCTCGCGGACCCCGTTACCCGCGAAGATGCCGCGCGCGTCGGTCAAATGCTCGCCAGCCTTCTGCAGCAGCCCCAGGACGTGGGCGGCCATATCGTCAGCATCGGCGCCAGCGTCGGCGTTGGCGTCTATCCTGAAGACGCAACCGACGCCGAATCCCTCTGCATCGCCGCCGACCTCAACATGTATGCCGACAAGACCGGTCCCCGCAAAAGCTCCACGCGCAACTCCGGCATCCGCCTGCCCCAGCCTACAGCCCGCCAGAATTAGATCGGTTTCCGGAAGCGTCGCTTTGGCCGTTTTCCAACCTTGCGGTAATTCGCTCACGATAGGTCGATGTCCTATTCGTCGCGAAGGGCCACCATTGGGTCCACACTGCTGGCGCGCCACGCAGGGATGACTGTTGCACCGAATGCGACCACGGCCAACAGTGCGGGCACGGTCAGGAACGTAAGGACGTCCGTGGCGCTGACTCCGAACAACATGCTGGCGATCACGCGAGTCAGGGTGACCGCGCCGACGACGCCCGCGAAGATGCCGATCAGCGTCAACTGCATCCCTTGCCCGATGACCAGACCGAGAATATTTTCACGTTGTGCTCCCAATGCAACCAGAATGCCGATATCGCGTGTGCTCTGTGTGACCAGATACGACATCACTCCGTACAGGCCCACAGCTGCGAGCAGCAGCGCGAAAGCCGCGAAAGCTCCCAGCATGGTTGTGGAGAAGCGCTGGCGCGCCAGCGAATCGAATAAACGGTCCTGCATTGTCCGAACTCCGAATACGACCACACCTGGATCGATTGCATGGATCTCGCTAATGATGGCATTGGAGATCCCCGTTTCATCGGAGGTCGTACGGGCCACAAGGAATGCACCGGAGTCGGGCCCTTGCTGCACCGGGAAATAGGTAGCGATCTTGCCGTCGGTCTCCAGGCCGTATTGTTTAACCACGCCCACGACGCCGACAATGGTTATTGGCTTTCTCGGATCGAACCAGAGATGTTTTCCAACCGCATCCCCGTGCGGCCAGAACCGCTGCGCGAACTTTGCGTCGATGATGGCGACCTGCGGCATGTCGATGACGTCTCGATCCGAGAAAAAGCGGCCTCCGACCAAAGGAATCTGCATTGCACGGAAATAGTCCGTGCTTGCCGTGCGCAGATCGACCTGCAACTCCTGCCCCGGCGGCGGCGCATATCCCTCCACGTGAATCCCTCCCCATCCCACTGTGCCCGTCAGCGGGAGCGCCGAAACCTCACCTTCGGCCACGACTCCTGGCAAGTGGGCGACCCGGGCATCGACGTCACGGTAGAAACCGGCGAGGGTTTTGTCGTCCTGGTACCTGGCGCCGTTGACAGCGACTTGCATAGTTAGAACGTGGTCTGTCGTGAATCCTGGTGCTACGTTCTGCAGGCGGACAAAGCTCCGGATCAGCAGTCCGGCGCCGATCACCAGAATCAGTGAAAATGCGATTTCGGAAACGACCAGCAGGCTGCGCAGAAGGTGGCGCTTCACGTGCAAACCACCATCCGACTGCCCGCTGCGGCCGCCGGCCTTCAGCGATGAATTGGGATCCATCCTGACCACGCGCCAGACCGGAGCGAGGCCGAAGAGCACCCCGGTCGCGAGGGACAGGCCAAAGGTAAAAGCCAAAACCGTGCCGTTGATTCCGATCTCATCGAGCCGGGGAATATTGCCGGGATTGATCGCGCGAACCGCCCAAAGGCTGACACGCGCCACAAGCAGACCCGCGGCTCCCCCAAGCAGTCCCAAAAGAATGCTCTCTGTCAACAATTGCCGCGTCAATCGTTTCCAGTCCGCGCCCAGAGCCGTGCGGACAGCGACTTCCTTTTCGCGGCCTGCTGCGCGGGCAAGGAGAAGGTTGGCCACATTCGCACATGCAATCAACAACACCAGCGCCACCGAGCCAAGCAGCACCAGCAGGGTGCGGCGTACGTCTCCGACTACCTGCCGCTGAAGGCCGACTACATCCATGCCAAAGGTGACGTCGCGCTTGTCTTTCGTGCGGATGCGGCTGGCGATGATATCGATATCCGCCTGCGCCTGTTGCACAGAAACATCGGGTTTGAGACGCACGACGATGTTGAAGTTTTCATCGCCTCGGCGCTGCGCGGCATCAGCTCCCAGCGGCAGGGGCAGAAAGATGTCTACCTTTTCCATCGGTCCTTCCGATGGCAGCACTTCAGCGTTCAAGGTGAAGGCGCGCTGCAGCACTCCTGCGACCGTGAATGTTTTTCCGTTGAGGGAGATGCTCTTGCCCACAATGGCGGGGTCCGAGTTGAACAGGCGCTTCCACACTCCGTTGCTGAGAACCGCCACGGCCGGTTGGCCGGGTTTATCCTCCTGCGGCAACAAGGTGCGCCCCAGCAGGGGCTTTGCGCCCAACATCGACAGCAGGCTCGCTTGCGTGCTCAGGACATCAACTCGTTCCGGCTGCTCGCGGCCCGTCAGCGTGAATGTGCGGCTCTGCGCAAGCGCCATCTGATCGAACGAATGGTTCTGGTTCTGGATGTCGATGTACTCGCCCGGAGACGGCCAGTCACGCAGAATGCCGATTCCTGGCGAATGCAGCCAGACCGCCGCCAGCCGGTCCGCATGCGGATAGGGGAGCGGGCGCAGCAACAGCGCGTCCACGACGCTGAATATGGCGGAATTGGCGCCGATTCCGATGCCCAGGGAGGCCAAAATCACCACCGACAGCACCCGGTTCCTGCGCAACGTGCGCATTGCGTAGCGGAGATCCTGTAACCAGAGGTTCATCAATCCTCCCGCGTTGGATGAATGATGGTATGACACGCTGAACTTCTCTGGCTAGAAAGGATCTGGTCGGACCTTACGTTTTCTCAATCTCAAGCTGTCACCCTGAGTGGCGCTCGCGCGCAAGCGCCGGCCGGGCGACGGAGAGGACTCCCGAGGCTCTCTTCGGATTGTTTCGGGACTGGCGGAAAACACAAACTCAATCTTCTGCGATGGCTCTTCGGAGCCTGGGGTAGCAAATGGATGTCCGGTTGAGCGCCGATCGCTGTACTCATTTGCGCAGGCCGCCATTGTTCCGTGTTCCGTTCAGCCTAACCCGGTCTTTGAACGCCAGGTCCTTTTCCTTAAATCTTCCTGCGCTTTCCCAATTCCAAAAGTTGGATTCGACCATGCAACTGTCGTGGGATTGAGTCCGCCTCTGCTCGTGTAGTAACTCTTGCTTCAAGGCAAAGTTCGCAAAATGAGCCGTATCCATTGACAGCTCCCCTCAGGGCTTTCAACGCCTGCTGCGCCAATTCTCTCTTTTATCCAGGAAGGCACCGATGAAATCATGTGATCCGAAAATTCCCACCGCCTCCACGTCCAGGCGGATGTCCTTCTTGTCCCTGCTCGTGGTTCTTGCATGCGTCTCCCTGCCCGCGGCAGCGAGTGCACAGAGTTCACAAGCTCAGCCCTTCTCCGCGACGCCTTCGCGTCTGGTTGAGCCCATCAACGAGCACGTTCTGGTGACCCTGAAGGGCAATGTCCGCGCGGACGTGGCTCATGCGCCGGACCTTGGCCCGGTGGAAGACGCAAAGCCTCTGCACCTCTTTCTGCTGCTGCAGCGCAGTCCCGCGCAGCAGGCCGATCTGGATAATCTGGTTGCGCGCCAGCAGCAGAAGGGCGCGCCCGAATATCACAAGTGGCTGACCCCGGCTCAATTTGGCGCGCGTTTCGGCGCTTCGCCGCAGGATATTGCGAAGCTTTCGGCATGGCTCCAGTCGCACGGCTTCCAGATTCGCAGCGTGCTGAACAACGCCAGCATGGTCGACTTCGCAGCGACTGCCGGCCAGGTGCGCGAAGCCTTCCACACCCAGTTGCATTACGTCGGCGTACAGGGCGGGAAATATCCTGCGCTGATTCGCGATCCGCAGATTCCGGCTGCGCTGGCCACGGTTGTGGCGGGCATCAAGGGGCTCAACAGGGTCCCTGCGCTGCCCAACCACACCAAGCCTCGTCAATCTTCCTGGGATCAGAGCACACACAGGTGGCACATGGCGAGCCCCGAGCTCGCTGATTCCACTTCCCCCGCCTATTTTGGCGGTGGGTATGACTACCTTGTGACTCCGCAGGATCTCTATACCATCTACCAAATCAACCCCGTTTTCACGGGCGGAAACCTTGCCGCGACGGCAACTGTCGCGGTGATCGAACAGAGCGATATTGAATTCGGTACGGTAGATTCGACCACGGGCGCGGCTTCCGGTGGCGATGTAGCCACTTTCCGCTCCCTGTTTGGCGTGCCGGGCACGCTGAACATGGTCGTATATCACGGTTACGGGTCGGTCACCTGCAGCGCTCCCGGGATTGACCCGGAAAACAGCCAGGAAGATGTAGAGGCGTCGCTGGATGCAGAGTGGGCCAACGCAACCGCTCCCTCCGCCAACCTGATTTTCATGTCCTGCGATCAGAGCCCCGATGAGGGCATCGACAGCTCCATGTCGGCACTGATCGACAACAACCTCGCCGATGTGATGAGCCTGAGCTATGGAAGCAGCGAACTCTATTACACCTCATCATCGGATTATGACTTCCAGGACGCTTTGTATGCGCAGGCCGCGACCCAGGGCCAGTCCATTCTCGTCTCCGCAGGTGATTCCGGCTCCGATGTCATCGATCAGAACACGACGGGCGCAGCGACATCCGGAATCAATGTGAGCGCCTTCGGCTCACCCCTGGTGACCGTTGCCGGCGGCACGGACTTCCAGGACATATACGACTCACTGATGGGAGGGGCGGCACAGAGCACCTACTGGAGTTCCACAAACTCCACCTATTATGGCGATGCTCTCAGCTATGTTCCTGAAATGTCATGGAACAGCAGTTGCGCCAGCAGCATCCTGGCGGCGTATTACGGTGACACCGGCGCGGGCCTCTGCGACTCGGGCGAATATACAGCCGGCGACGTCGTGAGCGGTTCCGGCGGCATCAGCACCCATTACGCGGCGCCTTCCTGGCAAACCGGCATATCCGGTTACTCCAACCCTAATCGCTCGCAGCCAGACATATCTGGATTTGCGTCGAACGGTATCGGAGGCCATGCCCTCATCTTTTGCAATTCGAATCCCAACTACGGCGGGGATTATGCCTGTGCCTCTTCCTCCAGCTTCGGCACAGCCGGAGGCACTTCCTTTGTCGCCCCGTACATGGCGGGTGCATTTGGTTTGCTGACAACCGCTACCGGGTCGCGTCAGGGCGTGCTCAATCCCGCGCTCTATGCGCTGGCCCAGGCGCAATATACCGCGCCGGCAACGGCAACGGCCTGCTACGCCAATGGCCAAACATCCAACACCGGTGTAACCACGGGCCTGCCCGCGGCAGCCTGCACCTTCAACGACGTCACCACCGGCAACAACGATGTTCCCTGCGCAGCGGGATCGACAGACTGTTATGTCGACAGCGGTTCAAGCTACGGCATGTTGTCTTTGTCCGGTTCCAGTTCACTGTCCGTGGCTTATCCTTCTACCGCCGGCTATGACCAGGTCACCGGCATCGGCTCGGTCAACATCGCGAACCTGATCAACAACTGGAACACAGCGTTCACCAGCAGCACATCACTCTCGGCCAATCCAACTTCCATCACCTCCAGCCAGTCCACGGAGTTGAGCGCAACGGTGACCGGTGGAACCCCGACCGGATCTGTCGGCGCGCCTCCTGCGGTTACCGGCACAGTCACCTTCACTGCGGGTGCGACGGTCGTGGGCAGCTGCGTTCTGAGCGGTGGAACGTGCTCAACCTCGGTGCCCGCATCATCGCTCCAACTGGGCCCCAACTCCGTGACGGCAACCTTCTCGGGAAGCGGGACCTATCCGTCGTCTGCTTCCAGCATCGTGACTGTGACTTTGACCGCTCCAACGCTGATCACGCCGACGGTCACGGTGACGCCAGGCCAAACCAGCATCAACACGACACAGGCGGACTCGGTGACGGTGACCGTTAGCGGTGGCAATGGCAATCCGACGCCAACCGGCTCGGTGACCCTCAGCAGCGGCAGCTATACCTCGGCGCCTACGACGCTGAGCGCAGGATCGGCGGCCATCAACGTACCCGCCGGAAGCCTGGCCGTGGGCAACGACACTTTGACAGCGGCATACACTCCGGACTCCGGCAGTTCCTCCACTTACACCATCGCCTCCGGCCTGGCTTTTGTGACTGTGTCTCAGACGATTGGATCCTGCACGACTTCGAACCCGAATCCCAACCCGAATCCGAGCTCGTTTGACGCGGTGGGCGACTTCAATGGCGACTGCAGCAGCGACATCCTGTGGCACAACAGCAGCACAGCGAAACTCGAAGTCTGGCTCATGAACGGGACCGCGACGGCGAGCCAGGGGAGCCCCGGCACCGTTGGCTCTCCTTGGAGCCTTCTGGGCATTGGCGATTTCGATGGAGACGGCAAAGCCGATATCCTCTGGCAAAATAGCACCACAGGTGAAGTCGAAATCTGGCTCATGAACGGGGCCACAAAAGTCAGTGGTGGGAGCCCCGGCATCGTCCCATCCCAATGGAGCGTTCTGGGTATCGGCGACTTCAATGGAGACGGCAAAGCCGATATCCTCTGGCGGAACAGCACCACCGGGCAGGTCCAAATCTGGCTCATGAACGGGACCACCATAGCGAGCCAGGCCAGCCCCGGCACCGTTGGCTCTCCATGGAACGTTCTGGGTATTGGCGATTTCGATGGAGACGGCAAAGCCGACATCCTCTGGCAAAACAGCACCACCGGGCAGGTTCAAGTCTGGCTCATGAACGGGACCACAAAGGTCAGTGGTGGAAGCCCCGGCCCCGTCTTCTCCCCATGGAGCATGCTGGGTATTGGCGATTTCAACGCAGACGGCAAGAGCGACGTCCTGTGGCGGAACAGCACCACCGGAGAGGTTAAAATCTGGTTCATGAACGGGACCGCGATTGCCAGTCAGGGGATCGTCAGCACCGTTGGCTCCCCATGGAACGTTCTGGGAATTGGCGATTTCAATGGAGATGGCAAAGCCGATATCCTGTGGCAAAACAGCACCACCGGACAGGTCGAGATCTGGCTCATGAACGGGGCCGCCGTGACGAGCCAGGGCAGCCCTGGCACCGTCGGCTCCCCATGGCAAATCGTTCCCGTGTCTCCATAGAGCGGCGCCAGCCCGATCGCGGATTGTTGTCGGATATCGTCCAATCGGAAATATTGCGTACGACGGCCGGAACAAATCGCAGTGTTGCGCTAATTTCTGCTGGCGAATTGAGAGCCAGCAGAAATTAGTGCATGTAAACCACGAGCCTGGCCTCAGCGAAGTCGAACGGCACCTGTTGCTGTCCCTGACCGTCCTGCGTTCCCCCGCGTACGAAGAGAGCACACCGCAGCAGCTTCAATGTCCCCGTTTGCCAACCCTCCCACCTTCCCGCTACCGTATAGAGTTTTCGCGCACCCCTCGCGCCCTGGCGATTCGTTCCCCATCCCAGGGCCGTCTCAGGAGAGAAAATGTCTGCTACGGAGCTGCTGTACCAGTCAGGATTCGGCAACGAATTCGCCACCGAAGCCGTCCCCGGAGCCTTACCGCAAGGCCAGAACGCACCGCAGAAGTCCGCCCTCGGCCTCTACACCGAGCAGCTGAGCGGCACCGCCTTCACCGCGCCGCGCTCGACCAACCGCCGCACGTGGACCTATCGCATCCGCCCCTCCGTTACCCACAAGCCATTTTCTGAAGTCGGCTCCGGCCAGCTGCGCAGCGGACCCTTCACCGAGCTGCCCACGCCGCCCAACCAGATGCGCTGGAACCCGGTGCCCATGCCCGCCAAATCCACCGACTTCGTCCAGGGCCTTGTCACCCTCGGCGGCTCGGGCGATCCATCCCTCCAGATCGGCGTCGGCCTCCACGTCTACGCCGCCAACGCCTCCATGAAGGACCGCTATTTCTACAACGCCGATGGCGAAATGCTCATCGTCCCCCAGCAGGGCAATCTCCGCATAGCCACCGAGCTCGGCATCCTCGGCGTCGGGCCCGGCGAAATCGCCATCATCCCCCGCGGCATCAAGATTCGCGTCGACCTCGACGGACCCTCCCGCGGCTACATCTGCGAGAACTACGGTCTCCCGTTCCGCCTCCCCGACCTCGGCCCCATCGGCGCCAACGGCCTCGCCAATCCCCGCGACTTTCTCACCCCCGTTGCCGCTTACGAGAACCGCGAAGGCGACTTCCGCATCCTCGGCAAGTTCCTAGGCCGCCTCTGGGAAGCCGAAATCGACCATTCCCCCCTCGACGTTGTCGCCTGGCACGGCAATTACGCGCCCTCAAAATACGACCTGGCCCGCTACAACTGCATCAATTCTGTAAGCTTCGATCATCCGGACCCGTCGATCTATACCGTGCTCACTTCGCCTTCGCTTCTGCCTGGCACCGCCAACGTCGATTTCGCCATCTTCCCGCCGCGCTGGCTCGTCGCCGAGCACACCTTCCGCCCACCCTGGTTCCACCGCAACATGATGAACGAGTTCATGGGCCTGGTCTTCGGCGAGTACGACGCCAAGGCCGAAGGCTTCCTCCCCGGTGGCGCCAGCCTGCACAACTGCATGTCCGGCCACGGCCCCGACGCCGAGACCTTTGAGAGAGCCAGCTCCGCCGAGCTCAAGCCCGTCAAGCTCGATAACACCCTGGCCTTCATGTTCGAAACCGGCTTGCCCGTCCGCCCAACGAAGTTCGCGCTCGAGACTAAAATCCTCCAGCACGAGTATTTCGAGTGCTGGCAGGGTCTCAGGAAACACTTTAAGGATCCCAACCAATCCACTGTAAATAAACAATCCACAAAGATCGCGAAGAAGGATCAGAAAAAATGAGTGCTGTCGGGGCCCTGCTGACGCGAATCGTCGATTACGCTGGACTTTTTCCACCTGCATCGCTCGATATGGACCGCGCAGTCCGCAATTTCCGGACTTATCTGGGAGGCGACCACGCCTGGATGCTCGCCAACTTTGTCCTGCCCGCCGCCCGTCTCGCCGAGTTCGCAGACACCTTTGCCGCCATCTGTTGCGACGAGCAGGAGCAGCCCTGGACCCTCAGCGTCGTCACTTCCGCTGACAGCGCTCCCGAAGATCTCCAGGCGATCGACGATTTCCAGCAGGGCGCGGCCTTCCTTTCCGCCGTCGAAATCAAAGTCCCAACCCTGACGACCGCTCGCTCAATCCTAAAAATCCTACCCCGCGGCCGCGCCCACTACGTCGAGACCGCACCCGACCGCGTCACGAAATTCCTGCCCTTGCTCGCGTCCACCGGCGCCCGCGCCAAGCTCCGCACCGGCGGCATTATCCCTGAAGCCATCCCCGAGCCGGAAGCTATCGCCGGCTTCCTTCTCAATTGTGCGAAAGCCCGCGTCCCCTTCAAAGCCACTGCCGGTCTCCACCACGCCGTCCGCGGCGTGCAACCGCTCACCTACCAGCTCGGTAGCCCCACCGCTGCCACTTACGGATTCCTCAACGTCTTCCTCGCCGCCGCACTCGCGTACCACGGCTCCGACGAGAAGGCCTTGCTCAAAACCCTCACCGAAGAGGATCCCAAAGCCTTTCAACTCGACGAAGACGCCATCGCGTGGCACGATCACCACATGACTTCCGACCAAATCGAGCGCGCCCGCGCCGAATTCGCCATCGGCTTCGGCTCCTGCTCCTTCACCGAACCCATCGACGACCTGAAAGCCATGGGATGGCTATAAAAGAACGCCCCGGGATGGTTATCAAGATGACTGCGCACTCTGCGGAAAGACTTCCCGTCGCATGGGCCCGTATCAGGCCACGATTTCATAGCTCGTGGAACGCCTCACAGAGCCCGCGGAATGCCCCACAGATCTCGTGGAACGCCCCACAGAACTCGCGGAATGATTCACATCTTGTGTCAGGGCACGACTTCAGTCGTGCCGTTACTGCCAAAAAATCTGTGGGCTTCAGCCCCTGAGGGATCCCGTCCCACGACACCAACCCCATTTTCCGCAAGCCTTATAGGCAAAACAACGATATGACCACGCCTCCGAGAACGCCCTGCTGGGTCGAATCCGCCAACGACCCCGAGACCGATTTCCCCATCGAAAATTTGCCGTTTGGGGTCTTCAAGCCGGCCGACGACCCTGATCGCGACGACCCGTCGCCGGCCATGCGTGCCCTCAACAGCCTGAACCGCGTCTGCGTCGCCATCGGCGACCAGCTGCTCGATCTCTACGGCTGCTACCGGGCTGGTCTTCTCAACAAACTCCACGTCCCCATCGGCTGGGTCAACGGATCCGACCAGTTCGGCATCCTCCAGGCCCGGGCTGTCCGTCAACGTGCCGCCGAACTGCTCACCGATCTTGCCCTCCGCTCCAAAGTGGAGCCTTTGCTCGTTCCCCAGGCCGCAGCGCGCCTGCTGCCGCCCTTCCGCATCGGCGATTACACCGACTTCTACGCGTCCGTTTTCCACGCGACGAATGTGGGCAAGCTCTTCCGCCCCGACAACCCGCTTTTGCCCAACTATAAGTACGTCCCCATCGGATATCACGGTCGCAGCTCATCCGTCGTTGTCAGCGGAACAGAAATCCGTCGTCCCCTCGGCCAGTCGAAGGCGTTCGACGCTCCGGAGCCCATCTTCGGACCGAGCCGGATGCTCGACTACGAACTTGAAATGGGATTCTTCATGGGAGCCGGGAATCACCGCGGCTCCGCCATCCCCATCGATCAGGCTCAGCACTACATCTTCGGCTTCTGTCTCGTTAACGACTGGTCCGCCCGCGACATCCAGTCCTGGGAGTACCAACCCCTCGGCCCCTTCCTCTCGAAGAGTTTCGCCACCACCATCTCGCCCTGGGTCGTCACCCTCGACGCCCTTGAGCCTTACCGCATCCCCGCCTTTCCGCGTCCCGAAGGCGATCCCAAACCGCTCCCGTACCTCTATTCCGAGCGCGACCAGCAACGCGGAGCCTTTGATATAAAACTTGAAGTATCGCTCCTAACTGCAAGAATGCGTGATGATGGAGACAAACCATTCCGCATTAGCCGTGGCAACACCAGCGACCTCTACTGGACTCCCGCCCAGATGCTCACCCACCACGCCAGCAACGGCTGCAACCTCCGCCCCGGCGACCTGCTCGCCTCCGGAACCGTCTCCGGCCCCACGCCTGACTCGGCCGGCTGCCTGCTCGAGCGAACTAAACGCGGCGCCGAACCCCTCCAGCTCCCCAACGGCGAACAGCGCAAATTCCTCGAAGACGGCGACGAAGTCATCCTTCGCGGCTGGTGCGAGCGCGAAGGCTACCCCTGCATCGGCTTTGGCGAATGTCGCGGAACTGTTCTTCCTGCAAACCAATAAAACCGCCGATTTACTGCAGAAACATAAAGTATTAGTGGAGATGTCCATCCCGCCCTCACTCTGCGCCGGCTCCGGCCTGACTCCTTACCTCCGTAATGGTTGAACCGGCGATTCGTCTTGCCCTGCATACCCGGTAAAGACTAGCTTCACAATAGCGAGAGCTCTGTTCCTCATGAACAGAGCTTTTCCTTTTGCGACCCGCCCATGCGGGGATCGTCGTTGTTCTTTGAGATTTCTGCCAGCCGATTGCGAGAGAGGACCCTCTCTCATCGAGCTAAATCCTTTGTTTAGAATTAAGTAGGTTACGACCCCCAAGTAACTATCGTGTTTCCCACACATAGCGGCCCGTCTCGGCGTAAGCCCTTTATTTTCTACACTTACAAAAGAGAGGGGGGGTGGGGGTATAACCGGCACCGCAAGGTCGGCCAACGGAGAAACCAGTATCTTGTATCAGGGCATGACTTCAGCCGTGCCGCAAGATCGCCAAAATGGGACGGGCTTTAGCCCATGTGCGTTTAGATGTTTCACCGGAAAAACCTCAAGTACCACTCGAGGATCGGTTCTCCCGCAAAAACCGCGTAAATCGCCGCTGCGCAAAGAAAAGTCCCAAACGGAAGCCGCGCCGCCTGCGCCTTCTTCCGCCCCAATCCAACCACCAGCAGCCCGACCACCGAAGCTCCCATAACGCCCAGAAACATCGTCAACCCGGTTAGCGCCGGGCCCAACCAGGCCGCAATCATCGCCAGCAGCTTCGCGTCCCCCAAACCCATGCCTTCTTTGCCGCGCACCAGCCAATAGACCCACCGAATCGCCAAAATCCCCAATCCCGCCAATAGCGCCCAAATGCCGGACAGGACCGCAGCGACCAGACCGGCGCGCGCATACGAAAAGTGAGGACCCGCCGCGGAAACTCCAAGGGTCAACCCCGGAAGCAGCCGGAACGACCCCGGAAACTGCCGAGCGACCCCCAATAACAGCCCCGAATACAAAATCCCCAACCCAATCCCCGGCCAGGTGAACGCGTCCGGCAGCCGCATCGTCTCCGCGTCCATCACCGCCAACCCCAGGAGCAGGAGGCAAAGCACCGCCATCCCGACGCCCACCACCGTCAGCCCAAACTGAAAGAAGCACAGCAGAAACAGCGCCGCCGTCGCCGCCTCGACCGCCGGATACCTCCAAGGGATCCGCCAGCCACACGCCCGGCACTTGCCCCGCAGCAACAGCCAGCTCAGCAACGGCACATTGTCGCGAACGCGGATCGCCATCCCGCACTTCGGGCATCGCGATCCCGGCCGCACGATCGACGCATGCCGCGGCAGCCGCGCAATGCACACATTCAGAAAGCTGCCGAACGCCAGCCCCAGCAGCGCCACAAACGCCGCAATCAAACCCACCGGCACTCCACCCGCGGTTACCAGAATCGCAGTCTCTCCTTCGTCGTTGCCAGCATACGCGGATCGTTCCCCGCACCTCGTTGTAAAGTGGAGCTATGCCTGCCGACAAGGACGCTGCCCAGCCATCCGACGCTCCGCAGCACCGTCCCGCAGCCGCAGATCCAGGCCCGCTCTTCGCCGAAGCCGTCGCCATCATGGCCCGCCTTCGCGCTCCCGGCGGCTGTCCCTGGGATCGCGAACAGACCTTCTCCACCATCCGCAAATACACCCTCGAGGAGACCTGGGAAGTCCTCGACGCCATCGAGCGCGAAGCCTGGCCCGACCTCGCCGACGAACTCGGCGACCTCCTGCTCCAGGTCCTCTTTTATGCCGAAATGGCCCAGGATGCCGGCTACTTCTCCATTGCCGACGTCATCACCAACCTCAATCGCAAGCTCATCCGGCGCCATCCCCATGTCTTCGGCGAAGAAGCCTCAGCCGCGGCAGGCAATCGCGCCGAAGGCCTCGACACCGCCGAAATAGGATCCGCCCAGGTTCTCCGCAATTGGGAACAGATCAAGCGATTAGAGAAGAAACCTAAACTGAAAGATCAAGGCCGCCTCGGCGCCATCTCCCGCTCCATGCCCGCCCTCGCCGAGGCCGGCAAGATCGGTTCTACTGCCGCTAAGGCGCGATTCGACTGGCCCAGCGTCCACGGTGTCCTCGCCAAGCTCCAGGAAGAGACCACCGAGCTCGAAGCGGAAGTCGCCTCTGGCAACACTCAAGCCGCTGCCGAAGAGCTAGGTGATCTGCTATTTACTGTCGCAAACCTCGCCCGTCACTTGAAGGTAGATCCGGAGGTAACCCTCCGCGATGCCAACGCCAAATTCCGTCGCCGCTTTGCCGCCATGGAAGCCGCAACCACTCAGCCCCTCGAAAACTTATCTCCCGACCAACTAGAGGACCTCTGGTCCCAAAGCAAATCCGCAGAGAAGGCATGAACCCCGAGATTATCCAAACTCCTGATGGCACTCCCATCACCCTCCGCTCCGCGAAGGGTTTCGACGAAATGGGCGACTGCGTCGACCTCCAGATCCAGACCTGGGGATACAACGACGGCGACGTCATACCCCGCCGCCTCTTCCTCGTCGCCATGCGCATCGGCGGCCAGGTCATCGGAGCCTTCGACCCCGACCAGCGCATGGTCGGCTTCGCCATGTCCATCCCCGGCGTCAAGCCCGCCCACAGCCCTGGCCACCTCCCCACCCCCTACCTCCACTCCCACATGCTGGCCGTCCTGCCTGCCCATCGCAACAGCGGCATCGGCCGCCGCCTCAAGCTCTATCAACGCCTGGAAGCCCTCTCCCGCGGCATTTCCCTCATGGAATGGACCTTCGATCCCCTCGAAATCAAAAATTCTTTCCTCAATATCCACAGGCTCGGCGTCATCGTCCGCTCGTATTCTCCGGATTTTTATGGTGTATCCTCATCTCGTCTGCAGGCCGGCCTTCCCACGGACCGCCTCCACGCTGAATGGTGCATGGAGTCGGCCCGCGTCAATGCCATCCTCAGCGGCTCCCCGTACATCGCACCTCCAATTCAGGAGACAATCGTGGTCCCGAAAGCCATCAGCGATTGGAAAGCCAGCAGTGTCTCCCAGGCAGCCGCAATTCAGATCGAGAATCGCCAGCGGTTCCTCGCTGCGTTCTCCCGCGGCCTGGCCGTCACCGGTTTCCGCGTAGACTTAGAGGGGAACGGCACGTTTGAACTCGCACACCTGCAAGAGACCGCACCTGGAGAGCTATGAGAATCGACGCCATCTTTCTGCGTGAACTGCGCCTGCCTCTTGTCCAGCCGTTTCAAACCAGCTTTGGCACCACCACCGACCGCCGCATCCTCCTCGTCGAACTGCGTGGCGAGGGCATCACCGGCTGGGGCGAGTGCGTCGCGGGCGAGCATCCTTACTTTTCTGAAGAAACTGTAGACACCGCATGGTCCGTCATCCAGCAAGAACTTGCGCCGATGCTCGCCAGTGCTGAACCCGAGCATGCCGGCAAGTGTCCCAGCATCTTCCGCCGCGTCCGCGGTCACCGCATGGCCAAGGCCGCTCTCGAAAACGCGGTGTGGGACCTTGAGGCCCAGATGAAAGGCGTTCCCCTCGCCATGCTGCTCGGCGGCTCGCGCGATACCATCGCCTGCGGCGTCTCCATCGGCATCCAGCACTCCATGGAAAAGCAACTCGCCGAAGTGGAGAAGGAAGTCAACGCCGGCTACCAGCGCATCAAGCTCAAGTGCAAGCCCGGCTGGGACGTCAAAATTTTCGAGGCCGTTCGCCATCGCTGGCCGGAAATCGAACTCAGCTGCGACGCCAACTCCGCTTACCGCCTCAACGACTCCGATCACATCGCGACCTTCGATGAATTCAACCTGCTCATGATCGAGCAGCCCCTCTGGGCCGACGACTTCTACTTCCACTCCATGCTGCAGAAGCGCCTCAACACCCCCATCTGCCTCGACGAATCCATCCGCAACCGCCGCGACGCTCTCGCCGCCATTGAGATGGAGTCCTGCCGCATTATCAACATCAAGTGCGGTCGCGTCGGCGGATTCAGCGAAGCCATCGCTGTCCACAACGCGGCTCAGGAGCGCGGCGTTCCCGTCTGGTGCGGAGGCATGCTGGAAACCGGCATCGGCCGCGCCCACAATATCGCGCTGTCGTCGCTCGACAATTTCAGCCTCCCCGGCGACGTCTCCGCCTCCAAACGTTATTGGAAGGAAGACATCATCGAGCCCGAAGTCACAGTTTCCGCGCAGGGCGAAATCACCGTTCCCACCACGCCAGGCCGCGGCTTTGAAGTCCGCACAGATTTGATCGAACAGCTTACCGTGCGCAAAGAGGAAATTCGCGCCATGGCCATCGCCTAGCTTTAAAGTCCAATAAAAGAGGGGAGCCGCGCAAGCGGCTCCCCTTTCCATTAGCTCTACTGCATCACTGCAGGATTGGCCGGCTCCAGCATCCGACGTGTCCGCTTCGCCCCAGCCGCCGCAACACCAATCGCCGCCAGCAGAAAGACCGCATTCCCCACCCGGAATAGCCACACCGGATGCCCGCCAAACAGCGGAGGCGCAAGGAACGCATGCAGCCCATAGGCACACGCGCCGCCCGCGCCCAGGCTCAGCGTATGCAGCGCCGTCCAGCCCGCGCGCTGTTCCAACCCATTCAATGCAGCCAGAAACATCAGGTCAATCCCCAGCATGATCCCAACCGCAACCCAGTTCAACATAGGCGGAGTCACCAGCACGATGAATCCCAGCACCAGCGCCGCCGCACCCGTCCCCCACGGGCTCGGCACCTCACCAGCGCTCGCCACCCGCTCCTTCGCCGGCAGCCACAGCGCCAACCCAATCAGCACCAGCACCACCAGCGCCGTCGCTCCCAGTTGCTTATGCGAAGCGACGAACTTATCCCCATGCAACGTAATGAACGTGCCCACGCCAGCTCCGATCAGGAACAGCACGAATACCAGAGAGTCGCCAATCCGCCCCAGCCACGGCTTCTGCGCCGTAGCAGGGAACAGCCCCTCAACCAGCGCAATCGACACCGAAATGCTCCAAAATGTGTGGAGGTTGAACATGAACAGCGTCCACCACCCGCCCATCCCCAGCGCCGGTATGTACGCATGACTCAGAAAGTGGCCGTGCAGCTTCAGGTAATCGGGGTTGAAGAGCGACATCGTTGTGAATCCCTCTTCAATCAGCGTGTAGGCCGCGCCCAGCATCAGAATCCGCGACCACCCTAGACCCATCCGCCGCACCACTTCGCGGATCAGCAGCGCGCCGCCGCCATACATCGGCGCCATGATCAGCACCACGCCAATCATCCTGATGCCAATGTCGCCCAGCAGATACTCGGCCACCAGCGGAGCAGTAAAGATTAGAGCAATCGCAGCGGGAATATTCCGTTCGACTCGACTCACAGCCCAACCTCCGGCGCACTATCGTGCCACCACAGAATCCCACAATCCCACGTCCCGCCCCAGAAGAAATTGTCAGCAATTCGCGGTGACACTTGTCATGCGTCCCCACCCTACGGGAAAGTGATACCGTGTTGCCATGAAATTTGCGCGCGCCAGTATTACCTCCGTTTGCTTCATCACTGCCACGGTCGCCCTGTCCTGCCTGCCCGCCCTCGCCCAATCCGCGCCGCAGGGAACCGCCCAGGATGGCTACGAATCCGCGCACTCGCTCGAGCTTTACCGCGAGAGCCACGCCACCATGTTCATGAATGATTTTGGCCAGCTCGCGCGCTACCACGACGCCGACATCGCCCTCGCCCCGCCCGCGCCCGGCGAGCAGCGCGTCGTCTTCTTCGGCGATTCCATCACCGATATCTGGAAGCTCGACGACTCATTCCCCGGCAAGAACTACATCAATCGCGGCATCGGCGGCCAAACCACCCCGCAGATGCTGGTGCGCTTTCGCCCCGACGTCGTCGACCTGCATCCAGCGGTCGTCGTCATTCTCGCCGGCACCAACGACATCGCCGGCAACACCGGCCCTGAGACCATCGATCAAATTGAAGGCGACTACGCCAGCCTCGCCGACATCGCCCGCGCCAACGGCATCCGCGTCGTCTTCTCGTCGGTCATGCCCATCAATGCCTACAACCCAACAGCGCTGCGCTTCTTCCTCCAGCGCTCGCCGGAGAAAATTCTCGCCCTCAATGTCTGGTTGAAGCGGTATTGCGCCGCGCACGGCCTCGTCTATCTCGACTACTTTTCCGCCACGGTCGACGAGAACGGCTTCCTGAAGAAGGACCTCACCC
Organism: Acidobacteriaceae bacterium; assembly: GCA_035482355.1. Classification (GTDB taxonomy): domain Bacteria; phylum Acidobacteriota; class Terriglobia; order Terriglobales; family Acidobacteriaceae; genus Palsa-343. Next base: position 1,626 of record DATHQV010000049.1, on the reverse strand, counting down.
AGGACGGCCTGCATCCCAACGCTGCTGGCTTCGCAGTGATGGCGCCGCTCGCGCAAGCCGCCATCACGCAATCGCTTAGTCAGCCGCTTACTGCCCGGACCCAGGCTGCGCAGTAAGCTGATCCAGTGCCAAGTTGAGCTCCAGCACATTCACCCGCGGCTCGCCCAGCACGCCCAGCTGCCGTCCCTGAATGTGCGACTGCACCAGCGTCTTCACCTGCGCCTCCGGCAAATGCCGCGCCGCCGCGACCACTGGCACCTGATACAGCGCGTCCTCCGGAGAAATATCCGGATCCAGTCCCGACGCCGACGTCGTCACCAACCCCACCGGCACCGGCTTGCCAGGATTCTTCTTCTGCCACGCCGCCACATCGCCATCGATGCGCGTCACCAGCGCCTTGTTGGACTCCGCCAGATTCGATCCGCCCGAACTCGTCGCGTCCCAACCATTGCCCGCCGCCGATGGCCGCGAATGAAAATACCGGTCGGTCGCGAAGCCCTGCCCGATAATCGCCGACCCCACCACCTGTCCGTCGCGGACCACCAGTTGCCCATTCGCCTTGTCGCGCATCGTCAGCTGCGCCAGGCCCGTCACCACCAGCGGATACACAATCCCCAGCAACACCGTCGTTACCAGCGTGTAGCGAATCGCTACCATCAATGTCTTGCTCATACTTATCTCCTTCACTACGCCAGGTGCAGGCCAGTGAGCGCCAAATCAATCAGCTTGATTCCAATAAACGGCACGATAATGCCGCCAATTCCATAAATAATCAGGTTCCGCCGCAACAGCGCCTGCGCTGACATCGGCTCGTACTTCACGCCCCGCAGCGCCAGCGGAATCAGCGCAACAATAATGATCGCGTTGAATATCACCGCCGACAAAATTGCCGAGTGCGGCGATGCCAGATGCATCACGTTCAGCGCATTCAGCACAGGAAACACCCCGGCGAACATCGCCGGAATGATCGCGAAATACTTTGCGACGTCATTCGCAATCGAGAACGTCGTGAGAGCGCCCCGCGTCATCAGCAGCTGTTTTCCGATCTCCACAATCTCAATCAGCTTCGTGGGATTCGAATCGAGGTCCACCATGTTCCCGGCCTCTTTCGCGGCCTGCGTGCCCGTGTTCATAGCCACGCCCACATCTGCCTGCGCCAGCGCCGGAGCATCGTTGGTCCCATCGCCTGTCATCGCCACCAGCTTGCCCTTGGCCTGCTCGCGCTTGATCAGGTCCATCTTGTCCTTGGGCTTCGCCTCGGCCAAAAAGTCGTCCACTCCCGCCTCACGCGCAATCACAGCAGCCGTCAGCGGATTGTCGCCCGTGATCATAATGCTGCGAATTCCCATCGCCCGAAGCCGCGCCAGCCGGTCCTTCAGTCCGCCCTTCACAATGTCCTTCAGGTAGACCACGCCCAGCGCCGTGCTGTTTTCGGATACCACCAGCGGCGTCCCGCCCATCCGCGCAATCTCCTCCACGCGGTCTGTCACCTGCCGCGGCATGTTCGAACCCTGCTGCTCCAGGAATCGCGCAATCGCGTCCGCCGATCCCTTGCGAATTTTGCTGCCCGGCAAATCCACGCCCGACATCCGCGTCTGTGCGCTGAACGGCACAAACTCGGCGCGC
>DATHQV010000048.1:0-96362 GCA_035482355.1 Acidobacteriaceae bacterium | reverse complement strand
TAACCCGAACGTTCCGCTGCATTATTTGATCCTCAACAGCGCCGACGATGGCGTGGATATTGGGGACGTTACGTGGACGCCGGATGGCGCGAAGGTTCTCTACGTGCGTGGCGGAGATTTGGAGTTTCCGGAGCGGCCGTCGCCGAATCCCGACCTGCTGCCCCAGGGAGTGGCGCAGGAGATCTGGCTGGAAAGTGTGCAGGGCGGCGACGACCGCAAACTGGCAGACGGGCGCGCGCCGGAAGTCTCGCCCGATGGCGCGACCGTTGCTTACATGAACGGCGGACAGATTTGGACGATTGCGTTGCGCGACGCTGCGGCAAAGCCGGTGCAGTTGTTTCATGGGCGCGGGACGCTGGGATCGCTGAGCTGGTCGCCGGATGGAAAACTTCTCGCGTTCACCAGCAGGCGCGAGGACCACGGGTTCATTGGGATTTATTCATTCGCAGATCAGGCGCTGCGGTATTTGGATCCGTCGACGGAGATCGATAGTCACCCGGTGTGGTCGCCGGACAGCCAGCACATTGCATTCGTGCGGATTCCGCCTGATACATCCGGGGTGAGTTTTAAGCCGCGGCGCGAGGCGCAGCCGTGGTCCATTCGCGTGGCCGAAGCGGCGACCGGCGAGGGGCGCGAAGTGTGGCATGCGCACACCGGGCCGGGCAGTGTCTTCCACGAGACGGAGACGGAGCAGCAGCTTTTCTGGAGCGCGAGCGACCGCATCATTTTTCCGTGGGAGGGCAGCGGGTGGCTCCATCTGTATGGGGTTTCGGCGAGCGGCAGGGGCGAGGCGATCGATCTGACTCCGGGCGAGTTTGAGGTGGATCACGTCGCGTTCAGCAAAGACCGAAAGACGCTGGCATATTCGTCGAACCAGGGAGACATCGACCGTCGGCACATATGGGAAGTTGCGGCGGCGGGTGGCTCTCCGCGCCCGTTAACGCATGGCGACGGCCTGGAAGTGACGCCAGTGATCCTCGCGGATGGCTCGGTGGTGGTGCTGCACGCGGATGCACGCGTCCCGATGCGGCCGGCAATGGTGTTGAACGGCAGTGCATTGCAGGATATTGCGCCGCAGTTAATTCCTGAAGACTATCCCGCGGCGAAACTGGTTACGCCGCAGCAGGTGATCTTCTCCGCCGCCGATGGACTACAGATTCACGGTCAGCTCTTTTTGCCGGCGAATGCGGATGATGGAAAAAGGCATCCCGCAGTGGTGTTTTTCCACGGCGGATCGCGGCGGCAGATGTTACTGGGCTGGCATTACATGGACTACTACTCCAACGCATACGCGATGAATCAATATCTCGCGAGCCTGGGCTTTATCGTTCTCTCAGTGAATTACCGGAGCGGGATTGGGTATGGCCTGGATTTTCGTGAGGCGCTGAATTATGGCGCGGCGGGTGCGAGCGAGTTCAACGATGTGCTGGGCGCGGGCGTTTATCTGCGCGGCCGCGCGGACGTCGACAGCGCGCATATCGGCGTGTGGGGCGGCAGCTACGGCGGATATCTGACGGCGATGGCGCTGGCGAAGGCGTCCGACCTGTTTGCCGCGGGAGTGGATATGCACGGCGTGCACGACTGGAATCTGGAACTGAAGAACTGGCAGGCTGATTTCAATCCGAATGCCGATCCGAATGCGGCGCGCGTTGCGTGGGAATCGTCGCCACTGGCTTATGTGAAGGACTGGAGATCGCCGGTGCTTCTGATCCAGGGCGATGACGATCGCAACGTGCAGTTTGCGAACACGGTGCGGCTGACGGCAGCGCTGCGAGCGCAGGGGACTCCGTTTGAGGAGCATGTTTTCCCGGATGAGATTCACGGGTTTCTGCTGCATCGCGATTGGCTGACGGCCTATACGCTGTCCGCGGATTTCTTTCAGCGTTACATCGGGACCGCGAGGATCCAGACTATCGACACAACGGCCCACGCTGGTTCGCAGTAGGGCCTATTCGAGATTGCGTCCGCCGATTTCGTAGGCGTCGCGAAGCTCCTCGATGCGATGGCGGGTGACGAGGATCATGCATTTGTCGACGACGAGCGGCTGGATGGACCCGCCCTCGAGTTGCTGGCCGGCAGCGCTGCAGTGGAGGTCGCGATATTTGACCCACTCGGTCTGGGCAGCCTTCAGGTCGTCTAGCGCTGTGGTATCGAAGCTGAGCTGACTCGTGTCGGAGCGCTTTTGCGCATCGGAAACGTCCGCCTCGAAAGCAAGAATCGTTTTGCGATAGAGGTGGTTCAGCTCCAGGTCAGTGACCTTGAACTGATCGGCATAGCAACTTTCAGAATCAACAGTGGCGGCGTTGGCTTCGCAGGGTTTGGGTTGTTGGTTGCCGGGGGCCGGCGGAGTTTCGATTGGAGATTTGGTGTTTTGTGGTGGATTCGCACCGGGCGCTGGGGTGGTGGTTTGCGCGGGAGCAGCTAATGCGGAGCAGCACAGCAGCAGCGCAGGCAGGATGGGGTTTCGGCCAGGCATGCGGTTAGTCCCAATCTTGTTTTATCACCGGAAGCGAACGGTTTCCCAGCCGCAGTTGGCGGAAACAACGCTCCGTTAATGAAAGTCGTGCGAGCGGATTTCGAGGGCGCGGTCGTGGAGCGGGGTGAGGCGCACGGCTTTCACGTGAACGACGTTGTCCTGGTTCTGCAGCGGGCCTTCGACCAGCAGGAAGCGTGAGCGGGTGACCACCACCTGGTTGCGCTCATAAATATCCGGCGTGACGATGATGTTGGCAATGCCGGTCTCGTCTTCCATGGAGATAAAAACGAATCCCTTCGCGGTGCCGGGGCGCTGGCGGGCGATGACGCATCCAGCGGCACGAACGTATTCGCCGTCGCGGCGGGTGCGGAGTTCTTCCGCGGAGAGGACGTGCTGGCGGCGCAGTTCGTCGCGGCGGTAAGCCATGGGATGCTTTCCGGTGGTCAGGCCGGTGCCTGCGTAGTCCGCGACAAGGCGCTCTTCGGCGGTCATCTGCGCGAGCGGCGAGAGATCGGGTGCGTCGGCTAACAGCGCGCCTGTGTGCGTGAGCAGCGGGCCTTCGGGCTTGCCGGCGCGCTCCACCTGCCAGAGCGCATCGCGGCGATGGCCGATGCCGTCAACCTGATTAAGCGCGCCAATGTTGGCGAGCAGCGTGATTTCTTTTTTGTTGAGCACCGGCACACGCAGCGCAAGATCATCAACGGAATGAAACGGGCCGACAAGAGCACGGCTGGCGACGATGGCCTCACCCACCTGCTGACGCAGCCCACGCGCGTAGCCCAGTCCCAGACGCATCGACAGCGACCCATCGTCTTCGTGCTCTATCGTGCAGGGCCAATCGGAGACCTGCACGTCGATGGGGCGGACGCGGAGGCCGTGACGCTGCGCATCTTTCACCAAAACAGCGGGTGAGTAGAAGCCCATGGGCTGGTTGTTGAGGATGGCGGCGGTGAAGGCGGCGAGGTACTTCACTTTGAGATAGGCCGAGGCGTAGGCAATGAGCGCAAAGCTGGCGGCGTGCGACTCGGGGAATCCGTAGAGCGCGAAGGAGCTGATGGCCTGGACGATTTCGTCCTGCGTGGCGGGAGCAAGGCCGTTGGCGGTCATGCCGCGGCGCAGCTTGCCTTCAAGGTCTTTCATGCGTTGCCACGAGCGGCGCATGCCGACGGCGCGGCGCAGCTCTTCGGCTTCAGAGCCGCTGAAGTTGGCGACAGTCATGGCGATGCGGAGGAGCTGCTCCTGAAATAAAGGCACGCCGAGAGTGCGCTTGAGTACGGGTCCGAGCGAGGGATGCGGGTAAGTGATGGCTTCCCTGCCCTGACGGCGGCGCATGTAGGGATGCATCATGCGGCCGACGATGGGACCAGGACGAATGATGGCCACCTGCACAACGAGGTCGTAGAAGCGCTCAGGATAATTGCGCGGGAGCGAGGCCATCTGCGCGCGGCTCTCGATCTGGAACATGCCGACGGTGTCGGCGCGCTGCACTACTTTGTAGACTTCGGGGTCTTCGGGGAGCTGCGCGAGGTCGATGGGCTCGCCGTAGTGCCGCGGGATGAGGGTGAGGCAATCCTTGAGCACCGCCATCATGCCGAGGCCGAGCAGATCGACTTTGACGATGCCGAGGTCGGCGCAGTCTTCCTTATCCCACTGCACAACGGTGCGGCCAGGCATGGAAGCGCGCTCGAGCGGAACGACGTGGTTGAGCTGGCCCTGGCAAATGACCATGCCGCCGGAATGCTGGCCGAGGTGGCGCGGCAGGTCCTGCAGGCGCACGCACAGCTCAAGATATTTGGCGATGCGCGGGTGCTCGACGTCGAAGCCGGCGTGCTGGAAGGAGTTGGCCATGGTGTCGTTTTCCCCGCGCCATTCCCACTGGCTGACGAGGCTCGACAGGCGACCGAGGGATTCCTGGTCGAAGCCAAGCGACTTGCCCACTTCGCGCGCGGCGGATTTGCCGCGATAGGAGATGACGTTGGCGGTCATGGCCGCGCCCAGTTCGCCATAGCGCTGGTAGACGTATTGGATGGCCTGCTCGCGCATTTCTTCAGAGGGCAGATCGAGGTCGATGTCGGGCCACTCGTTGCGGTTCTCGTTGAGGAAGCGCTCGAAGAGCAATTCCATGCCGACCGGATCGATTGCAGTGATGGAGAGGGCGTAGCAAACAGCGGAGTTGGCAGCGCTCCCGCGGCCCTGGATGAGAATGCCGTTGTGTTTGCAGTACTCGACGATGTCCCACACGATGAGGAAGTATCCGGCGAACCCAAGTTTGGCGATGAGGGCGAGCTCGTGGTCGACCTGTTTGCGGGCGCGCTCGAGCAGGGCAGGATTATTCTTCGCGCCGTAGCGCAGGCAGACGCCTTCCTCGACGCGCCTGCGCAGAAAGCTGTCCATGGTTTCGCCATCGGGCACGGGATAGTGCGGAAATTCGTAGCCGAGATCGGCGAGCTGGAATTGCAGACGCTGGGAAATTTCGAGCGTGCGATCGACGGCGCCCGGAATGTCGCGAAAGAGACCCGCCATTTCGCGCGTGCTGCGCAGGGCGCGCTGCGAATTGAGCGCGAGCAGGCGTCCCGCATGGTCGAGATCGACGTGGTGGCGGATAGAGGTGAAGAGGTCGAGGATCTCGCGGTCAACGTCTTTTGCGTAGCGCACACCGTTGGTGGCGACGACAGGTAGATGCAGCGCGCTTGCGATGCGCAGCGCCGCCTGGTTGCGGCATTCTTCTTCGCGCTCCTGATGGCGCTGGACTTCGATGAAGACGTTGTCGTGGCCGTAGAGGCTGACGAGTTGCTCAACGAGCGCGCGGCCAGCGGGTTCACCGCTATTCACAATAGCTGCGGCGAGCGGGCCTTCGTCGCCGCCGGTGAGGCAGATGAGGCCTTCAGCATATTGCGCCAGATCGTCGTGTGTGGCCGCGCCTTCCGCCTTGGTCTTCTCGCGCATCTTAAACTGCGTGATGAGTTGGCAAAGGTTCTGGTAGCCGATGCGCGATGTGCAGAGCAGAGGCAGACGCGCTGGTTCGGCTGCAGGCTGTTGCGGCAGCCATGCGGGCGGCGTAAGGCGTATGCCAAACGCTGACGTCGCGATTTCTGCGCCAACGTGGGCGCGCAGCCCGTTGCGCTCTGCGCTGGTGTGGAAGCGCGCAGAACCGTAAAAGCCGTTGCGGTCGAGGAGCGCCATCGCGGGCATTTCCAGTTCGGCAGCGCGCTCCATCATGTCCTCGGGCAGCGACGCTCCTTCCAGAAAAGAAAATGCGCTGGCGGCGTGCAGTTCGACGTAGCGAGGCGTTCCCTTCTCTTTAGTCATACAGGGCCTCGATGCGCCAGTCTTCCTTCATGGGGTGACGGGCGAGGCAGCAGCAGAGAGTGGTGTTGCGAGTGGTGTTGCCGCAGCGGGCGATGAGGTCCCATTTTTCAATGGACCACAGCTCGGCGCCCCACCAGTTGCCGGAAGAAAACCAGGGGCCGTAGGTTCTCTCGACCAGATAGCGCTCGTTGCGAAAGACGAAAGTGATGGGGCGGCGCTGGCGCAGGGTGACGGGCACCAGTTCCGGCGGGCGCAAACGGCGACCGGCCGAGCGCGAGCGGCCGCAAGGCGCGCGAATGGGCGAGGCTTGCGGGATGACAAAGGGAGCGATGCGGAAAGCGTCGGGCCGGTGCGTGTCTTCGAGCACGGGGCGTCCAACGCGGTCCTCGCCAACAATGGAGCGGATGCGAGCCAGGGTGACGTCGAGGCGCGAAGGCTCAGGCAATTGCGGCGAGAAGAGGCCGAGCTGCACTTTGCTGGTGCTGCCTGGCTCCGCCGTCACAGTGACGGCAAGGATAGCGGCGTTGGGCGGATGCGCCTGCAGGTCGAGATGCAGCAGCTTGAGCCAAAGATTGCGGTCCGTGTTGGGCAGAGCCGGCCGCACAGTGCGGGTGTGTGTAGCTCCGCCTTCGAGTTTGAGTTGCACTGTGACCGCGGCCAGAGCCAGGATGTGCGCCGTTGCGCGGGCGATGAGGTGGTCGAGTAGGACGCCGAGGACGAAGAGAAGCGATTCGAGGATTTCGACGGGCGCGTCGAGTTCCATGCGCTCTTCAAGAGCGAAAGCTGGCGGATCGGGCACAAGCAGATGCGGAGCCTGGCCGCGAGCTAAATGCCGCAGGCGCTGGCCGGTCTGGCCGAGGCGAGCGATTAGCTCTTTCTCCGGCAGTTCGGCAAGCGCGCCCAGTGTGGCGATGCCCCAGCGAGCGAGGGTTTCTGCGTGCTCAGGCGTGAGCGGCAGAACGGAGAGCGGGAGCGGCGCCAACGCGGCAGCTTCCTGGCCTGCTGGAATGACGGCCAATCGCACAGGCAAGCTACGAGCAAGGCAAATGGCCGCGTCAATGTTGGTGCTGACGACGACAGCAGCCTGGATACCGAGAGCGCGCACGCTGGCGAGCAGCTTTTTGCTGAGTTTTTCCGGCGACCCGAAGAGTTTTTCGGTTCCGGCGATGTCGAGAATCGCGCAGAAACACGTTTCTTCGCTTTGATCTTCGACACGCGGAGAGAATTGCCCAGCGCATTGCAGCAGCGCAGGGCGAGCGCTGGCTTCTTCTGCGAGGGAGCGAGAGAGCCGCGTGACGGTGGGAAAAACATCGAGCTCGGCGCGCGTCATATTCGCCGTAACGCCGAGCGCGGCTGCGCGGGCATTGCGCGAGCAGACAAACTGGCGCGGCGGCTCGCCCTGGAGAACAGCGACTGGACCAGACCGTAGCGTGGGCCGCAGGCGCAGCATGGCTTGCGCGGGAAATTCGCGAGCGTAGAGGCAGGCGTTGAGAGCCGGATGGTTGCTGCGAGTCATCGTTTGCCTGCCCAGGGTTGTTGGCTGTTCCACTGCACATGGGTTTCGCTTTGCGGCGGCTTGCGGGCGAATGGGTTGACGGCGGCAAAGCGTTCGCGCGCGATGGCGACGCCGTATTCCGCGCCGGTGAGAACGGTTGCGCCTTCGGACGCAATCCCGCCAGGCGTGAGGGTAAGCACGAGGCCTGCGCTCGATTTGCTGCAGGCGTGCTGGGTGAGCAGCAGGACGCTGGCCTGTGTGCGTTCGGCGGCGGCGCGGTAGCGGAACCAGGTGGCCAGCGGAATGCGCAGAGCGAATTCGGGCGCGACCGAGCCTATGTCGAGCACGATGGCGCTAAAGCCTCCTGCCTGAAGCAGCAGGTCGGTGACACGGAGAGCCTGATCGAGGCGCGACCAGGCTTTCGGCGATTGCTTCGCGGCTACAAATCCAGGCAGCGTCTGTTGCTGGGGCTGGACGCCACAGCGCACCCAGAGCAGGCGATCGAGATCGACGCCGATGGCAGCGGCAGATTCGGGATCGAGAGCGTCGGAGGCGTCGACCCAGGCGCAAACGCGGCCGGCTTCCGTGAGGCCGGCGATGAAGGAGAGCGCGAGTGAGGTGCGTCCGGAACATTCCGGACCGGTGAGCTCGCTGAGAGCGCCGATAGGCAAGCCGCCATCGAGGCGCTCGTCGAGTGCGGCGATGCCGGTTGGCGCAGTGGGACGAATGAGCCGCGGCGCTGGAGTGAGCGCGGAAGGAATGCGGGCCGAAAGGGCGGATTCGATGGAAAGGCGAAGGGCAGCGGCGGAAGGCATTCAGCACCGTCTTCGCTTTATATTCGCCTATTTGGAGATTGGGCGCAAATGAGGAAATCCACAGGGTCGCTAAGGAGCGGTCGGCTAAGCCCTCGCTCGCCGTATGCTTTAGCATCGCTGCAGTGCTCACCCTCGAAACCCCAGTACAGTTCGTAAAAGGGATCGGCCCGACGATTGCCAAAATGCTGGCAGAGAAAGGGATCGCCACGGTTGAGGACCTGTTGATGCATCTGCCTTTCCGGTATGAGGACCGGCTGAATCCGCGGGCGCTGAACGAACTGACCGCCGATGAAACGGTGAGCGTGATTGCCGAAGTGCGCGGCGCGGCGCTGCTGCGGACCCGGAAGATGCCCATCTTCGAAATGACGGTTGGCCAGGGTCTGTCTTCGATGAAGTGCATGTGGTTCCACGGCACGTATCTTGAAGGCCGGTTTAAGCCTGGGCAGCTGGTGGCGTTGTTTGGGAAGGTCGAACCGTCGCGGTCGGGTCGCGGCTTCAAAATGATCCAGCCGCAGTTTGAGATTTTGCCCGATGGCCACGACGACGCGATGGACCGGCTGCTGGAAGTGGGCCGCATTACGCCGGTGTATGAATCGCTGGGCGGCAGCAAGCTGGCTTCGCGCTGGATCCGGCGCACGGTTTGGAATGTGCTGGAGGAGTTGAAGGGCAAAATGCCGGAGACGCTGCCGCGTACGTTGCCGGAGTCGATTGGGTCGCGGCTGGCGCTGGCTACGCGCGAAGAAGCGCTTCGGGAAGTGCATTTTCCGCAGGCCGGCACGCCGATGGCGCACTTGCAGGCGGCCTCGACGCCGGCGCATCGGCGGCTGATTTTCGAAGAGCTTTTTTACCTGGAAATGGGCCTCGAAGTGAAGCGGAGGCGCTTCCAGGAAAAGACCGGCGTAACTTTTGAAACGGATGAGAAGGTGCGCGCGGCGCTGCGCAGCGTGCTGCCGTTTCATCCGACGGCGGCGCAGAAAAGATCGCTGGGCGAGATTGCCGGCGACATGCGGCGAGGCGTGCCAATGCGGCGGCTGTTGCAGGGCGACGTTGGATCGGGCAAGACGATTGTCGCTCTGCAGGCCATGCTGATCGCGATTGAGAACGGGTATCAGGCGGCGCTGATGGCGCCGACAGAAATTTTGGCGACACAGCATTACTTGTCCGCAAAAAGAATTCTGGAGAAATCGCCGAAGCGTTATCGGGTCACGCTGTTGACGGGTTCTCTTGATGAAGATGTAAAGCGCGCGGCGCGGCGCAAAATTTACGAGGGCGAAACGGATTTGGTAATTGGGACGCATGCGTTGATTGAAGAGAAAGTGGAGTTTACGAATCTGGGCCTCGTTGTTGTGGATGAGCAGCATCGCTTTGGCGTGCTTCAGCGCTTTCGGCTCATGAAGAAGGATGGCGCGGAACCGGATGTGCTGGTGATGACCGCGACGCCGATTCCGCGCACTTTGGCGTTGACGCTCTACGGAGACCTGGATTTGAGTGTGCTGGATGAGTTGCCGCCTGGACGCACGCCGATTGTGACGCGGCAGGTTGCGGACGACCGCTCGGATGAAGTCTGGAAGTTTGTGCGCGAGCAGGTGGCGAAAGGGCATCAGGCGTATGTGGTGTATCCAGTGATTGAAGGATCGAAAGACGATCAGCCGGAACTGGATTTCGCGCTGCCGGATGAAGCGCCCGAAGAGAAGCCGGCGAAAAAGAAGACGAAGACCGCGGCGTTGTTTGAGAAGCCTTCGCCGAAGCTGCCGTTGAAGTCAGCAACCGATATGTATGAGCGTCTGCGTACGCAGGAACTGGCTGGGTTGCGTGTGGGCCTGCTGCATGGGCGGCTCGACGCGGATGAGAAAGAAGTGGTGATGCGGCGTTTTCAGCGCGGCGAAATCAACGTGCTGATTGCGACCACGGTGATTGAAGTGGGCGTGGATGTTCCCAACGCGACGGTGATGGTGATTGAGCATGCGGAGCGGTTTGGGCTGGCGCAACTGCATCAGCTGAGAGGTCGCGTGGGCCGCGGCGCGGCGAAGTCGTACTGCATTCTGATGACGGGCGGCAGGATCTCTCCGAATGCTGAAGAGCGGCTGGCGGCAATGGTGCGAACGCAGGATGGCTTCGAACTGGCCGAGCTGGATTTGCAACTGCGGGGCCCGGGGGAGTTTTTTGGAACACGGCAGGCTGGCTTGCCGGAATTTCGGATTGCGAACCTGGTGCGCGATCGCAAACTGCTGGAGCTGGCGAAGGTGGAGTCGGCGCGGTTTTGGAGTTCAGCCAGCCAGGAAGCTACGGAGAGCGAAAGGGAGATTGTGCGCGGCCGGCTTCGCGGGATCTGGCAGAGGACCTACGGATTGGCCGAGGTTGGTTAGGCCTCGTATATCGACTGCGACCCTCCCCCCCTCCCCCCTAATTTTCGTAAGGGCAATAATATACTTCACTGAAGTACAATGAAGTAGCCGTGACAGGGGAGGCGGGCGAAAGTGAGATTCTTTGCCACACGCTGTACTCATTGCCGATTCGTCCGCCGCTCGCTCAGAGCATAATGGACGTGTCTCTATCGGACACCTCGCTCGTGCGGTCCATTCCTCGCGCAGCAAATACAAATTCATGCTTGGTCTATCTGCATATTTCGACGAATCGGGGCATTCCGAAGACGCGAGATGCCGCTTTGTTGGCATGGGCGGCCTAATTGCGCCGGAGTCCGCGTGGACCGAATTCGAGAAAAAATGGCAGGCAGTTCTGGATGAGCAGTGCGAAGGTCATTGGTTCCATATGAAGGATTACGCCCCCGGTTACGGAATCTATGAGGGATGGGGAAAAAAGCGAAGAGAAAAGCTGTTTGGGGCACTCGTGAAAGCTGTCAGGGAATCAGGGGCGAAGCCGTTTGGGGCGGTCGTATCCCTGGACGCCTATGAGATCGTGTGCAGCGCATTCCCTGGCATCGAAAAATGGCTTGGTGACCCGTACTACATATGCTTTCGGGATGTGACTTTGGCAGCGGCAGTTAGCGTAATTTCATACTCTATGCACGCAACTACTACAGTCGAAGAGTGGCAGGAGTTCGAAAAAACCGAAAAGGTAGCGATGGTCTACGCACGTCATGACGGGTTTGGAACTATTTCCAGTTCATCTGGAACCAGGCCCGAAAACATGGGTAGAGCGGAATCCATATGGTATGACCTGCGAACTAATCCCGCATGGGGGCATTGGATGGGAGCGTATTCTTCAAATCTCCCGCAAAATCTTGTTTTTCTTCAAGCTGCCGACTTGTTTGCATATGAGCTGACACATGAGTTTGAAAACCGGGTCAACCGTCCACAAGATCCCATGCGATGGGGATTAGCTCAGATGCTTCCGGGAAGTTGGAGAGATTTTCTCCATAAGTTTTACGGCGTCCCTCAACTCCTGAACATGCTGGTTGAATGCCGAATCTTAGGGCCGCATGAAGACCCCAGACATGGATTATCAATCAACACTTCGATGAGCAACATCATGCACCGGGATTTACTATTTGGGAGGATGTATGAGCGAAGAAACAAAGACAAACCCGGAAACTAAAAGCATAAAATTGAAAGTCGCTTTGGACGCAGTGCGCCTTGCAATCTCCGATCTGAGGAGAGCAGACGAAATTGATGCTGTACTACGGGCGTGCCTGGCTCTAAATGCCCCTACATATCGGGACCAGTTCAGTTGTGATCCGAAACCGTTTTGAGAATCGTTTCCCACGTCTCCGCAAAACCTTGTTCGACGGGAGTCTCGTGGCCTTCCTTGCGGAATAGGCGTGTCGCATTCGCGCCCAATGCGGAGATGTAGGCGGTCATAATCTCTTTTGCGACCTGTCTGTCTGTGACGTTGGAGTCAACCATTTACGTTCCTTTCTATAATTGCGCTATTCTAGGCCCATGAAGAAGAAGCCACAATCCGCAAGAGAAGTACATGGCGACTTCGAAACATTCAGGAATTTCGCTCAGCAGATTCTCTCTGTCCCGCACTCTGAAATCAAGGCCGAACTCGATGCTGAGAAAGCGGCGAAGCGAACGGCTAAGTCCGCTTCCCGCGTCTCTGACGAGTCATCCAACCCAACCTAGAACGCCGTTTCTCCCACCTTGCCAGTCAGTTCTGCATAAGTCAGTCTCTTCCCTGAAATCTGCGATACAGCCAGCATAAAGCGATCCGCATCATCGAGCGGATTGTCTTTGGTAGCGCGGTTGTTGAATCTGAAAGCTTGCTCGTCAGCATACGCGTCCAGGTGGAACGGCTCTACTGCGACGTAGGTGCCGTGCAGCGTCCGCTTGAGCAGTGACCAGAAATTCTCGATTCCCTGAGTGTGGACCTGGCCGCGAACGTATTCCTCAGCGTGATTCACAGTCTCGTGAATGAACTGCTGGACGGTCAGAGTATCGTATCCAGCATAGCGGTCAGTGTAGACAGTTCCCGCACCCTGAATCTGGCGAAGAATCTCATTCTGCAAAGTCTCGCGTTTCACGTTAGGAATCACTTTGGTGCGGACCTCGCGAGTATCGCGGTCCAACATTCCCATTACGACAGTCTTTGCAGAATTGCCCTTCATTCCACGCTGTAGCTTCGCCCTGCGATCCGCGTGCATCTTGTTAGGGTTTCCACCTACGAAAGTCTCGTCCACTTCTACGGGGCCTCCGGTGCTTCCCAGCTTGCGAATAGAGCGATTCTTCATCGCAGCGCGGATACGATGGAGCATGAACCAGGCACTCTTTTGGGTCACGCCCAAATCCTTCGCGAGTTCGTAGCTGCTGATTCCATTCTTGCAATTCGACAGGAGCCACATGGCCGGAAACCATTTATCTAAGCCAATGGGCGAGTCCTCAAGGACAGTCCCAACCTTGAGCGAGAACTTTTGTTTCGGGTGCTTCTCAGCGCAGTAGTAGACCTTCGCCTTTTCCATCCAAGCCACGCGCACCGACTCGCAACGAGGGCAGCGAACGATTCCATCCGGCCAACGCATCGAAATCATGAAATTGCGGCAGTTCTCGGAATCGCTAAAGTATTGAATCGCTTGCTGTAAGGTCTTCGGGACTTTCATAGTGATCGCAGAATAGCGCAGAATCTTACTTCAGTCAAGTATATTATTGCCTTCGTAAGTGTCTGAATGCAAAGGGTTTGACATTTTCTGCGATTTGTAAGCGTCAGTAAACAAATCACTTAACCGCGATACTCGAGCTATGTGTTTGAAAAAGATGTATTTAAGGAGACCTCGATGCAGGGTTGAGGCCTCTGCCTGACTCAACTGGAGGCCCCTGCACGACTCAACTGACAGGGACGTCGGCATCTTCCTGGAATCTCAAAGAACGGTGGTGGTTCCCCGCCTGGGCGGGGCGCAAATGGAAAAGCTCTGTTCGCGAGGAACAGAGCCTTCGATATTTTCAGGATAGGCGGCGCACGGAGGCCGGAGCAAGGGGATTCGAAGAGGTGGAGGGTACGGAGGTAAGGGCCGGAAATGCGAAAAGCTCTGTTCGTTGTGAACAGAGCTTTTCTCTTGCGTGCTACTGCAACGGGGGACGATTTTGTCGCCCGCTTATTCCTCAAAGGTTCCCGGAAGGGGTGGCCCGGGAGAGAACAACAAAGTGAAATGCGGGTGCCGGGAGCTCTCTGGAGATCGCAACCGGAAAAGTCTTCTCTGCGCCGCCGTTCGAACACAAAACCTGCTGCCGAAGGCGCGGAGAGTTGGTGGAATTTACAGGTCGCCGCCGATTTTGGTGAATTCAGCGTTGATGCTGCTGGCAAGGCCGTTCAGGCCGGTGATGGCAACGAGGGCGATCAGGGCCGCGATCAGGGCGTACTCGATCAAATCCTGGCCGGACTCGTCGGACAAAAGGCTGTTCAGAAGCTGCTTCATTGGGTTGGTTCTCCTTAAAGTTTCCGCATCGCGAACATCAATTTTGGTACCGCTCATCAGGCCGCCGCTCTGCGTGATGTATCTACCTTGCCGCAGGTTCGTCTCGGGGACAATGACACCTTCGCGTTATGCGCCTACAACGGACACCTGGCTCCTTGGTTAAGGGGTGGCACAGTGCGCCCTGTTGGTGGAAGTCCTCAGCCGGCTAGCCGGGCAGTCCGCCGGGAAATGGCGATCCAGACTGGGCGAATTCTTGGCCGGTTTCCCGGAGATGCGATATTTTGGCTAATCTGGATGGGTTTGCGTTTCTATCCCCTGGTCGAATGGAAAGGATTCTCTATGATTTTTGCGCGATTGGTCTCGGTTGGCGTGACGTCTGCGGTTCTGGTACTGGCAGCGCCTGGAATGCTGGCGCAAAGCTCCACCTGGAAGGCGGACCCCAACCACAGCGAGGTGGATTTCTCGATTACGCATTTGGGCATTGCAAACGTGCATGGGCGGCTGGGCAAGATTGACGCAACGGTGGTCTTCAACGACCAGGATGTGACGCAGTCGTCGGTGAAGGCGACGATCCACATGGACGGAGTCGATACCGGCGTAGCGGCACGCGACAACGATTTGAAGGGCGCGAATTTTTTTGACGTCGACCATTTCTCGACGGCGACCTTTACCAGCACCAGCGTGGCGAAGGGCGGGTCGGGATTGCAGGTGAGCGGCAACCTGACCATCAAGGGCGTGACCAAGCCAGTCGTGCTGGACGTGGAAGGCCCCAAGGGCCCGGTGTCGGGCATGGATAAGAAGCAGCACGTGGGGTTCGAAGCGACCACCACCCTGAAACGGACGGACTTTGGGATCGCTGCGAGTATGCCGCCGGCCATGGTCGGGGACGACGTGAAGGTGACCATCGATATGGATTTGGCGAAGCAGTAGGAAGGCAGCGTGTAGGGTGTAGAGAGAAAGCCCGGCCTTTTGGCCGGGCTTTTTTCTTGTGACGCGAGGCGCGAAGGGCAGCATTTCGCGGGCCGGTCAGCGGGGATCTCTGGGCGCGGCCTGGAACTCGGGATGGGTTGCGAGGATGTGCTGGGCGACGGGGCAGAGGACGTCGACGCGGAGGTTGTGGTCTTTCGCGTATTGGAAGGCCGTGGTGACCAGCTCGAGCGCGATGCCCTGGCCGCGCTGCGACTCGGCTACCTCGGTGTGCCAGAGGGTCATCCAGCCATGGCCGTCGGTTTCGAATTCAAGATAACTGGTTTGGCCATCCTGCACGATCTCGAAGCGACTGCGGGTGACCTGGGTGGGGTTGTTCATGGGTGCTCCTCGCGGGTTGGATGATGGCGGGGCTGGGTTCGCTTCCGGGGACTGCGGGAAATGCTGGATTACGTAGACTGATTGCGTATGAGAAACGTCACTTTCACCGCCGACGAAGCTTTGATCGAGAAGGCGCGAGTGCATGCGCGGTCCCAGGGCACGTCGCTGAACGCCGCGTTCCGCGAATGGCTTTCGAGATTCGTCGCCGCCGAGGGCGAAGTTGCAGCCTATGACGCAATGATGAACGATCTGCAGGCGGTGAAGGCGGAAGAGCAACGCCGATGAGCCGTCATGTGGTCCTGGGATTGATGATCGAGGGGCCTGCGGGAATTCTGGCCATCACCTGGATCGGAGTATTGGTGACGTGGAAACGCACGCGGCCGAGTAAGCTGATGCTGGTCGCGCTGGCGATTACCAGCGTTGCCGCAGCGTGGGCGATGCGGGCCTATATTCTGTACGACTCCCAGACATATGATCTGCCGCCATGGAAGGATCCAGAAACTTTGGATTTGGGGCTGCTTTTTCTGATGGCGCCAGTTTCGGCGATTCTGGCCGCGGTGGCTGCGGTTCGCGGAGCCCCGAAGTGGCTGGTGGCTGCGGTCGAGATCGCATCGATACCGTTGGCGTTCATCGGGTTTATGGCATGTGGATCGGTGTAGCCTGCCCTTGATCACCTTCGGGCAGACAAAAGCCCGGCCTTTCGGCCGGGCTTTTTGTTGAGTTGCGCCGCGCTTATTCTGCTGCGGGGGCGTCGTCGGCTTGCTTCGTTTGGCTGACGGTCCAGTTGGGATCGCCTACCTTGAACCTGGCGAAGCGGCGGATGGTGATGTTCTCGCCGAGCTTGCCGACTTTCTGGGCGATGAGGTCCTTAATGGTCAGGCTCTGCTCTTTGATGAACGGCTGCTCGAGCAGGCAGACTTCCTCGTAGAACTTGCCCATCTTGCCCTCGACGATCTTCTCGACGACGTTGGCGGGCTTGCCCATGGCCGCAGTCTGGGCGCGATAGATTTCCTTCTCGCGGTCCAGGTCTTCGGTGGTCACGTCTTCGCGGCGGATGTAGCGCGGATCGGTCGCGGCGATGTGCATGGCGATGTCTTTGAGCAGCTCCTGGAAATCCTCAGTGCGGGCCACGAAGTCGGACTCGCAATTGACTTCGACGATGACACCGATTTTGCCGCCGGCGTGAATGTAGTGGCCGACTGCGCCCTCGTTGGTGGAGCGGGACGCCTTCTTCTGGGCGGAGGCCATGCCGCGCTTGCGGAGGATGACGAAGGCCTCTTCCATCTGGCCTTTGGACTCCTGCAGGGCCTTGAGGCAGTCGCCCATGGGCGCGCCGGACTTCTCACGCAGCTCTTTCACTAACTTGCTATCGATCTTTTCACTCACGGTAGACATTTCCTTTAACCTTCCCTTTGATCTTGTCATCCAGAGCCCTGGGACCGCAATGCGCGGAAGCGGTTCGGGACGACGATTGTTGATTCCTTAAAAACTCTGGTACTCAGGGGCTAAAGCCCCATGCTGAGAAGCCTGTTGCGGCAAGACTAAAGTCGTGCCCTGATACAAACATTGCCGCGATGGGTTTTCGCTTCGTCAGCCCATCTGAAGTCGCGGCGTAAGACAAGCCTCAGTTTGTTGCGGGCTCCTTACACACAGAAAGCGTGGCCCCGATTGACGGCAGCCACGCTTCTGAAGACGCAGGACCGTCTGGTCCGTTAGTAACCCGTCGTTTCGGCTGCTTCGGCTTCGTCGAGGGCGGCCACGATGGCGGGCGCCTTGCGAATGCCGCCGCCGAGGGCTGCTTCGAGATCGACATCGTCGCCCGGTTCCGGAGCGGCATCGGCACCCGCTTCGGCGGTCGCCGGAGCTTCAACGTCGCTGCTGACGCCGGCCATTTCGGTAACGAACTGCTTGTCGGTAGCAGCGGCAGCGCCTTCCGCGACCGAGTCGGCGATCTTCGAAGTGAAGAGCCGGATGGCGCGCAGGGCGTCGTCGTTGCCAGGGATCACGTAGTCGACCACGGTGGGATCGCAGTTGGTATCGACAACAGCGACGACCGGGATGCCGAGCTTGCGAGCTTCCTTGACGGCAATGGCTTCGTTGGACGAGTCGACCACGAAGATGGCATCCGGGAGGCGGCGCATGTTCTTGATGCCGGCCAGATTGGCCTGCAGGTGCTTGCGCTCGCGCTCGAGGCGGATGACTTCCTTCTTGGTGAGCAGATCGTAGCGGCCGTCGGTGGCCATCTCATCGAGTTCCTGAAGGCGCTTCACCGACTTCTGCACGGTCACCCAGTTGGTGAGGAGCCCGCCGAGCCAGCGCTGGTTGATGTAGAACATCCCGCAGCGGGTGGCTTCTTCAGCGATGGCGTCCTGCGCCTGGCGCTTGGTGCCGACAAACAGAATGACCTTGCCGGAAGCCGCGAGTTCGGTGACGAACCGGGAAGCCTCCTTGAACATCTTGAGGGTCTTCTGCAGGTCGATGATGTAAATGCCGTTGCGCTCGCCGAAGATGTATTCCTTCATCCGCGGATCCCAGCGCTTCGTTTGGTGCCCGAAGTGGACTCCCGCTTCGAGCAGCTCCTTCATAGTAATCGTGGCCAAACAGCCTCCTTGTTAGCTGCATTCCGGCAAAGACTCCGGGCCGGAATTGATGCCCCCCGGTGGGGGGAGATTGAACACCTGAAGAAGGCAGGGTGCAGGGGACAGGGGGTAGGGTGTAGAAAAACCCGGCTGCCCGCCGCTTCAACTCTGACTTCTGACCAAATCTGCGTACTGCGCCCGGCAAGTTGCCTTGCCGGGATCATGCTTCGAATCCAAAAACTCAGCCAGCGATTACCGTTTGCTGAACTGGAACCTCTTACGAGCGCCCTTCTGGCCGTACTTCTTGCGTTCCTTGATGCGGGCGTCGCGGGTGAGCAGGCCTTCAGCCTTGAGCGCTTTGCGCAGCTCGACGTTGAACTCAAGCAGGGCGCGGGCGATACCCATCTTCACCGCATCGGCCTGCGCGGCAACGCCGCCGCCGCAGACGGTGGTGACGACATCGAAGGTCGCAGCTGTGTCGCTGACCACCAGCGACTTTTTGGCGGCAACGCGCTGCTGCTCGGTGACGAAGTAGGTGTCAAAAGGCTTGCCGTTTACCTTGAACTCGCCGCTGCCGGGGCGCAGAAACACGCGCGCGATCGCCGATTTCCGCCGTCCCGTGCCGTAATACTGAACCAAATCTGCCATGAATCGTCCTTGATCCTTAAAGGTCTCTGTCAAATTTCTTAAACTTCGAGCGCCACCGGCTTTTGGGCCGAGTGCGGATGCTTGTCGTCGCGATAAACGTTGAGCTTGCCGGCCATTTTGCGGCCGAGCTTGGTTTTGGGAAGCATGCCCTTGATCGCCTCTTCAACGACTTTCTCGGGGCGGCGCTCCATGAGGCGGGTGAACGACTCTTCGCGCAGTCCGCCGGGGAAACCGGTGTAGCGGCGATAGACCTTGCTCTGGGCCTTCAGGCCGGTAAGCCGGACCTTGCTGGCATTGATGACGATGACGTGATCGCCCATATCCAGGAAGGGGGTGTATTGGGGATTGCGTTTGCCGCTGAGCACACTGGCCGCTTCGGTTGCGAGGCGACCCAGCGTTTTGCCGCTGGCATCGACGACGAACCACTTCCGGGTGATCGTGAGCGCGCTCGGAATAAATGTCGACATCTCGGTTCTTTTCTCCCTGCCTGGTCTGATCCGGACAAGCCGGACCCTGAAAATTGCCCACGCAACGCCCATCCGCGGAGGTAAAAAACTCTTCCGCGGCGTTCGAATACTGTTCGCGTGAGTTGGCGCAGAACGTTCGAACCCTGGTCCTGCACTGTTTGAAGATTGTCCGGGTTCGTTTGTGTGGCTCGATCCGGCAATCACGCACGGAAGCGAGGACGCACACTGCGCAAGGACTTCAGAATACGGGAATTCCGGGCTGGCGTCAATGCGGGAAACGCGAGAGTTGAGCCCATTTTTGACCCGAATTAGAGGTCGGACCGGAGGGAAAGGCTCCCTG
Organism: Acidobacteriaceae bacterium; assembly: GCA_035482355.1. GTDB lineage: Bacteria > Acidobacteriota > Terriglobia > Terriglobales > Acidobacteriaceae > Palsa-343. The sequence continues at coordinate 77,056 of DATHQV010000048.1, read as the reverse complement.
ACGGGATTGCTGCCATTCTACCCCGTCAAAACGGCCTGGCATGGAGTGAAACTGCGAAAATCGGCAAAGAGATGCGTGATTCCTGTCACATTCAGTGGCTTTGCGGCACTTCACAATAGCCGCACTTTCCCCGAGAAAGGTATTGGCCCTGAGGTGCACGATGCTGACTAGCCCGCTATTCGAAAAATTGCTGCAAATTGAACGGTCGTTGGGCCACGTAGAGACTGCGACGCTGCGCCGCCTGTTGATTGAAGCGGAAGCTGAGGCCGTGCGGGTGCAGGGCGAGATGATCCAGGTGATGCAGGACATGGAGAGTCTGCTCGAGTTGTACGAACGCTGTGCGCGATCCGGGTCGGCGCCGGCACCGGCACGATACGGGCATTCACGCTACGAACAGGGAGCAGAATTCACCCCCGAAACACTGGCCTGGGAAATCGCTGTGGTGCCGCCGTACGCTCGCAAGCCCGATTAGCCATCGCTTCCCTTCCCGCCTGTCAAGACAACCCCAGACGACGAATCAGCGCTCCAAAGGGCGACCGGGTTGTCGCGCGGGTCCAATCCGCGTCAAACTGGATAGAGACGGGTTCGGTGAGATTGGGCAGGACCCAGGAGCGAGATGCCGCGAGACAGTAGTCAGATACAGCGCGAACCCTTTGGGCCGCCGGCGGCGGGATCGCTGCTGCTGCATGTGGGCGTGGCGGGAGCGCTGGCGCTTTTGTTCTGGGTGAATACGCGGGTTGGCGACCAGTGGAGCACGCAGGGACCGCAGGGAGCGATTCAGGCGACGCTGGTGAATTCAGCTCCGACGATTCCGCTGCCGTCGATTACACCGCCGACGCCGAATGTGCTGGCGACGGAACAGCCGAGTCCTTCACCGGCGCCGCCGTCCAAGGCCACCATTCCTGTGCAGGAACCGGACGCGATTCCCATCCCCACGCATCAGCCGAAGCTGAAGCCGGTGGAGAAGCCGCAGCCCGCATCGCCGAAGCATGCGCAACCAACGAATCAGCAGAATCGAGTGAACTCGGGAGAAGCGGCAGCGACGCAATTGGCGCACGCGATGACGAACAATGCATCCCACAGCAACAGTCCCGTCAGCGTGACGGGCGGGGATTTTGCGTCGCGGTTTCCGTGGTACGTGGACAAGATCACGCGCATGGTGAGCCAGAACTGGTACCGGCAGGAGATTGACGGGAGCACGCGGCCGGGCAGCCAGTGCAACGTCACATTCACCATCGGACGCGATGGCCGGGTGAACAGCATCCACATCACGGGGTCGAGCAATTCGCCGACCCTGAACACGACGGGATTGCAGGCGGTTCAGCGCGTAGAAAGTTTTGGACCGTTGCCTGATCAGTACACAGGGAGCAACGTTTCCGTGGAGTACACTTTTACCTACGATCAGCCGTAGAAACAATGCAGAAGCGGCTGCCAGCGTTGACGTGCACAATACGCATGCTTCCATAGCGGCCACGAGGAAAATCCATAGGGAACAAAGTGCTTCCCAGGGTGCGAATGTGGCAAATCGTCCCGGACCGGTGGTGGTCTGCAGCCCCGGACGAACAGGCCAACTCTGAAAGAAATGGAAAACGCATGATTTTGAGCTTGCCGAAGAAAATCGACGCTGTTCGCATCCTTCTGCTCACTACGCTTATTGCTTCCTCCGCCACCCTCCACGGGCAGGACTGGGTGCGCACGGGGACGAACCTGGGTATCGAGAAGATTCGCATCGCCGCCGCCGATTTCAAGGCAAGCTCCGCGGATCCGCAAACCGGGCCGATGAAGTCGGCGTTCGATCAGACCCTCTATAACGATTTGCGGTACGCGGGCATTTTCGATGTGGTCTCGAAGAGCATGATCCCGAACACGACGCCGGGTTCGCCGCAGGAGATCAACCTTGCGAACTGGTCGGCGGCGCCGTCGAGCGCGGCGATGGTGGCGTTTGGAGCGCTGCAGGTGAGCGGCGGGCGCGTGACGGTGCAGGGATTTTTGTACGACACGAAGAACACGCAGAATCCGCAGGTGCTGGGTAAGCAATACGCAGATAACGCGAGCATGGAAAACACCAGGCAAATTGCGCACCGGTTCGCCGATGAAATCATCGAACGGTTGGGCGGAATTGCGGGGATTGCGGAGACGAAGATCTATTACGTCTCGCAGAAATCCGGAAACAAAGAGATTTGGGTGATGGACTATGACGGGATGAACGAGCGGCAGCTAACCCATCTGGGAACGGTTTCGCTGTCGCCGCGCGTTTCGCCGGACAATTCGCGCGTGGCGTTTAGCTCGCTGGGTAAGAACGGCTGGTCGATCCGGGTGTATTCGATGGAGTTGGGGCGGATGATCGCGTTTCCTGCCTGGGGCGACACAACGCTTTCGCCGGCGTGGTCGAGCGACGGAACAAAGCTGGCGTTTTCGTCGGCGCGGACCGGAGATCCGGAAATTTACACCTGCGATTCTTCGGGCAACGGAGAGAAGCGGGTGACGGCGTTTCGCGGGCCGGATGTTTCCCCGGTATGGAATCCAAAAACAAACTCGCAGATTGCATGGGTGAGCGGGCGGACGAAGCTACCGCAGATCTACATCATGGATTCCGACGGGGCGAATGTGAGCCGGATGACGGATGGCGGGTATGCAAGCGCGCCGTCGTGGGCGCCGAATGGCCAATTTCTGACATTTGCATGGAATCGCAGCTACGGACCAGGCGCGCCGGGCGGAGAAGACATCTACATCATGGACATCGCCAGCAAGCGCTGGACCCAGCTGACCCACGATGCGGGGATGAACGATGCTCCTTCATGGTCGCCGGATGGTCGGCACATCGTGTTCCAGCGGGAGATGGGTGGCCACTCGGAGATCTGGATGATGCTGGCCGACGGGACAAATCAGCAGCAGCTGACCCACGGCGGCGGGAACACGATGCCGAACTGGAGTTGGAAGTAACGAGATGACGTATTGCGGGCCGGACTTTTGGGTCCGTCCTGTTTTGCCCTGGTCCTAACTGAGAACTGAGATTGCTCCTAAGGAGGAGAGACGTGCATACGACGAATCGCAAGTCCCTGGCACTGGCCGCAAGTCTGGCGGCGATCCTGACCGTGGCGGGATGCCATAAGAAAACCCATGTTCCCCCGCCACCGCCTGCCCCGACCGAAGCTGCGACCACGCCGACGGCGACGATCAGTGCAGCTCCCGACACCGTGACTGCGGGCGAAACTTCAGTGTTGACATGGAGCACGACGAACGCGACGGACGTATCGATTGAGGGCCTGGGAGGCGTAGCGCCTTCAGGCACGCAGTCCGTGCGGCCGACGCAGACGACGGTGTATCACCTGATCGCGCGCGGCGACGGCGGATCGGCGGACGCGACGGCAACGGTGACCGTAGGAGGAGCAGCAGCTCCACCGCCTTCGAACGCGTCGGAGTCGAACATCGACGAGAACGCCTTTGAAGCGGCGGTGAAGCCGGTGTTCTTCGACTACGACAGCTACGATGTGCGTCCGGATGCGCAGGCCGCGATCCAGGCGGCCGCGAATTTCCTGAATCAGCATCCTGGGATCAAAGTTGTGATCGGCGGATACTGCGACGAGCGCGGATCGACGGAGTACAACCTGGCGCTGGGCGAGAATCGCGCGAATGCGGCGAAACAGGCGCTGGTGACCGCCGGTGTTGGGCCCGACCGCCTGCGCACGGTGAGCTACGGCAAAGAAAAAGGGTTCTGCACGGATCACAGCGAAGCATGCTGGCAGCAGAACCGCCGGGCGCAGTTCACGCTGGATCAGTAGTAGAGCAGGGTGTAGCGTTGAGGGTGTAAGACGCAGGCCGTGGATTGACACTTCCGCGGCCTGTTTTCTTTGTCGGGGGTCCGAACAACTTTGGTCATGTGCCAACTGGCGTTGAGCCTGGCACAACGACTGCATTGTCCTCCACGTCACTGTAAGATTGAACCGAGCGCTTCCTGCGCTCCAACGGGGATTTATCTATGCGAAAGACCCTGGCTTCGCTTTCCGGTTTAGCCATATTCTCGCTTCTCTGCTGCGCTCCTCCGGCGCACGCGGTTTCAAAGGAGATGATCCAGTTGCAGACGCAGGTGCAGCAACTGCAGGATGCGGTCAGTCAACTGCAGCGCTCGCAGGATGCGCAGCTGGCCGTGATGCAGCAGGTGCTGAAAGCCGTCGCAGACAACGTGACGCACGTGAATGCGACGGTGACGACGCTGCAGACCCAGGTGCAGGCGCAGAACGACGCGGGCGGCGGGAAGATCGATCAGCTGTCGACGCAGATGCAGGGGATCAACGATTCCGTGGATGAGCTGCGCAGCCGCGTGGACAACCTGAAGGCGCAATTGCAGGCCATCCAGTCGCAGTTGCAGAACATCAACACGCAGCCAGCGGCGCAGCAGCCGGGACAGCCCGGACAGGCGGGACAGCAGGATCAGAACCAGCAGCCGGCAGCGCCACCGCAACCGCAGGCTCCGCCGGTGAAGCAGCTGTACCAGGGCGCAATGAGCGACTACGAAGGCGCGCGCTACGATCTGGCGAGCGGCGAATTTGGCGACGTGCTGAAGTACTATCCGCAGGACGATCTGGCGGGCAACGCGCAGTTCTACATTGGCGAGATCGCATACCGGCAGGGAAAATATTCGGCGGCGATAAACGCATACGATTCGGTCCTGCAGCAATTTCCAGGCAGCAACAAGGCTCCGGCGTCAGAGCTGCGCAAGGGTGAGGCGGAACTGGCGGTGAACCAGCGCGAAGCGGGAGTCCGCGATTTGCGGGCACTGGTGGCGCGGTATCCGCAATCGCCGGAAGCGTCCCAGGCGCGCAGCCGGTTGAATGGGATGGGCGTGCGAGTGAGCCCGAAACCGACCGCGGCACGTGAGTAACCTGCGCCGCGTTACGCCGTCGCGATTTTTTTCTTGACATGGGCCGGAAGCGGGTTTAGGCCGCGTCAACACAAGTGAAAACCAGCATTCACGCTGCGTTGACAAAGCGCGGCGTCAATCGCACAATCGGAGATTCAGCCCTGCAAACATCGTTCGCTCGCGTGATTCAAAAATGCGAAACCGAGCCTTCGATCCGGCCCATCCCGGCGCGAGAGGGGTCGTCTATCGAGACGACGGCTGAGAAGACGCCGCAAATGTGCAGGAAGGCCGCCAGGCATTGAAAGCGCTGATCGAATCCGAATTCGCGAACCTCACGCTCTTCTCACGCGGCAAGGTCCGCGACGTGTATACGGCGGGCGACAATCTGCTGATGGTGGCGACCGATCGAATTTCGGCGTTCGATCATGTGCTGGCGACAGGCATTCCGGGCAAGGGAAAAATCCTCACGCAGATGTCGCTGTTCTGGTTCGATCTGCTCAGCGATATTTCTCCGAATCACGTGATCTCGGTGTCGCCGCTCGAGTATCCCGAAGAAGCGTGGCCGTATCGCGAGGAGTTGCGGGACCGCTCGATGCTGGTGAAGCGCGCGAATATGTTTCCGGTGGAATGCGTGGCGCGGGGCTATCTGGCGGGATCGGGCTGGAAGGATTACAAGGCGACCGGGACGATTTGCGGAGTGGCGGTGAAGCCGGGCCTGTGGGAGAGCGACCGGCTGAAGGAGCCGATCTTCACGCCGGCGACGAAGAACGAGATGGGCGTCCACGACGAGAACATCACGTTCGACCGCATGGTCGAGATGGTGGGCGGCGCAACCGCGGAAAAGCTGCGCGATACCACGCTGCTCCTGTACCAGCGGGCAGCGGATCACGCTGACCGGCGCGGCCTTTTGCTGGCTGACACGAAGTTTGAATTTGGGACGGTGGCTGAGGGCATTATTCTGGCCGACGAGGCGCTGACGCCGGATTCGTCGCGCTTCTGGAGCCGTGAACACTACCGGCCGGGCAAGCCGCAGGCGTCGTACGACAAGCAGTACGTGCGGGATTATCTGGAGAGCATTGGCTGGAACAAGCAGGCGCCGGCGCCGCACCTGACGGATCTGGTGGTGAAGCGCACGCAGGAAAAGTATCTGGAAGCGTTCCACCTGTTGACGGGCAGGACCCTGGTGTTGGCGTAGGGAGACAGCAATGACGGTAGTCGACTGGGTGATTGTTGCGTTTTTGCTGGTCACGGTGCTGGCTGCAGCCAAGTCGGGATTGATTGTGGAAGTCTGTTCACTGGCGGGATTGATATTGGGGTTGATGCTGGCGAGCTGGGATTATGCGATATTGCTTCCCTGGACGAAGGAATGGATTCACGCGCCGGAGATGGCGCAGGCAGCAGCGTTTTTTGGAATCTTCCTCGCGGTGATGATTGTTGCAGGCATTGTTGGACGGCTGATTCGGTGGTCGGTCAAGTCGGTGGGGCTGGGTTGGGCGGATCGAACGGCAGGAGCCGTATTCGGTCTGGTGAAAGGGTGCGCACTGGTCACAATTGCGGCGATGGTGATAGCCGCCTTCTGGCCCAGCGCGACGTGGTTTCGTGAATCGTACCTGGCTCCGGGATTTCTTTCGATGGCGGATCACGTCTCAGTCGTCACGCCCTCGGATTTGAAGGGTAGAATTCAGCACGGCGTGTCCAACTTGCGCAAAGGTCAGCCGGACTGGATGAAACCGGTCACGTAGTTTCGTCGTAAACAGTAAGAAAATACCCGGCAATACCGGGAAATGAGGAAAGAGGCTCCTGTGAAACGCGAGCTGGACAATCTTGTGACGCAAATGCACGCCGGCGGCATCACCTACGATGAGGCTGTGCGCGAATTTAAACGGCGCTTCATTCTGGAAGTGCTGGCCTGTCACAGGGGCAACCAGTGCAAGGCGGCTAAGGAGTTGGGCGTGCACCGCAACACGCTGAGCCGTATCCTGACCGAGCTGGAGATCGATCCAACCCAGGTACGCAGCGGACTGAAGCGCCCGTCGCGGAGCGAACGGCCTTACGAGCTGAAGCAGGGTACGCGCTGACGGTCGCCGTCGGGGATTGGGGCCTGAGCGGTCGCGCGCAACGCCTCGCACCCGTTAACCTGACAATATGAGCGATTTTTCCGATTCCCGCGTCTACATCGACGAGGGCTTCCGGTGGGACGAGCAGCGGGCGTATCTCTTTGATATCGATGGAACGCTGCTGCGGCACCGCGACCGGGTCCACTTTGACGCATTCGATGCGAGCGTGCGCAGCGTGATGGGGCGCGATCTGGCGCTGGACGGAGTCACGCTTTCCGGCAATACGGACCCCGGAATTCTGCGGGATGCTTTCCGGCTGGCCAAGGTGGAAGACAGCGGCTGGCGGCCGCAACGTGAGGACGTTTTGAAAGCAATGTGCGAGCACGTTGTGGCGCGGCGGGCGGAAATGCTCCCAGTGATTATGCCGGGGGTGGAGGCGGCGCTCGCGCATCTGAACCAGAAGGGCGCATTGCTGGGGCTGGCGACGGGAAATTTGGCGGAGATTGGCTGGATTAAAGTGGAGAACTCCGGGCTTCGTTCCTGGTTTAAATTTGGTGGATTCTCCGACCAGTTCGAGGACCGCGCAGACATGATTGCGGATGCGGCGGAACAGGCGCGCGCGCTCCTGCAATCGGGACCGGAAGCTACGGTATGCGTCGTCGGCGATACGCCCTTCGATATTGCGGCGGCGCGGGCCAATGACCTGCCCACGATTGCCGTGGCGACGGGACGGTATACGTTCGATGAGCTGATGGAGCATCGCCCTGAGGTTTGCACCGCAACGCTGGCTGCGCTGCTGGGAGCCACGCTGCCGGATGCGGTGGAAGCGCGAGGCCATGCTTCGTAGGGCCGCGATGCTCGCGGGCTGGATGCTGGCGGCGGTGATGTGTGCGGCGGTGTGTGCGCAGGGGCAGCAGGCGGCTTCTCCAACTCCGCCAGGGCAGAGTGCGCCTGCTGCGAGCGCGGACGCGCAGAAGCCTTCCAAAGACAAGGTCTCCAAAGACGATCGCAATCGGGCGCAGAAGGAATTTCTGGCAGGCGCGAAGGCGATGCAGCGAAAAGATTCGCGGGCGGCGCTGGATGATTTCACGCGGGCCGCGGACCTGAATCCTGGCAACCGGCGCTATTCCATTTCCGCGGAAATTGCACGGCAGCATTTAGTGCAGGAACTGATTCAGCTGGCGGATAAGCAGAAGATCCAGGGACACTTTGTGGAGGCGCGGGCAGCGATTGCGGAGGCGTCTCGTCTGGATCCGGGCAATCCAATGGTGGCGCAGCACGCGGATGAGCTGACCACGGAAGCCGCTGCGGCAGCGCCGAAGATAGAGTCAGGCGATGACGTAGCGCTGGCGGCGCCGATCGCGCTGCAGCCTAAGCCGGGGCGGCAGAGTTTTCATCTGCACACCAACCAGCGCGACCTGATCAACAAAGTGCTGACGGCGTATGGCATCCAGCCGACGCTGGATGCCACGGTGGGGTCGCAGATGGTGCGCTACGACGTGGATGACGTGGATTTCGCCGAGATGGAGCGCACGCTGGGGCTCACCACCAGCACATTTTTGATCCCGCTGGATCCGGCGCGGGCGCTGGTGGCGAAGAACACGAAGGAAAACCACACGAAATTCGAGCGCAGTGCGATGGAGACGGTTTACTTGCCGGGGCTGTCGACGGCGGATTTGACAGACGTGGTGACGGTGGCGAAAAACGTGTTCGCAGTGACGTCGGCTACGGCCACGCCGGGGCAGAGCGCGGTGGTTGTGCGCGCGCCGGCCGACGATCTGACCGCGCTGAACGCGACGCTGAACAACCTGCTGGAAGATCGCAGCCAAATGCAGCTGGACGTGGCCATGTACGAGGTGGATCGGACGAAAGCGACGAATATGGGCGCGATCATTCCGACGCAGACGAACCTGTTCAACGTGTACTCCGAAGCGGCGAGCCTGTTGCAGGCGAATTCAAGTTTGGTGCAGGAGATCATCTCGAGCGGGCTGGCAGCACCGAATGACTGGCCGGCGATTCTGGCGATTTTGATTGCGTCCGGGCAGATTCAAAGCGGCCTTTTGAGCTCACCGTTTGGCGTGTTTGGCGGCGGCCTCACCATGACGGGCATCACCTACCAGGGCGGATCAGTCAATCTGCAGCTCAATTCTTCCGATGTGCATTCTGTCGACCAACTGCAGATGCGCGTGGTGGATGGCGAAGAAGGCGTGATCAAGGTGGGCGAGAAATATCCTATTGAGACGTCGAGCTATTCGAGCCTGTCGGGATCGTCACTGAATATACCAGGGCTTTCGACTGCGGGGATTTCGAGTACGCTGGCGGGGCTTGGAGTGAATCTATCGTCGCTGGCGTCGGCGGCGACCCAGGCGATACCGCAGGTGCAATACCAGGACATTGGGCTGACGCTGGACGTAACGCCGCGCATTGAGAATCCGCACAGCGTTTCGCTGAAGTTCGATCTGAAGCTGAGTTCGCTGCAGGGAACGACGATCAACAGCCTGCCGGTGCTGAACAACCGCGAGTACCAGGCGATTACTTCGCTGAACGTGGGCGAGAGCGCGGTGCTGGTGAGCTCGCTGTCGCGGCAGGAATCCAATGCGCTGACGGGGATTCCGGGGCTGAGCGATATTCCAGGATTCGAGGGGATCACCAACAAGAATTACACTTTCGATTATTCGCAGCTGGCGATTGTGATTACGCCGCATCTGGTGCGGTCGACGCATCACCAGTTCGCGCAGAGGATGTACGTGATGCCGCACCAGCCGTGACCCCGGTCACATTCGTGCTGGCACCGGCGCATGTAGAGTGGATGGCATGAAGGGCTGTATGCGTCGCTCAATATCGCGGGTTCTGATTACGGCGCTCGCCGCGGTGTGGATGGTGACGGTGGTGAGCGCGGGCGCCGCGGTAACGCGCGAGATGCCCTGCCACGGCATCAACATGCCATGCTGCCCGCCCTCGGGGGCCAGCAGTGCGCGATGTTCCGGTGCGCAATGTGTTGAGCAGGTTCCGCAAAAGTCTGAGGCGTCGGCCAAGGCGCCGGTCCTGCATGCTTCCGTTTGGGTTGGGGTCATCGCGGAGCGGACGTTCTCCGCGCCGGCTCGCGAACTGACCAACGGTCTGCGCTACGGGCCGGCAGTGTTTCGGCTCAAAGACGATTTTCGAATCTAAATCCTTCCGTGTTTGCGCGCGCTTTTCCACGAATCCGCAGGTCCACGCATTTTTCACACGGAAAGGAAATTCCCATGAAAACCAAATTGATGACGTTTGTGGCAATGTCGCTTCTGTCGCTCTCCGCGATGGCGTTTACGGGTGCAGCATGTTGCACGACGGACGCGAGCTGCTGCCCGGGCGCCTGCTGCGGTACGAGTAGCTGCTGCGGGCAGGGTGCGAGTTGCTGCCCTGGCGATTGCTGCGCACATAAGTAAAACCAGGAACCAGGAACTGCAGACCAGAGACTGGGGGGTGAGGGACTCGACGAGTTCCCTTCCCCCGGTCCCTTTCATTTTCCGCGATACTCTGGACGCATGTTGATTGGGGTTATTTCGGACACGCATGGATTGTTGCGGCCGGAGGCGCTAACCGCGCTGGCGGGGTCGGAACACATTCTGCATGCGGGCGATGTTGGTGATCCGGGAATCTTGGAGCGGCTGCGGGAGATTGCGCCGGTGACGGCGATTCGCGGCAACGTGGATGGGTTCGGCGCTTGTTCCCTGCTGCCGGACACGGAGCTGGTGCAGCTGGGCGGACGCGGCATTTACATGTTGCACGACCGGCACGCGCTCGATCTGGATCCGGTTGCTGCGGGGATTTCCGTGGTGGTGAGCGGGCACTCGCATCATCCGGCGATCCAGCGGCACAAGGGGATTTTGTATTTCAATCCTGGCAGCGCAGGGCCGCGGCGATTTTCTACGCCGGTGTCGGTGGGATTTTTGACGGTGACGGAGGCGGGGGTTGAGGCGCGGGTGGTGGAGTTGGTGACGAGCTGACGGCGAAACTCCCGAGTAAAACCGCAAGCGCTTGCTAAGGCGTTGCGGCGAGGGTGACGGCCTCGGCGACGCCCAGAACCAACGCATACGCTGCGAAAAGAAAGGCTCCGTATCGGCTTCCGGAAGCGGCGTGCATCCTGGGCATGAAGGTTGAGAAGTTAGAGAGCACGATCACTTCGCCCACCATTCCCGGAAGGGCCAGCAACAGCATCGCGGGAGCCCAGTTCCTGGGCGCAATGTGCCGCCAGCGAAGGATCCCAAAGCAAAGAATGGCGGAAAAAAGCGGAGACACGATGAAGGCGATCCAGTAGCGCGTTCTCGACGTTTCGAAGATAGCGGCTCCCCGCCAGCCGTAGTAGAGGGTGCCTACCAGCCAGATGGCAAAGCCGATGAAAAGCAGCAGCGCAATATCGAGCCTTTTCATTGTCCTTCTCCTCCGTTAAGATGTACCGGATGGTACATGCAGTGAAATGTACCAGTTGGTACAACGCATTGCAACGAGAAAAGAAGGACACGCGGGAGGAACTGATCGAGCGCTGCCTGGCCGCTTTTGTGGCGGCCGGAACAATCGATATCAGTCTCGACGACCTGGCGGTGCATGTGGGCATCAGCAAGCGCATGCTGGTGCATTATTTCGGCGGGCGGGAAGAGATTGAAGAATCCGCGATGACGGTTCTTGAAGAGAGGCTGCAGGCGCAGTTCGCGCCCGAGACGTTCCCCGCCGGCATTTCTCCGCAGAAAGTGCTCGCAGCGCTCTGGGAACGGACGACCGCTCCGGCAGCGAGAGGTGTTCTGCTCCTGGTGATGGACCTGTCGCAGCGCGCGTGGAACGGCTCCGCCCGGGCCAAAGCGTTCTACGACGAGCAGCAGCGGTTGTGGGTGGAACTGCTGGTGCAGTTCCTGCCGAGCCGACCTGCGGTGGAAGAAGTGTTGCAGTTGTTTCAGGGAGCGGTGCTGGCGTATCTGATCACCGGTGATCCCGAGCCTGGCAGGCGGTCTTTGAGGCGCTTCTTCGCTGAGAGGCGGGTGCCTGTGGGAAAAGGTGGTGCGGACAAGAACAGACGCCGACTGGATTGATCCAATGCGTGGAGGCACGGGGTTGCGTTCGGGTGGTGGCGTTGATGCTGCGGAGTAACCGACTGTAGCGCTCAGATGCGGTGCTACGATGATCTCCCAATGAAATCGCACCAAAAGAAACTGACTCTATTCCTCCTGGCTCTCGGCTTCTGCACTGCTGCGTACTCGCAAGAGGTAGTCGCAAGCTCTTGTCGTGAAAACGATCAAATTGATAGTTCCAAGCGCCAGGAGGTCAACGCCGCAGCGCTCGATTTTGTTCAAACTCTGCTGGGCTCGAACCCAGCGGCAGCATTCAGTTCACTCTCGGAGGAAGGAAAAAAGGCGGTCCCGGATGAAATGGCTCTCGTACAGGCTGCGACTCTCATTCAACAATTCAAGCCCGCGGATCTGAAGGTTGAGCACACCTACGTCATCAACATCTTCGGCAAATCGCCGGGCCGCGTTGTTTGCGGAAAGAGCCTGTCGAAGCCGGATGAGTGGGTGTCCGTCGTAGCTGCTGACCTTCCAGAACAAGCGTACGTCTCATTATCGGCTGAAGCCATCAACAATCAGTTTGCATTTACCGTATGGCTCGTTCCAGGGGCGGGCGGCTGGAAGGTGCAAAGCTTTTCGATGAACATGGGAACGTTAGCGAACGAGGGCCCCGATCAGCTTTGGGAACGTGCTCGTGCGCAAAAGGCCAATGGGCACAATCTCAACGCAGCCCTGCTCTACTTCGCGGCGATGCAGACCATAAATCGCGGCCCGAATCTCCAGCTTGGACTGGCCGACGCGATTTCAAAGGACGCGTCAGAGTATCAACTCCCCCCCGAAATCGAGGGGCAGCCCCCGTTTGAGTGGAAAGCGCCTGATATGACGTTTGAGGTTTTGAGCGTTGGGCCAATCGCAGTGGGCGGCAAGATCTATATAGTGATTCAGGATGAGTCACCGCCATGGCACAGCAACGATCAGATTGATGGATGGAACCGAAAGCTGATTGCCTGGTTCAAAGGGCGCTTTCCGGAATACTCCGACGCATTCGCCGGGATCGTCGTCCGCGCGAATGAGCAGGGGACTCATCGCGGCTACGGCACGGTCGATGAGGTCTCTTCCAAAGCTCAGTAGTGAGCGACTGCGCTTGAGTCCTCACGAACGGATGCGGGGATTGATGACCATGTACATCACGTCCGTTGCGAGGTTCACCAGCACATAGGTGAGGCCGATGCCGAGGATGCATCCCTGGAGGAGCGGGTAGTCGCGGTTCTCGATGGCGGAGACGGTGAGTTGACCGATGCCGGGCCAGCTGAATAGTTTTTCCGTCACGATAGCGCCTGCAAGCAGCGCTCCGAATTGCAGGCCGATGAGGGTGAGCACGGGAATCATGGCGTTGCGGAGCGCGTGCTTGTAGACCACGATGCGCTCGGGCAATCCTTTGGCGCGGGCGGTGCGGATGTAGTCCTGGTTGAGCTCTTCCAACATGGACGTGCGGACCATGCGCGTGAGAATCGCGGCCAACGCCGCGCCCATGGTGACGGCGGGCAGCACCAGATGCGCGAGATCTCCTGCGCCGGAGACGGGCAGCCAGCCTAACTTGATGGAAACCAAAATCATGAGGATGGGCCCGAGCGCGAAGGCGGGAAACGAGAGGCCGAGGAGGCTGACGACGCCGACGAGGTGATCCTGCGCGCGGCCGCGATGCCTGGCCGCCAGGATGCCCGCCGGGATGGCAAGCAACAGCGCGACGATCAGCGCTGCAGCGGTGAGCTCCACGGTGAAGGGGTAGCGGGTGAGAACGAGGTGCGTGACAGAGTCGTTGAGGCGGATGGAGTGGCCGAGATCGCCGTGGAGAACACCGCGCCAGTAGTGGAGGTACTGCGTGTGCAGAGGCAGATCGAGCTCGTAGGAATGGCGGAGCGCGGCGATGTCGCCGGGACGCGCGCCTTCTCCAAGCATCTGTTCGACGGGGTCGCCGGGAACGATGTGGATGAGCAGGAAGACGATGGAGACGACCAGCCAGAGGACGGGGATGGTGTAGGCGAGGCGCTGGAGCAGGGACTTAAGAAGGCGATGCATCAGGGAGCCTTCTCCGGCGCGGGCTCAGGCTGGGGCGATCCTAATTGCTCGATGCGGACCTTGCTGATGCGGCGGCCCGTCATTTCCATTACGGTGAGGCGGCGGCCTTCGAACTCGATGCTTTCGCCGCCCTGGGGGATTCTGCCCAACCGCGTGAGCAGGAAGCCGGCGAGGGTTTCGACGCCACCGTCGCGGGGCAGCTTCCAGTGGATTTGGGTTTCGAGATCGCGCAGGCTCACGCTGCCGTCGAGCACAATGCCGCCGGCGCCGGTGGTGAGGACGGCGCGCGCGCCTACGTCAAACTCATCTTCAACCTCCCCGACGAGCTGTTCCAGAGCGTCCTCCACGGTGACCAGGCCGACGGTGGAACCGAATTCGTCGACGACGATGGCGATGTGGCGGCGGCGCAACTGGAATTCGTGGAGAAGATCGAGGACGGGCTTGGTTTCCGGAACAACGAGGACTTCGCGCATGACCTGGCGGAGGCGCATGTCACTGAAAGGAGCGTCAGCGAAGCGCGTGGTGGCCGAGGCGCGAAAGTGCATGAGCCGGCTGATGTCTTTGGAATAGACAATGCCGATGATGAATTCCGGGCCGCGCGCCGGATCGTAAACGGGGACGCGGGAATGCAGCTCGTCGACGATGCGAGCGCTGGCGTTTTCCACCAGCATGTCGGCGGGGAGAGAGAAGATTTGCTGGCGCGGGGTCATGATCTCGCGCGTCACCACTTCGTCGATTTCGACGGCGCGATGGATGAGGGCTTCCTGATACTCCGGCAGCATGCCCATGCGGCGCGCAGCGGTCGCCATCAGCTTCAACTCTTCCGGGGAGTGGACGCGTCCTTCCTGCGTGAGCGGGGCGTGGAAGGCGCGGAGCACCAGCGTGGCTGAGCGGTTCATGAGGCGCACGATGGGGCGCGCGAGGTGGATGAAGACGTCCATGGGGCCGGCGATGGCGACGGCCATCTGATCGGCGCGGCGCAGGGCCAAAGCCTTCGGAACGAGCTCACCGAGCAGGACATGAAAATAAGTGATGAAGGCAAAGGCGAGGGGCACGGCGGCCAGGTGCGCGTAGAGACGCGCATGGGGCAGGCCGCTCATCCATGCTTCAAAGACGCCGGCGATGGCCGGCTCGCCGATCCAGCCGAGGGCGAGGCTGCAGAGGGTGACGCCGAGCTGGACGGCGGGAAGAAAGTCGCCGAGATTTTCCTGGAGGCGGCGAACGGTGCGCGCTCCGGGTCGGTGTTCGGCGATGAGCTGCTCGATGCGCGTCTCGCGCACGCTCACCAGAGCAAACTCCGCCGCCACAAAAAAACCGTTCGCCAGAATGAGCACTACGATGGCGACGCCGTGAAAGAGGAGGAACTCCGACATTTTGTTGTGAGTTTACAGGAGTGGAGCCGCGACGAGCCTGGACCTACTTCCCTTGCCAGATGCCGGGCGTAGCGTCGATGGTCTTCTCAAGGATTGTGGCGATGGTCTGGTGATCCGCCAGGGAGGGGTGGTAGTTGCAGGCGGAGAACTGGAGGCTGTTGATGGGGATGAAGGTAACGCGGGTTTCTCCAGTAGCTTTCCACTGATTGACGACTTTGCGGGCTTCAGCATCGATTTCGCCATCGGCCATGTCGGTGGCCCACACGATGACGTAAGCGTGGGGATTGCGGGTGCGCAGGGTTTGCAGAAAGCGGACGTAGGTGGCTTCAAAGTCGGCGTGCAGGTCTTCGCGGGTCTTCCATTTCTCGCCAGGGCGGAGGCGCGTGGAGAAGTCGTTGGTGCCGAGCGCGATGACGATGATTTGCGGATGCCATGCGGGGTCGTTGTAGGGATTCTGTTTGTCGAAGAGGATGTACGGCCAGGCGACCGGGACCGGATCGCCGGGACCTCCGTTATAGTTGCGAACGATGCCGTGGCCGGAGATGGCGTTGATCTGGTCATCGGCGTCGTAGTGAGCGGCGACTAGCGGGCCGAAGGCATGGGAAGTGTCGGTAGTGGCCCAGACGACGTCGTTGGTGCAGTTGCGCGTGGGCGAAGTGTCGCCGTATCCGACAGTGTGCGAGTCGCCGATGAATTCGATTTGGCGGGTGCGGTGAGGGGGATCGAGGGGCTTCTCGCCAGCATGAATGGCGAAGCCGTCGAAGGCGTTGGGAGCGTCCTGCTGGTTTTCCGTGACGTCGTCGACGCGGATGGTGTGGGGAGCGTTCGCGAAGCCGGAGGCGCACCGAATGCCGGGTGCTGGTTGGGGCAGAGCGATGGGCGGCTGATTGTCGACGATGACGTGCAGAATTACTTTGCCCTTGCCTATGTCAAAGCAGACCTGTGAGCCGGCGAAGGAGGCTTCGAACCAGGTGCCGGGCCATTGGTAGATGTAGGTATGGCCTCCGAATCGTGCATCCCTTACCGGAGCCGGCAGAACTCTGCCCCCGATAGAAAACGAAAGAGGCTTGAGTTGCGGCGGGTTCGCGACGGGGGCGATCTGTGGCGTTTGCGCGCAGGCAGGAAAAACAAGTGCGGCGAGGGCGAGGGTAACGAAGAGTGTGCGGGACATGACCCACCAGTATGTCATCGGCGCAAAGGAAATGGCCGCTCCTCGTGGGAAAAGCGGCCACGTTGATCGTTCAACACAAGCCTACTGGTTGCCCTGGTCGGTGCTGGTGATGAACTGGGCGACGCGGTCGTGAAGCTGTTTCAGCGCTTCACTCTTGACGTAGACCATGTGTCCCGACTCATACCAGGCATACTCGATGTTGGAAGCCAGCTTGTCCTGGATGGGCAGGTGCTTGTCCTCGTAGAAGGCCGCGTAGAACGGCGTGGCGAGGTCGTAGTAGCCGCCGTTCACCAGGACCTTGAGGCGCGGATTGGTGGTCATGGCGGTGGCGAGATCGGTGCTGACGTTCACAAAGACCGGATTGCCGTTGTGCTTCATATCCCATTCGGTGCTGCCGAAATCGGCCTCTGGCAGATAGGTTTGGCCAGCGCCGTATTTCAGCGTGCTGCGCACGTACTCATTAAAGAGCGCGACATAGGCGGAGGAGATCGCCGAGCTTTGCGGATCATACTCGGCGGATTCGGCGAGAGGATCCATGAGCGGGCTGGAGAAGCGCGTATCGAGGCGGCCGGTGGTCATACCGCTGTCTTCCTGCAGGCTCTTCTCGAACTGGCCGCCGGAGATGCGGAGGTCACCCTTGATCAGGTAGTCGACAGGCAGGCCGGTGTACTCGTGCAGCTTCTCAGCCATGGCCTGTTTGTCGGTGGAGCTCAGGTCGGTGCCTTTGGCCAGCGCCTGAGCGTAGGGCCCCATGGCAAACTCTTCTACTTCTTTTAAAAACGGCTCGATGGCGGGCGGCTCGGGCTGCACTTTGTGGTGGTAGCGCGCGGTCGCCGCGTAGGTGGGCAGCGCGAGCTCGTAGCTAAGATCGATGCCCGGATTGGCGTGCGCACCGTCGATGTCGGTGGTGAAGTTAAAAATCTGCGAGAGCAGGATGACGCCATTCAGGTCGATGTTCTCTTCGTTCTCAAGGATGTTCGAAAGCACCGCGGAGCGGGTGGTGCCGTAGCTTTCGCCGAAGATGTATTTCGGAGAATTCCAGCGGTTGTTGACGGACAGGAAGCGCTGGATGAATCGGCCGAACGCATGGCCGTCCTGATCGATGCCCCAGAAAGCCTTGCCAGCGTCCTTGCCGGTGAGGCGGCCGAAGCCGGTGCCAGGCATGTCGATGAAGACGAGGTCGGTGACGTCGAGGAGCGACTCTGCGTTATCGGCGAGGCGATAGGGCGCGGCGGGAAGATGCGTATCGGATTCTGTTACGACATGCTTCGGGCCGACCGAGCCCATGTGCAGCCATACCGTGGAGCTGCCGGGTCCGCCGTTGTAGAGGAAGGTGATGGGGCGCTGATCGGGATTGGCGTCCTTCTTGAAATAGGCAACGTAGAACATGCGCGCGAGCGGCGGAGCCTGCGAGGCGTCCTTGGCATTGGCCACTTCGGCGGCGAGGTTGGTGTCGGGGAGCGGCTTGCCGTCGGGACCGAGCTGGGCATCCTGCTCGTTGGTGGCGCCTACGGTAATGGTGCCGGTAACGGCGGTGTAGGCGATGTGCTGTCCGCCCACATCGACGGTGCCGGGGGTGGAAACGGACTGGTCGGCTGCTTTATCGGCAACTTTTTCTGCGGGTTTGTCGGCGGGCTTGTCGTCGCCGGAGGCGCGTGCCAGGGCGGGGGTAATTGTAACCATAGCGGCGACACATGCCGCCAACAGACGGGAATGCTTCTGCATCCGGAGCTCCTGAAATATTCAATTGTCCACGTGGTACGGGGGATTGCCGATTATAGCCCGGTACGCATGAAAGAGTCTCTTAGTTCAGATCTAAATCCCAGGTTTGGCCGGTGAGATTCCTGCCGAAGCTGTGGTGCGGTTCTTCGCGGACGAGGCGAAACCCGGCAGCCTGATAAATGCGGTGAGCGGCGGTGAGGATGCTCTGCGTCCACAGCGTGATGCGGGCATAGCCGGCGGCGCGCGCGAAGCGGATGCACTCCGCGACCAGCGCCTGGCCGAGCCCGAGGCCGCGCGCGGAGGGATCGACGTAGAGCAGGCGCAATTTTGCGGTGCCGGGCTGGTCGGGATGCTGGACGAGGAAGATGTGGCCAACGTGGCGGCCATCGATTTCGGCGATCCAGCAGCGTTCGCGCGCGGAATTGAAGTTCGCAATGAAGTCAGCGACGATGCGGGCGACCAGGGCTTCGAAGGTTTCGTCCCAGCCGAATTGTTCGACGTAGCCGGCGCCTTCGAGAGAGACCACCATGCCCATGTCGCCAGGGCGATGCGTGCGCAGGGTGAAAGAGCGCGGCTGCTGCGGCTTGCCGACGACGATTCCTTCGATGGTCTGCATGGCGCCGATAAAGTTGGCACGCTGTCCGGGCTCGAGGGGCTTGAGGATTGCGCGCGCCTGGTTCTGCGCCCGTGTATTGAGCGTGCGAAACGCGGCTTTCCCTTTGGCCGTCAGGAGAAGATCGGAGGCTCGGCTATCGCGTTTGGAGGGTCTGCGCGAGACGAGGCCGGACTTCTCGAACTTGGTGAGAATCCGGCTGAGGTACCCGGCATCCAGTTCGAGCGCCTCGCCAATTTCCTTTGCCTGGGGCTGGGTGCGGTTGGCGATTTCGTAGAGGACGCGCCCTTCGGCCAGGCTGTATTGGGTTTGGAGAAAACTGTCGGTAACCGTGCCAATGAACCGCGTGTAGACGCGGTTGAAGTGGCGGAAGGCGGAAATATCGGCGGAGAGTTCGGCGGCGGGATGGGGGTCGGCCATACAGAGAGGATGACGCCGGATAGTTGACGATGTCAAGTATTTTGCCAAAACAATGGCGCACGTCGATTCGCGCGATTTTCAATAGATTCCCGGGAACAATCGCTTTGTGGTGCGGCTATAGGCGACATATTCGTCGCCGAAGAGGCCGCGGAGCGCGGTTTCTTCGACCTGGATGCGGTAGAGAACCGCGAGCGTGGGCGGAATGAAGGCAGCAGCGAGGGCCGCCCAGTTGCGGCTGTGGATGCCGATGGCGAAGAAGATGATTTCCATGCCGAGGTAGGAGGGATGGCGCACGATGCTGTAGAGACCGCTGCGCTGAAGGGTTTGGGCGGCGTGGGTGGCGACGTTGGCAGTGAAAGAGCGGCCCAGGGTGAAGATGGCGGTGGCGCGGACGGCGATTCCGAGGATCAGGAGCGCGAGGCTGATGGGGCGCAGCCACGGGCCTCCAGGCATATCGGGGCGGAGGATGGCGTGAAGCCAGCCGGAGAGGCTGAGGGCGGTGAAGATGACGACCCAGAGGATGATTTGCGTGCCGCGATCCTGCAATTTGGCGTCGCTGCGCCGGGTGCGCGTGGCGATGGCGATAAAGATTTCTCCGGCAAACCAGAGGAGGTACAAGGTGGTCCAGACGGTGGAGAGGCTCATGCGGAATCTCCTGTGAACGGCGTGAAGGTGAGTGTAGCCGGAAATGCGCAGTCCTTATACTGGAGCGGTGATGACTCCCGAACAGGCTGTGTTTCTTCGCGGATTTCTGCTGCCGGCGCTCCAGTCGGAGCAGGCCGTCACCGGCCGGATTATTGCGGCGATTCCGGCGGGGCAGGAGGACTATCGTCCGCATCCGAAGAACTGGACGGCACTGCGGCTGGCACGGCATCTGGCCGGAACGGAAATGTGGTTTCTGCATGCCGTAATCCACCGCCAGTTCGTGGATGGGCAGGGGCCAAAAGACGACGTGCGGACCGGAGCAGCCATAGCGCAGTGGTACGCCGACGCCTTCGCGCGGCGGATTCCTCAGGTCGAGGCGCTGACCGGCAAGGAACTGGCGACGCCGGTGGATTACATCGGCCTGCGCAATGACCCGGCCGTGGCGTATCTGAATATCGCAATCCGGCACTCGGTTCACCACCGGGGGCAGCTTTCCACCTATCTGCGTGCGATGGGGGCTAAGGTGCCCGCCATCTATGTGGCGAGCGCGGACGAACCCTTCGACGCCAGTCCGGAAGATATTGCGACGGGGCGGGTGCCGAGGCCTCCGGCATTCTGATCCGAAGCGGGAAAAGCCGATGAATCTGTACCAGTTCGGCTCAATTCCCAGGAAATTCAAACAAAAACCATTGACTCCCGAATCAATACCGGGCTACTCTGGCGGCAACTCGAACCCATTTGGCGCCGACTGCCAACTCGATACGGGAAGTCCCTCTGAAGCATCCAATCAGTGTGGAGCGAGGCTTGTCGCTGTCGGTGCCGATCCGCTCTACAACCAAAATTCAACTGCGTGGCCCGCGCCGGGTCGCGCCCGGAGGTACATTTCGCGCCTGATGAGAAAACATCTCGAGATCACGCCCAATCTTGAGCCCCTGTTCGGGACCCGCGACGAAAATCTCAGACTGATGGAGGACGCCCTCCAGGCACGCATCGATCTTCAATCGGATGCGGTGCAGGTGGAGGGGTCACAGGACGCGATCACACGCGTGGAGCGCATCTTTCAGGATTATGAGGCGCTGCGCAAACAAGGAATCAATCTGCAGAACGGCGAACTGAACGGCATGCTGCGTTTGGTGATGGCCGATCCGACGGTCACGCTGAAGAGCCTGGCCGAGAGCGGGAAGCAGCGCTCGGCGGGCATTAAGCGCATGGTGCAGCCGCGTTCGATCAACCAGCGGCGGTATTGCGAGGCCATCGAACAGAACGACATGGTATTCGGCATCGGCCCCGCGGGCACAGGCAAGACCTACCTTGCGGTAGCCATGGGCGCGGCTGCGTTGCTGGCCAAGAAGGTGAGCCGGATCGTGCTGGTGCGGCCTGCTGTGGAAGCCGGCGAGCGGCTGGGCTTTTTGCCGGGCACGCTGCAGGAGAAGGTCGATCCTTATCTTCGTCCGCTGTACGACGCGCTGTACGATCTGATTGAGCCGGAGCGCGTGGACAAGATGCTGGAGCGCAACGTGATTGAGGTGGCCCCGCTGGCGTTTATGCGCGGGCGCACGCTCAACGATGCGTTCATCATCATGGACGAAGCGCAGAACACAACCAGCGAGCAGATGAAGATGTTCCTGACGCGCATGGGCAACAACGCCAAGGCGGTCATCACCGGGGACATTACGCAGATCGATCTGCCCAACCCGCGGAAGTCGGGGCTGGTGGAGGCGCTGAACATTCTCGATGGCGTGGAGGGCATTCGCTTTGTGCGCTTTGAGGATGGCGATGTGGTGCGGCATCAGCTAGTGCAGCGGGTTATCCGGGCGTACGAAGGCTATGGCCGCCAGCAACAGGAGTTGCCGCTGGCCATGGGCGAAGGAGAAGGCGAACGCAAGGGCGAACCGGAGCGCGTGGTTCGGCCGACGCAATAGGGCTGCTGGTAGCAGGTAACGTTCAGAAACGGCGGGCACCCGCGAGGGTGCCTGTTTTATTTCATCACTTCACGTCGGTTGACATCACTTTCCGCAAGGTGACATCATATTGCCATGATGCGCACGCGGACCACCTGGCCCATCGACGATGACCTGCTGCAAAAGGTGAAAGAGTATGCCGCGGCCCGCAATCTCAGTGAGGGGCGAGCGGCGAACGAAGTTCTGCGGCGGGGATTTTCGCGTCCTTTTGCGACAACGGTGGTCGACGGGCTGCACTTGCCGGTTCTCCCTGAAGATTCGCCGGTTGTTACGTCGCAGCGGGTGCGCGAAATGCTGGAAGACGAATGAGCGATCGCGGATTTCTGCTCGACGTAAATGTCCTGCTTGCTCTCTTGTGGCCCACTCATCAATTTCACGATCTGGTGCGAACCTGGTTTCGCGAACACGGCAACCGCCGCTGGGCGACGTGTCCGCTCACGCAAAATGGTTTTGTTCGGCTTGCGTCGAATCCCGCCATCACCAGAGATGCCCTGACCATCTCTGAATCGCTGCTCTTGTTGAAAACCAATCTGGCGCATCCCGGCCACTCGTTCTGGGCGGATGATCTGGACCTTGCCGGGGCACTGGCGCGGTCCAATGCGCGGCTGCAGGGCTATCGACAGTTGACCGACGCCTACCTGCTTGGACTCGCGATCCATCACAAAGGTCAAGTGGTTACGCTCGATGGCGGGCTTGCAACCTTGTTACCGCCTGCGGTCCGTGACACGGATTGGATTCTCGACCTTTCCACAGCCAGACGCAGACGTTAACCTCCGCCGCGAAGCGATACAATCAGACCTTCGATGGCTTACCAGGTTCTTGCCCGTAAATACCGTCCTCAGCGCTTTGCCGACGTGGCCGGGCAGGAGCATGTAACGCGCACGCTGCTGAACGCGCTCGAGCAGGGGCGCATTGCGCACGGCTACATTTTTTCCGGACATCGCGGGATTGGGAAGACGACCATCGCGCGCATTCTGGCGATGTCGCTGAATTGCCGCACTGCGGTGGGAACGCCGGAGCGGCCGAATCCGGAGCCCTGCGGCGTTTGCGATTCGTGCACGGAAATTCGCGCCGGCAACGCGGTGGATGTGATGGAAATCGACGCAGCGACAAATCGCGGCATCGATGAGATCCGCGAACTGCGCGAAGCCGCGCGCTACCGTCCGGCACGGGATAAATACAAGATTTGGATCCTGGACGAGGCGCACCAGATCACGGATGCGGCCTTCAATGCGCTGCTGAAGACGCTCGAAGAGCCGCCCGACCACGTGGTCTTTATGATGGCCACGACGCAGCCGGAGGACATTCCGCAGACGATCCGTTCGCGCTGCCAGCACTTCAGCTTCCACGCGGTGAAGTACGACGACATTCTGATCCAGTTGCAGACGATTGCGGTCGCGGAAGACATCGACGCGGAAGACGCCGCGCTGGCGCTGCTGGCTGAGGCTGGCGACGGATCGATGCGCGATGCGCTGTCGATTATGGATCAGGCGATCGCTTCCGCACCAGTAACCGGTGGGCGGCCGCATCTGGCGGCTGAGGCGATTCGCGAGCTGATGGGATCGGTCCCGAACACGGTGTTCGAGCGGCTGATGGAAGCGATCAGCGCGCAGCAGACGGCAACGGTGATTGAAGAGATCAACACGCTGATGAACGCGGGCAACAGTCCGGCTTCGCTGGCGCGGCAGTTTGTTCGCTATCTGCGCAATACGCTGATGGCGCGCATTGGCGGCGAGAATTCCAACCTGCTGCAGATTTCCGCCGATGAGCGGGCGCGTGCGTCGCGGTCGGCGATGCTGTTCTCAGAAGAGGACCTGACGCGGTTTCTGCAGGTCATGCTGCGAACGTTCGACGACTTGAATTACCGGCAGGAGCAGCGCTTCCATCTGGAGCTGGGGCTGGTGAAGCTGGTGCATTTGCAGCGGCTGTTGCCGGTTGAGGAGTTGCTGAGCCAGGTGCCGAGCGCGCCGCCGGGTACAGGGTCCAGAGTGCCGCAGGGTACAGGGTCCAGGGTACAGGGTGCAGCGGGGAACGCGCCTGCTCCTCCAGCGCGTACGGCTGCTCCTGCATCTGCAGCCCCTGCGCGGCCTTCGCCGTTTGAGGCGGATCGCGAGCGGAAGACGGTCAGTGACGGTCCGGCCAGCGGCACGGGTTCCACTCCGACGCCGCGGGCTTTGTCTCCAGTCGAAAGCGTGGCGCGGATTACGGCCGAGGCGAAGCCACCGGCTGCGGTCAGCATCGGAGAAACCGTGGGGGAATCGTCGGAGGGCGCGCTGGCTCCGGAAGCTGCAAACGGCGCGCCGCCGGATCTGGATCGCATTCGCAACGCGGTATGTGCGGCGCTCGACAATGAAGGACACAACACGGCGGCTGCGCAGATTCTGAATGGCGACTGGAAAGAGAACGGAAGCACGATCCAGGTGGAATTGCCGCTGCGCAAGGCGATGCTGGCGCTGACGGTGAATGCCGAGGCCGAGGCGATTTGCAAGAAGGCGATGCGCGCGATTGGGGCGACGCAGAAGCTCACCTTCACGCCCAGCGAAAATGGCGCGGCGGGGGCGGCGAAGGCTCCGGCCAAAGTTGCGGCTCCGGCGAGCGGGAGCGTGCATTCGGCGGCGCTGGAAAATCCGCTGGTGCGCCGGACGCAGGAATTGTTCAAGGCAGAAATTCGCAGCGTTCTGGATCTGCGAGACCAAAACTAATTCGATGGATAGACGAAGGGCCGCATGCTGAATCCACTCAAACTTCAGGAAATGCTCGGGCAGGCGAAACAAATGCAGGAGCAGGTGCAGCAGAAGCTGGCCGCGACGGTGGTGGAAGCCTCCTCGGGCGGCGGCGCCGTTACCGTGCGCATGAACGGGAAGAAAGAAGTGCTGAAGGTGACCATTGATCCCAGCGCGGTGGCCAGCCTGACGGGTCCGACGCCCGACGTGGAAATGCTGGAAGACCTGGTGGCGGCGGCGGTGAATGAAGCCGGGCGGCGCGCCGAAGACATCATGAAATCCACCGTCCAGGGCATGATGGGCGGATTGAATCTGCCGCCTGGGCTGTTTTGAGCGTCTAAGCAAAGTTATGACAACGCGGCGCGATTTTCTGTGGGGGACCGCGCGGTTCAGCGTGGCGACCGCGGCAACCATGCTGGCGGGGCGAGGTTTACTGGCCCAGGCCATGCAGAATCCGGCAATTCAAAATCCGTCTGCGCAAAGTCCCGCTGCGCCCAATACAAATCCTGCCATCCAGCCCAATCCCACGCTGCCGGATCAACTGCGCACGGCTGCGGCCAACGAGACCATCCGGATCACGAAGCTCACCGACACGATTCTTCTGCTCCAGGGCGTGGGCGGGAACATCGTGTGCCAGACGGGGCCGGACGGCAAGCTGCTGATCGACTCCGGCATCGATACCGGCACGCACCACCTGCTGGAAGCGATGAGCAAGCTGGATGCGAAGCCGCTCAAACTGCTGATCAACACGCACTGGCATTTCGATCACACCAGCGGGAATGCCGCGCTGCATCTGGATGGCGCGTTCATCGTGGCGCAGGACAACACGCGCATCCGCCTGTCGTCGCCGCAGACCATGCAGGTTTACCAGGTGCAGTTCCCTGCTGCTCCCGACGCCGCGCTGCCGCAGGCGACGTTTGCGGATACCAGCACGCTGTGGGTGAACAACGATCAGCTGAACCTGGTGCACACGCCGGACGCGCACACCGACTCCGACATCTTCATCCACTTTGTAAAGGGCAACGTGATTCACACCGGGGATTTGTGGTTCAACGGGATGTATCCGCTGATTGATTTGTCGAGCGGAGGCACGATCAACGGAATGATTCGCGGAGTGGATGCGGTGCTGGCGCTGGCCGACGACCGCACGAAGATTGTGCCGGGGCACGGGCCGCTCGGCAACAAGGCCGCGCTCACGACGTATCGCGCCATGCTGGTGGACGTGGCGGATCGCGTGGAGAAACTGAAAGCGCAGGGCGATACGGTGGAACAGGCGGTGGCAGCCAAACCGACGGCGGATCTGGACGCGACCTTGGCGAAAGGCGGGATCAAGCCGGACACTTTTGTGGCGCTGGTGTTTGACTCTCTGTGATGGATCGCCCCGTTCACGTGAGTGCCTGAGATCAGATATTTGTGGGGCCAACCTCCTCAACTGGCGGCCGAAAATCATCTGGTAAACGATTACCAGAGAGCGTAGAATTTCGCTGTTTCAAACCCACCTGGGTTTCTTTGGGAATTACGGAACCCAGCGGGAAAGGGTTCGCTTCCGCAGCAAACCTCGCGGAAGGAGATTCATGCGAACGACGCAACAACTCCTGTCCGCAGCCGTGTTGCTCATTGCATTTCTGACGACTTCCTGCGGAAGCAGCAGCTCGCCGGGGATGGTTAAAAACAGCACACCTCCTGCGCAAGAGTCGTGCGATATTTACGCGGCCGGTGGCACACCGTGCGTGGCGGCCCACAGCATGACGCGGACCTTGTTTGGATCCTACGATGGTCCGCTCTATCAGGTGCAGCGGGCCTCCGACGGCACCACGCTCGACATCGGATTGCTGGCGTCGGGCGGCTATGCCGAGATCGCGCCGCAGGATAGCTTCTGCATCAACACAACCTGCATTGTGACCCGCATCTACGACCAGACATCGAATCACAACGATCTGACGATTGAAGCCGCGGGGGGCAATGGCGCCGCTGACGTGGGCAGCCCGGCGAACGCTTTGCCGATTGAGGCGGGCGGCAACCAGGTCTACGGCCTGCTGATTTCGGCGGGACAGGGCTACCGCAACGACGCCACCAAAGCAGTGGCCACGAATGGCCAGCCGGAGGGCATGTACATGGTGACGTCCGGCACGCATGTGAATGCCGGATGCTGTTTCGACTACGGCAACGCCGAAGTGAGCAACGACGACACCGGCAACGGCCACATGGACGCCATTAACTTCAGCACGAATTGCTGGTCCGCCCCTTGCTATGGCGACGGCCCCTGGGTGCAGGCGGATCTGGAGAACGGACTGTTCCAGTCCAGTGAGGGCTTCTCGACCAATGCGGGCAATACCGGAATCGCGGTGCCGTTTGTGACCGCGATGCTGAAGAACGATGGGCAAACCCAGTTCGAACTGCGCGCCGGCAATGCGCAGAGCGGCACGCTTACCACGGAATATAGCGGCAGCGAGCCGGTCTTCCCGGGTTACGCTCCCATGCACCAGGAAGGCGCGATCGTTCTGGGCACGGGCGGCGACAACAGCAATGGATCCATCGGCTCGTTCTTCGAGGGCGTGATGACCGCGGGATTTCCGGCGGACGCGACCGAAGCGCTGGTGCAGGCCAACATTGTGAGCGTTGGCTACGATACAGCCACCGCAGCGCAGGGCACGCTGGAGGTAGGGTCGGAGATTTCGATTCAGGTCACGTCGGCCGGCCTGACCAATACGTATCTGCGGCATGAAGCCGCCATCGGCACGCAGATCGTGGTGGCGTCGCAGTTCGCTTCTACAGATTCGGACCTGGACGATGCTACCTGGATTGTTCGCCGCGGATTTGCCAATTCGAATTGCTTCTCGTTCGAAGCGCGCAACCGTCCTGGAGAATTTATCCGCCACTACAACTTTGTTTTGTACTCGCAGCCATATGACGGATCGATAACGAATGCGGGAGACGCGACCTTCTGCGCGATGACTGGGAACAGCGGTACCGGAACCTCGTTCCAGTCGTCGAATTACCCCACCCGGTACATTCGCCAATTCGATGGCGGAGCCTTTCTGGCCGCCGATGGCGGGAGTTATGCATGGGACGTGACTGCTGGCTGGGCGCAGGATACGACCTTTGCGATCACGTCCCCGCTGCAGCCTTGAGTGGCGATGCGTGAGGCGAGGCCCGCTGTTTGTGGCGCTGGTGTTGGTCTCGCTGTAGACTGATCGCGTCCTTCCGGAGAAAAGCTATGGTCAGGAGCTTGCCTTTGTGGCGGGCGTTCGTCCTTGCCGCCGCGTTGCCTGCGTTGTTCCCTGCTTTCGGCCAGCAGACGCCTGCGTCTGCGATCACCTTCACGCTCAAAGACGCCGAATACAGTAAGAACTGGCCGATCAGCGTCGTCAGCATCACCATGAACGGCCGGCCGATCCAGTTCGGCCAAGCCGTGCGAGTTCAGGGGAACTGGATCAAAACCGTCGTCGTCACCCTGCGCAATGTATCGCCGAAGCCGATCACGCGCGGGGGCATGCTGATGTCTTTCCTCGAATCTGGAGATGGCACCAGCCAGAACCCCTATCAGGCATCGTGGTCCACGCAGGGCCGGGAGCCGAAGATCATCTGGTATTCGCCGGACGGCACCTACCACCCGCCGGCGTTCGCGCCGACACCTCTCGCGCCGATCCGCATTCCGCCCGGCGGGTTGCTGCGGCTTTCGTTTGCAAAGGACGGAGACGCGGTCCAGGCGAAGCTGGCAGCGAAAAATGTTCCCATCACGAAAGCGACGCTCTCGTTCCAGAGCTTTTACTTTGCTGACGACTCCCGGTGGACGGGGGGCCAGTACTCGCTGCCGCCGCGGAAGTTCCCGGGGCACTGGACATTTCTGACCAAGGAACAGTTCTTTCAGGGCAGTAAGGCTGCCCCGTAAGAGTTGATTCTTACTCGTCGTCCCCAGCCGTTGGCGTGCCGGACGTCGGTGCGCCTTTGACGCGGACGACGGTGATCTTCGAGAAGCCTTCCTTAAAATCCGGGGCGCGGAGGCGTTCCGCCATCTTCTTCATCACATCGTCGCTCACCGTGCGTTCGCGGCGGCGGTTGCGGTCCATGCAGACTTCAAGAGGCACATCGAAAAAGACCGCCTGGACGTCGTAGCCGAAGCTTTTGGCCATCTTGATCCACTGGCGGCGTTCGTGGGGGGAGAGATTCGTCGCGTCGACGTAGTTCCACGGCATTTTGGCGATGAGCCGGGCGCGGAGCAGCGAGCGTAGCGTGGAAAAGACGAGGCCCTGCCAGCGCTGCTCGGTAATGTCGTCAAAGAGCAGCGAGCGGAGCAGGTCGCTGGAGAGCGGAGTGACGCCGCGGCGCTTGAACCAGGTGGTTTTGCCCGATCCAGGCAGGCCGATGGTCAGCACCACGTAACCGCGCGCCCCTTTGGCCGCTCCGGGCGACTCCGGCGGCGGAGTGGACAGGGATTCCGGCTGGGTTTCAACCACCATTTTCCCCACAGGTTCCGGGGTGGGGGCAGGCGTGGCAGCATGCTCCGCATGAGCCTTGACGGCATGGGTCGCGGCTGGGGCCGGGGGCGGCGCGGCGGGCGGCGGCGGGGCTGCCGCTTTGGTTTCTTCGCCGTGCGGGGGCTCAGCGCCTCCGTGGTAGGACGGTTGCAGCGGGGCCAGTTGATTCTGGGGTAGTTCCTGACCAATTTTTCCCGTGGACTCCGAGGTATTGGGTCCACGCTTCGAACGTCGTCTCATGCGTTCGCGCATCCATTCGCGCATATCCAGGGTGTAACACAGTCGCGAGCCCGCCGCAAACGCGCAGCGGCGAGGAGTACCCCGTTGAATACCGTTTTGGTCACCAGGTCCAATGTGACGTTGGTACGTAAAAATCCATGGTTTCGTGATGCCTGAACTTTTTTTGTCTTGACTACGGTGCTAGCATCGGAAATTGGGTGGTTCCGGGCGTTTTGGACTGTTGGACAACATCGGACCCGCGAATCGCGAAGGCCTGAAGGACGCAGTTAGGTCATGGATCTTTAGATCATTGTAAGGAGACAACACCGTATGGCAGTCAAGGTTGGAATCAATGGGTTTGGGCGGATCGGCCGCAACGTATTCCGCGCCTCGCTCGGGAATCCGGATATCGAATTCGTCGCCGTCAACGACCTCACCAGCCCCGCAACGCTCGCTCACCTGCTGAAGTACGATTCCATCCTTGGCAATCTCAAGAATGACATCGTCGCCGGCGATGACTTTATCTCGGTCGATGGCAAGAAGCTGAAAGTATTCGCGCAGCGCGATCCGGCCCTGCTGGATTGGGCTTCAGTGGGCGCGCAAGTTGTGGTCGAGTCCACCGGACACTTTACCGATGGCGCCAAGGCGAAAGCGCACCTGCGCGGCCCAGTGAAGAAAGTCATCATCTCGGCTCCGGCGTCCAACGAGGACCTGACCGTCGTGCTCGGCGTGAACGAAGGCAAATACGATCCGGCGAAGCACAACATTATTTCGAACGCCTCGTGCACGACGAACTGCCTGGCGCCGGTGGTCAAGGTGCTGGTGGAGAATTTCGGCATCGTCTCGGGCATTATGACCACCATCCACAGCTACACCAACGATCAGGTGATTCTCGACTTCCCGCATAAGGACCTGCGCCGTGCGCGCGCTGCGGCTCTGTCGATGATTCCGACGTCGACCGGTGCGGCCAAGGCTCTGAAGCTGGTTATTCCTGAGGTTGAGGGCAAGCTGGACGGGTTCGCGATCCGCGTTCCAACGCCGAATGTTTCCGTGGTTGACCTCACCTTTGTGGCGGAAAAGCCGATCACGAAGGACGCGATCAACGCCGCGCTGAAAGCTGCCTCTGAGGGCGAGTTGAAGGGCATCCTCGGCTACGACACGAATGAGCTGGTGTCGAGCGACTTCAAGGGCAATCCTCTCTCGTCGATTGTGGACGGTCCCCTCACCAAAGTCGTGGGCAACATGGCGAAGGTGATCAGCTGGTACGACAACGAGTGGGGCTACTCATGCCGCGTTCGTGACCTGATCCTCTTCCTTGCCAAGAAGGGTCTGTAAGAGCACTTCCCTGCCAACTTTCCATCGGGCCGTCTTCGCGGACGGCCCCGGTGCGCGGAGTGATTATGCGGCGGAATATTCCTGGTACTTCTCCTTTTGAACCGATCATTGGATTTTCGCGCGCTGTGCGCGTAGGCCAGTCGGTTTATGTTTCCGGAACGGGGCCGATTGGCGCGGAGCCGACGGACGCGGCGACCCAAACCCGGCATACTCTTGAAATCATTCGAACCTCACTTGAAAAGGCTGGAGCGAAGCTGGAAGACGTTGTGCGCACCCGCATGTATCTGACCCATGTCGAAGACTGGGAAGCAATTGGGCGGGCGCACGGCGAGTTTTTTGGGACCATTCGTCCGGCAGCCACCATGGTGGTGGTAGCCGGGCTGCTCAATCCTTCATGGCGCGTGGAGGTTGAGGCGGACGCGGTGGTTCACTCAGCGCCACAGGATTAGGAGGGATACGATTATGGCGAGCACGCTGGAGATTGAGGGAGGCACTGTGACCAAGCTTTCAATTCGCGATCTGGATCTGGCCCACAAGCATGTTTTCATGCGGGTGGACTTCAACGTGCCGCTGACCGAGGATGGCTCGGAGATCACGGACGACACGCGCATCCAGGAAACGCTGCCAACGATTGAATACGCGCTACGCCACAAGGCGAAGCTGATTCTGGCGTCGCATCTGGGGCGTCCCAAGGGCAAGGTGAATCCGAAATACAGCCTGCGGCCGGTGGTCGATCGCCTGCGCACGCTGCTCGATCACAAGATGGGCACGAAGACCAACGTGGGATTTGCGCCGGACTGCATCGGCGACATTGCGAAAGAGATGGCGCGGCAACTGGAGTCGGGCCAGGTGCTGCTGCTCGAGAACCTGCGCTTCCACGGCGAAGAAGAGAAAAACGATTCGGAGTTTGCGAAGCAACTGGCATCGCTCTGCGATGTGTATGTGAACGACGCGTTTGGCAGCGCGCACCGGGCACATGCGTCCACCGAGGGCATTACGCATTACGTGAAGCAGTCCGCGGCCGGCCTGCTGATGGAAAAAGAGCTGACGTATCTGGGTAAGGCTCTCGAAGCACCGGTGAAGCCGTTCGTGGCGATTCTGGGCGGGTCGAAGATCTCGGGCAAGATCGACGTGATCAACAACCTGCTCGACAAAGTGGACACGCTGGTGATCGTGGGCGGCATGGCGTACACGTTCCAGCGCGCGCTGGGCGTGACCACGGGCAAATCGCTGGTGGAGGAAGACAAGATCGACGTGGCTCGCGAGGCGCTGGAGAAGGCGAAGGCCAAAGGCGTGGAGCTGTTGCTCCCGGTGGACAACATTCTCGCCGATTCATTCTCGGCGGATGCGAAGACGCGGCCGTGGGATTGCAGCGTGAACTTCCCGGCAGATTGGCAGGGGCTGGACATCGGGCCGAAGACGGTTGCGGCGATCGAGAAGGTGGTTGCCGGGGCGCGGACGATTGTGTGGAACGGGCCGGCGGGGGTATTTGAATTTCCGCGGTTCGCGGTGGGCACCAACGCCATCGCTCATGCGGTCGCGAAGAACAAGGACGCCATCTCGATTATCGGCGGCGGCGATTCGGTGGCTGCGGTGAAGCAGGCAGGCGTGGCGGATCAGGTCACGCATATCTCAACGGGCGGCGGGGCATCGCTTGAATTCCTGGAGGGGAAAAAGCTGCCGGGGGTTGAGGCGCTTACGGATAAGTAGGTCGCCGGAGGGTCCGTGTATCAGGTGGTGTTGGATACGAGCGTGCTGGTGGCCGCGTTGCGTTCGCGGAATGGCGGTTCGTGGAGGCTACTTCAGATACTGGGGAACGGGCAATGGCGACCGAATCTGACGGTCGCCATTTTGCTGGAATACGAAGCTGTTCTGAAGCGGCACGGCGCGGAATTGGGGTTCAGCGAAGGCGATATCGATGTTTTTCTCGATGCCGTCTGTTCACAATCCGGGCTTCACCGCCAGTATTTCTCGCGGAGGCCGACGCTACCTGACCCGAATGATGACCTGATCCTCGAGGCTGCCGTCGCCAGCGCCAGTGATTTTATAATTTCGTTCAATAGAAGAGACTTTGCCGGAGTTGAACGATTCGGCATCCGGTGTCTGACTCCTGGTGAGTTGCTTATACTGTTAAGGGAGCAGCGATGAAAAGCGTCCAAATACCTGACGAGCTGTATCAGCGGGCGGCGGCCCTGGCGTCGCAAGACGAGGTTTCTGTGGATCGCCTTGTCGCGGCATTGATCAGTGAGAGCGTGGGTGATTGGGAACGCGCACAAGCCCGGGCGGACCGTGGCTCTCTCGACAACCTACGCGAGATCCTTTCGCGGGTGCCGGATGTTCCTCCCGACGCTGCCGATGAGATGTAAGGTTGTTCCAACACCGGATGTTAGAAAGATAATGGGCGCCATGCAGAGCATCTTTGCAGCGCCCTTTTCTATTCTTCGAAGATGGACGTTCGTTTCCGCCAGTCTGATGGGCATACTCCTGGTGGGACTACTGCGCGCACAGCAGGATGAGCCCAAACCGCTCAAGCCGAACGATCCGCGGCTGAACTTTTCCTTCGCTGTATCGCCGGATGCTCAGCCGTTCCGATTTCATGTGGACCTCGACAGGAAAGGGACGATCGAGGGAGTTTCTGCTTACCGCAGAGGGGAAACGACGCCGTTCCAGACGCTCTCCAGTTGCGGCAGCTTCCCTGACCAGATTGATACGCAATGGGGTTGGGGAGACTTTACGGTTTTGATTGCTCATGCCGATTTCAATTTCGACGGATATCAGGATTTGGAATTGATGCAGAACTACATTCCGCACCTGGATACGAAGGTCTACTGCATTTTTCTGTGGGACAACCATGCGCATCTGTTCCGCTATTCCAAAGAACTGTCCGACCAGGGCGTCAACCTTGAGCCAGACCCCAAATCAAAAACCCTCCACGCGCGTCAGGATTGGATGGGAGGGCGAGGTGAAGATCGCACCTACCGCTGGACCGGCGGACATTTGGAATTGATCGAGGTGCAGGGCGAAGATGTGAACGGATCTGACGCGGCTTCGCCGGGAAAGGCGTGCGACGAGATTTACTGCATGCAGCGCATTGGCGGCAAGGTGGTCACGACGCTGGATAAATGCGTGAAGGATGGGAAACCACGCCCGGAGTGTCCTGCGGCCCCCAGCCAGATCGCGCCCCAATCTTCTACACCGGCTCCAAATGCGCCGTGAAGTGCCTCAAAAACGGCGCTTCGTAGGTCAGCTTCATGCCGCGAATCTTTTCGCGGTTTCTGAACACTTCGAGGATCACTTCGACTAAGTAGTCGACGTGGCTTTGGGTGTAGACGCGGCGGGGCATGGCGAGGCGCACTAAGTCCATCTGCGCCGCTCCTGCGAACATGAGCGTGCCGATTTCTACCGAGCGGACGCCGCCTTCGAGATACAGTTCGGCCGCGAGGGCGCAGCCGGGAAACTGGTCGGCGGGAATGTGGGGCAGGAACGCACGCGCGTCGAGATAGATCGCGTGGCCGCCGGGCGGCTGCACAATCGGCACGCCTTCCTCCGCGATATGGTTGCCGAGATAGGCCGTGGACGCGATGCGGTAGCGGAGGTAATCCTCTTCGAGCGCTTCCTGCACGCCGACGGCGATGGCTTCGAGATCGCGTCCCGCAAGCCCTCCGTAGGTGGGGTAGCCCTCGGTGAGGATGAGCAGATCTTTCTCCTGCTGGGCGAGCAGATCGTCGTTGGTGCAGAGAAATCCGCCGATGTTGGCCATGCCGTCTTTTTTGGCGGACATGGTGCAGCCGTCGCCGTAGGTGAACATCTCCTGCGCGATTTCTTTCGGTGTTTTGTCGGCGTAGCCGGGCTCCCGCAATTTAATGAACCACGAATTTTCCGCAAAGCGGCAGGCGTCAAAGTAAAGCGGGATGCTGTGTTTGCGGCAGACGGCGCTGACCGCGCGCACGTTTTCCATGGAGACAGGCTGGCCGCCGCCGGAATTATTTGTAACTGTGAGCATGACGACGGGGATGCGCTCGCGGCCCACGCGTTCAATGAGCGCTTCGAGCGCGGCAACATCCATATTCCCCTTGAAGGGATACGAGAGCGACGGCTGCTTGCCTTCCGGGATCAGGAGGTCAACGGCTTCCGCGCCGGTGAATTCGACGTTGGCGCGGGTGGTGTCGAAGTGCGTGTTGTTGGGGATGACGGAATCTTTCTTGCAGCGCACGGTGAAGAGGATGCGTTCGGCGGCGCGGCCCTGGTGCGTGGGGATAACGTGCTTGTAGCCGAAAATATTCTGAACAGAATCGCGAAAACGCGTGAAGCTGCGGCTGCCCGCGTAGCTCTCATCGCCCTCCATAATGGCGGCCCACTGGTGCGTGGACATGGCGCCGGTTCCGGAGTCGGTGAGCAGATCGATGAGGACGTCGTCGGCGGGGAGCAGGAACATGTTATGGTGGGCGGCGGCGAGGAGCTTCTCGCGCTGGGCGCGGGTGGTCCAGCGAATGGGCTCGACGCTCTTGATGCGGAAGGGTTCGATGATGGTCTTGATGGGCATGGGTCTTCAGCGTGTAGCGTATCGCGTCTAGCTTGCAGATAGGCGGATTCATTCGCCGCCCGAATTGGGGTGAGCGCCTGGAGCAAGGACTCTATTCGTAAGCGAGAGCGTCGATGGGGTCTTTGCGCGCGGCCTTCCACGCCGGGTAAATCGCGCCCAGCACTGACCCTACCAGGGCAATCATGGCGCCCTCGAGGCGCAGATTATTCGTGACAAGAAACGGAATGGTGGGAAAGCGCGCGCTCATGGCGATTTTGAGTAGCTGAGTGAGCACAATGCCGACGACTACGCCCAGAATGGAAACCAGAACGGCTTCGCGCAGAAAGAGGTTCATGATGTACAGCTTCGACGCGCCCAGCGATTTGAGAATGCCGATTTCGCGGGTGCGCTCCATGACGGCCGTATACATGGACTGGAAGATGACCAGGAAGCCGACGATGACGGCGATGAAGATGACGACGCGCAGGGCGATGTTGAAACCAGGCAGATGCTCGGGAGTCATCATCGACAGCCATTCCTCCAGAGTCTGCGCCTCATACGTGCCGAGGTTGGGTGCGTTATGAATTTCATCGATGATCGCCTGCTCATTTTTGTCGTCGTCGCTGCGGAGATAAAAGACGGAGGCGTTGCCGGCGGAGCCCATGAGCGCGCTCAGCGTTTTGATAGGCAGGAAAACGCGGCTGCCCTTGCCGTGCTCGACGATACCGGACACATGGAATTCATGATTCAGCAGCTTGAGGGTTGAACCGATCTGGGTGTGGTTGGCGCGGGCATACAGGTCGTCGACAATGGCATCGTCAGGGCCCTGAAATGGCCCGCCGGCGAGGAACTGGAAGGGACGGAGCGCGTCGTACGTGGGGTAATCGATGCCGTAGAGAGACTGCACCGATCCCGCGACGTTGAGTTGGATGGCGACGGGCGCCGCAACCGCAACATGGGGCAGCTTTGCCAGGCGCTTCGGGGCAATGTCGGCAGGAACAGGCGCACCGCCGACCGAACTGATGAAATTGGCATTCGGGGGGCGGACGATGATGTCTGCGCCGATGCCGCTGGTTTGGGTGGCTGCGCCTTTCACCATGCCCACCATGATGGCCACGATGGAGAGGATCATGATGACCTCAATGGCGACCGCAAGCACGCTGATGGCGGAGCGGACCGGACGATAAAGGATATTGCCGACAACAAGCTTATTCATTGGGCTGTTTGGATGAGGCCCTCGCCCCTTCGCACGGGAACCTTCAGAGTAGCAAACGGGCAGGCGGGCCGCCGGAGCCAGGTGATCTTATGTTGCTGATTTGGTTAACTCACGTGGCCCCTCGGTTACTTTGGTTACCTTCGCGGATACGCTTTCTTGAGGAAAATACGGCATTTATCTGATTTTTTCTTTGACGATCGAACGTTACCAGTCTTATTGTGACTGTGATAATCCTATCGACCATCCGGAAGGAATCCAATCGTGGGTCATTTCGGCGAGGAACTGCGCAGAGAACGCGTTTCCCGGGGAATCGAGCTAGAGACGATCAGTGGCACGACAAAAATCATCACGCGCTATCTGACGGCCCTGGAAGACGAGCAATTCGACG
This sequence comes from Acidobacteriaceae bacterium, assembly GCA_035482355.1. Lineage (GTDB taxonomy): Bacteria > Acidobacteriota > Terriglobia > Terriglobales > Acidobacteriaceae > Palsa-343. The sequence continues at coordinate 40,234 of DATHQV010000048.1, read as the reverse complement.
CATTGCCGGGCGGGATCCTGAGCAAGGGGATCGTGCGCGGCTATGCCCGCGTGGTGGGCCTCGATGAGTCGGCGTGGGTCGAGCGTTTTCTCGAAGCCAGTCAACCGCTGGGATTACCGAACAGCGACGACGGCTGGGCCGCCTTTGCGCATAACGTTGGCAGTTCGCGGGTGCGCTCGAGCAGCCGCCCTGAAATGCGCCTGCGCTGGACCGGCGTTTTGATGCTGGTTCTGGTGCTGGCGGGATTTGGCTGGTTCGTCTGGCACTATGTGACCGGACATGTGAGCGCGAGCGAGGAGCAGCGGCCCGCAGCGACGTCTGCCGCTGTGGCTGGGCCAGCTGGTGACGCCGCTCGATAGCTTCATTACTTCTGTGACCTGTTGCCGGCGCCCTTCGTTGCATACCCTTCAGGCATGACCCCCGCACAATGTGGATTGGCTGTAGCGCTGGCGTTGGGCTTGCCGGCTGTCGCGAAATGCGCCGCAAAGCCGCACGTGGTGGCGCTGGGCGCGGTGCGGCGGGAACCGTATTCGGTCGAGGGAGATCCCGCCGGCGCGCAGAAAGAGGAGAAGGAGCTGAAGGTTCGTCCGCTGGTGGTGGATGGCAAAGTAAAGGAGTGGACGACCGGCGACGCGCATGATGTGACCGAGCGCAGCTTCGCGGTGCGCCGCGCCGTGCGGCTCAACGATTCCCTTCCCTCCGACCACGCGGTGCGATGGGTGTGGCAGCGGGGACCGTGGCTGCTGGTAGATCGAGGCAGCGGCAAAGTGACGGCCCTGCATTTGCCGGACTTCGATTCTGGTGTGTCGGACGTGGTCTGGTTCCGAGACTATGCGGCCTACTGTGGATTGAACGCCGCGGGCAAACAGTTATTTGCCGTGGTGGCGCAGGTGGCGGCGCGGCGTCCGCTGCTGGCAAAGAAGCTTGCGCCGTGGGATGCAGCGGATCATCCGAGTCCAGCTTGCGCTGCGGCGCAATGGCAGCGCGAGCCGCTGAAGGTGAGCTTCCAGCCGACCGGCGCCGCGCTGGTGAGCTTCGATCTGGTGGGGACGTCGGCGGTGCTGGTGGAGGATGGGGACGAGGATTGAAGCGATAAAGCTGTCAGCTAAGAGGCGGTCAGCTAAGGTCCGGTCGGCGATAAAGCGGCTAGCAGTGATGCTGCCAGCGCAAAGCTGTCAGCGAGAAGCTGTCAGCAAGAGATTGCCAGGAGGCGGAAAACTGTTCCGTTGGCTGAACCGACCTTCAAGGGCTTAGCATGGCCTGCATGGAGTCTTTGGACGAGTTGCTGCGGCAGGCGGAGATTGCGCATGGGCATTTATGCGCTGGGCAGGTGCTGGGTGTGCGGATGGCGATGCTGGGCTGCCGGCGGCTGGGCATCGACGAGCCGCGCGGCCGCGACCGCAAGCGGCTTGTGACCTACATTGAAATTGACCGCTGCGCGACGGACGCCATTGGAGTGGTGACGGGATGCCGGTTGGGCAAGCGGGCGCTGAAATTCCGCGACTGGGGCAAGATGGCGGCCACGTTTGTTGACCTGCAGGGCCGGGCGATTCGAATTGTGGCGCTGGAGTCGTCGAAGCAGCGGGCTCGTGAGATGTTTCCGGAGATTCCCGACAGAAACCAACAGCAGATGATGGCATACCGCGAAATGGACGACAAGGATCTGTTCGGCGAGCAATGGGTCGACGTAAAAGTGGCGCCGAAAGAGATGCCGGGTTACAAGGGTGAGCGCATAGCCTGCGATGTGTGCGGCGAAGGCATCAACTACGACCGCTTTGTGAAGCGTGAGGACAAGACGCTGTGTCTGGCGTGCGCCTGCCCCGAGCAGCGGTACTACCAGCCCGCCGGCACAGCAGCTGGGCGCGAGCAAACGGATCCCGCATCGCGTTGCGAATGCGCCTGAGGTTGCGCCGTCAATTTACAATTGCGTAGCCGCGCACGCTGAATAATCAAGTCGGACAACAGGTGGCGGCAGACGAACCCACGGGAGCGAAACAACTCATGCTGAATCTTGAAGGCCGCGTGGCGGCTGTTTTTGGATTGGCGAATAAGCGCAGCATCGCCTGGGGCATTGCGCAAAAACTCCATGAGGCGGGGGCGAAGCTGGCCATCGGCTATCAAAATGAGCGGATGAAGGCCGAGGCTGCGGAACTGATTGACGATCTGCCGGGGGCCGAGCCGTTCCAGTGCGATGTGTCGAACGACGCGGAGATCGAGCAGACCTTCGCGCAACTAAAAGAGCGCTACGGCAAGCTGGACGTGCTGGTGCACTGCATCGCCTTCGCGCCCGCCGACGCCATGAAGAACCCCTTCCTCGAAACATCGCGGGAGGGCTTCCGGATTGCGCACGACGTGAGCGTGTATTCGCTGATCGCGTTGAGCCGCGCCGCTGCGCCGCTGATGACCGAGGGCGGATCGATTATCACGCTGACCTATTTCGGTGCGGAGAAAGTGGTTCCGCATTATAAGGTGATGGGCGTGGCAAAGGCTGCGCTGGAAGCGACGGTGCGGTATTTGGCGTGGGACCTGGGCAAACAGAATATCCGTGTCAATGCCATCTCCGCGGGGCCGATTAAGACGCTGGCCGCGCGCGGCGTGGGCGCACTGGGCGACATGATGAAGTACCACGAGGAACGCTCTCCCCTGCACCGCAATACGGAGCAGCTGGAAGTGGGCAAGACCGCCATTTATCTCGCCTCGGAACTCGCCAGCGGCGTGACCGGCGAGGTGATTTACGTGGACAGCGGCTACAACATCATGGGGTTCTAAGTCCGTGGACCAGGGAAAAGGCGCAACAGCGCTGGGCGTTGAGTTAGTAGCGGCCAGCCGGGATCAGGAGCCGATCCTCGCCAATCTACTCGAGCTGTACATCCACGATTTCAGCGAATTCATCCCGGTCGATCTGGGAGCCGACGGCAGGTTCGGATATCCGAATCTGCCGCTCTACTGGACCGATCCCGACCGTCATTCTTTTCTGATCCGCGTGGATGGGCAGTGGGCTGGATTTGTGCTCACCATCAACACAAAAGCGGAATCCGGGGATCGGCGGCTGTGGGATATGGCTGAGTTTTTTGTCCTGCGTGGTTTCCGCCGGCGCGGTATCGGCCAGATCGTCGCGCACGAGGTGTGGCAGCGCTATTCCGGGCCTTGGCAGGTCCGCGTGATGGACGCCAATGCGGGGGCCTGCCGGTTCTGGGAACGAGCCATCGGAGCGTTTGTCGGGCGACCTGCAGGTCCGGCCTTCGCTGAAATCCGTGGTGTGCCGTGGCACGTTTTCTCGTTTCAAACCGGCCCTCCGGAGAGCAACCCCGCCGCCCGATAAGTTGCCTCAGGTTCGCTCCCTGATTACCGGCATCCTGCGATTCCTGAGTTTTTCCGCGACTGTACACCCTTCTGCGGGGTAGAATTGCCGTTTCAATGGGGGTTTGACGATGGGCGATGTGTTCATGGGCCTCGCCGTGTTCTTCTGTGCGTTGTGGGCGGTCGCTGCATACAACCGTTATCACGACGCGATCGAGACCGCCTCACTGCGAGCCGAGCAGGAAAAACAGCAACAAAAATGGGAAGCGGAATACGTGAAGTCGCAGGAAGGTATGCTGCAGCAACCGAAGTCGGCCTGAGCCGGAACCGCTGCCAGGCTCACGCTGCATTGCCCGGTGGAGCCCCGTCGCCCGTCCGTTTCCGCTGCATCCGCGTGGACTGATCCGTCTGCGCTACGGAAGCAGGCCAAAAACGGCTACGCTGTTGGGCGTTCCCACATACAACTTGCCGTTCGCCACTATCGGCGTGATGAACTTGTTGCCGTTGCCGAATTGATCGCGATTGTTCGCGGCCTGATTGCTGTTGTAGAGCTCCTGCAGACTGGTGGCGTCGTAGGCATGGAGCACGGCAGGTGAAGAATTCTCGACGGCCCAGACGATCCCATTCGATGTTCCGTTGGCCGTGACCGACGGCGTCGTGCCGGGATACCCGAAAGTAGAGGCACTTTGCTGGCTGGGGCTGGTGGCTATCTTCGCGTTAGCGATGGGGTAAGCCTTGAGATAATCCCCGACTGCTCCGTAATAAACGGTGTTGTTGAAGTAAGCGGGCATGGCCCACACGCCGCCTCCACCGCCGTTGATTTCCTGATAGAGGGCATTGTTGTTCGATGGGTTGAACTTGCCCATGGAGTCGCGGTTGGCAATGTAAATGTGGCCATCTTTGCCGGCGCCGACTGCGAGGTGATGAACGGCTCCTGAGGTGTCGGTGATATCTGGCAGAACCAGCGCGCCGCCAGAGCCCAGGTCTTCATCGGCGCCGGACTCGGACGTAGTATTGTCCATCTCGAAGTAATCGGCGACGGCGAGCGTGCCTCCCGCGGTCGAGATCTTCATGAACCCGTTGCCATAGTCGTGATTCACGGGGAACCCATTGGCGTCGAGGGTGGTGTCAAACGTTCCGTTGGCATCGAGGAAATAGATGTTCCCGCTGGAATCAGCGGCAAGCCCCGCGCCCGCCATCCAGATGGAGCCTTCGCTGCCATTGGGCGTCAGGTTCAGCACGCTGGTCTGCGCCAGGGTGGTCTCGTTGTAGCCCATCAGCCAGCCGGTATACGGCTCCTCGTCGCAATGCGAAGTCCAGCCCATGTAGAGGACGCCGTTGAGCAGCAGGATGCCGGCGCGCTCAGCATATTGCGCAGGATCGAAGACGACGTTACCGCCGGAACTGTTGGCGCCGGTTCCGGGATACGTGGCCTGAATTTCCTTTGGGCTGCCGGATAGCTCCGCGCCGGTGGTGACGTCGAGAGCGTGGAGCCGCTGGTGCGAAGCGCCTCCGGAATCGAGCGACATGCCTACGACAAAGATGGCGCCGTGCGCTCCGGCGTGGCGATCGATGACCGGAGTTGCCGTGATGCCGATTTCCGGCGATATCTGATTGCAGTTGTGATCGCCGCTGGTGGTTTCGTTCGTGCCAAGGATGGTGGACTTCCAAATCTGCGTGCCGGAATCGGCGTCGAAAGCGTAGACGCTGTCGTGTTCCGTCTCGACAAAGAGGAGGTTGCGCTGCTGGCCGCCGGCAGTCAGGCTGGCCAGGAAGAGCGGCTGCGCATCGACGACACCGTCGACGGGCAGAGTCTTGAGCAAGCCAAATTTTGACGACGTCACGTTGGCAGTGGTCAGCGTGGTCTCAGTGGAATTGAGGCCGGTGCGGGCTACGTCGTAGTGGTAAGTCACGACGTCCCGGCCGGTAACAGCCGCCACGCTGACGCTCACCGGCGCGGTGTGGCTCAACATGCCCGAAGTCCCGACAAACTGTGCGGTCACCGTGGAAGTGGCGGCGGTTGCCGATGCGGCAAAGCTCATCTGCTGGGGACTGCCCACCGTGAGCGACACGGTAGCCGGCGTGGCCGTGACGCCGGTAGGGAGGCCGCTGACGGCCACCTGGATCGTCCCCGAGAATCCATTTTCGGCTGTCGCGGTGAGCGTCACCGGGACGGCGCTGCCGCCGGGCGTGAGCGTCACGCTGGTCGCGCTGGCGTTGAGGACAAAATCCGGCTGTGCAAGGACGCGTGAATTGGAGCCGCAACCGTCGACCAGGATCCCGAGAATCGGGAGCAGCAGACCGAGAAATCGAAACTGCGCGTTGCGGCGCATGGGGTGAGGCACAGTATAGAGCCGCGGAACAGCAATGCGCACAGGTTTTCAATTTGATTCATGCGGGTTTCGGGACCATGGTTCCGCTTGACACCGCTTCGCCCCTAAGGTGTAGTGGAATCAGTCGGAATGGTGAAGGAGTTCACCTTTAACCGCTGTCCCCCTCAGCACGGGACAGATGATGACTCCTGGCAGGGTCCCCTGTCGTGGAGTTGTTCGTCCCGGCGCGATCCCTGCAAACAATCTGCGATGTTGGTCCATAGCTGGATCAGGCGTTTCTTGCGCGCATAGCGGCAAGAAGCGCAGGAACCGCATGCGAGGACCGGAGGAGGGAGTTTGCAGAAGTACTTGCTGATCGCGCTTGGCGGCGCACTGGGGTCGATCGCTCGCTACTGGGTCGGTGCGTATATCATCGACCGCTTCGGGTCCAGGTTTCCCTACGGAACCCTGGTCATCAATCTGACGGCCTGCCTGGTGATTGGGTTCTCGATTACTTTCCTGACCCAGCGATCCGGAATCAACCCGGCGTGGCGCTATCTGGTCCCCATCGGATTTATTGGCGCCTACAGCACCTTCTCCACCTATGAGTGGGAGACGCTGAGTTTGATTCGCGGCGGGACGTTCTCGGCTGCGGCGGTCTATGCTTTTGGCAGCCTGGTGCTGGGGTTGGCCGCGACGTGGTGCGGCATTATGGCCGCGGAGTTCCTCTCATGAGAGGACGGCGAACGGGGCAAACCGAAGGGGGCAATCGATGCTGACGTCAGGAAAGGCGCTCAAGGTCTCCATCACTGTGAGCGAAGGCTCGACCTACCACGGGGCATCAGCGTATTCGAGCATTCTGGATTATCTGTTTTACCGCAATGTCTCCGGCGCAACGGTGTTGAAGGGCGTCGCGGGGTTCGGCGCCGACCATCATCTGCACACCACGGGCGTGGTGGAAGTCTCAGACAAATTGCCGATTCGCATCGAGTTTGTCGATAGCAAAGAAAAGGTCGCCGAACTGATGGCCAAGCTGGAAGAGATGGTTGGCAGCGGGCTGATTGAAGTCCAGGAAACGACCGTCACCAGGGCCGCCGCTGTTTCAAAGAAGCCGAAGCCGGCAAGCGAGCACATGAAGATGGAAGGCAAGGCCCGCCTGATGCGCATTTACATTGGCGAATCGGACCGGTGGAACGATAGGCCGCTGTTCGAGGCGCTGGTGCAGGCCATGCGCGCCAACGACATTGCGGGCGTCACCGTGTATCGCGGCGTCCTGGGATACGGGGCGCACCGGCGCGTTCACAAAGAGAAGCCGCTACATCTTTCCCACGATGCCTCTATTATGTTGTCGGCCATCGATACGGAGGACAAGCTGAACGCATTTCTGCCCGTCGTTGATCGCATGGTGGAAGAGGGCCTGGTGGTCCTGTCGGACGTGGACATCATCAAATACTCCTGGCGCGCAGCCGAGATCGAAGAGGAATAGCACGGAGGACCGCACGTGAAACAGCAATTCGAAGCGCGTATGCTGCGCATTCACTTTGGCGAGAGCGATCAGTGGCAGGGCAAGCCGCTGCATGAAGCGATCCTCGCGAAGTGCCGGGAACTTGGGCTGGCGGGCGCCGTTGTGTATCGCGGGATCGAGGGCTACGGGACCAGCACGCGAGTCCGGCATGCGAGCCTTTGGAGGTTCTCAAAGGACGCTCCCATCATGGTGAGCATCATCGACACCGAAGAGCAGATTGCGAAACTGGTGCCGCATTTGGACGCGATGGTGGGCGAAGGGCTGATCGCGATGTCGAAGGTGCAGGTCATTCGATACACGCGGGCCACGGCAGAGCCGAAAGCGTCCTGAGGCGCCCTATTCCGAACGCAGGGCCTGCATGGGATCGACCGAAGCTGCGCGGCGCGCGGGCCAATACGCCGCCAGCAGTGCTGTAGCGATCAGAAAAACTGCCACCGCCGCAAACGTCACCGGATCATACGGCGTCACGCCATAGAGGTATCCAGCCATGGCGCGTCCCACGCCCAGCGCGGCGCACGCGCCAAGAGCGACCCCGGGCAAAGCGAGGCGCAAGCTGTGGCTCAGGACTCCACTGAAGACATCTCCGCGCCGCGCCCCCAGTGCCATGCGGATGCCGATTTCGCGCGTCTGCTGGCCCACCGAATACGCGATGACGCCGTAAATCCCAATCGCGGCCAGGACCAGCGCCAGCGCACCGAAAAAGCTCAGCAGCAGCATGGAGAACCGGTCCTGCGCCATGGCTTCATCGGTCAGCGTGCTGAGGGTCGCGATTTTTGCCAGCGGCAATCCAGGATCGAGCGAATGAATTGCTTCGCGCACTCCGCCGATTGCCGTTTCAGGACTCCCCTGCGCGCGCAGTACGACCTGCATCTGCGCCAGCGGGGGCCAGACGTTTTGCGTATACGGCTCAAACATTTCTGGAGCGGGTGCCTCCCGCAGCGAAGTATGTTTCATATCGGCAACCACGCCAACAATGGTCGCCGGAACCTGCTGCGAGGGCACGAGGACTTGCTGGCCGATGGGGTCCTGCCCCGGCCAGTACGCCTGGGCCATGGCGCGGTTGATCACGGTGACCGGCGGAGCAGCGAGCAGGTCGGCATCGAGGAAATCACGGCCGCGCAGCAACGGCGTTCCCAGAGCCGCGAAGTAGCCGGGCGACGCGACGGTATAGTTGACGATCGGGTTGCGCCCATCTTTAGCAGCGGGACGGCCCGTAAGTCGGATCATGGTGGATTCCGTCGCACCGCCCATGGGAACCACTTCGCCTGCGGCTGCGTTTTTGACTCCGGGAACAGCGCGCAGACGGGGCAGCAGTTGCTGATAGAAGCGGGCAATGCGGTCGCGGTCCGGATACTGCGTTCCGGGCAGAGATAGCTCAAAGGTAAGCACGTGCTCGGCGCGGAAGCCGGAATCGGAAGCGAGCAGCCGGAAAAAGGTGCGGGCCAGCAGGCCTGCGGCGACCACGAGCACCAGAGCCAGGGCCATCTGCGCCACGACCAGCGCATTGCGCAGTCGCGGACGGCTGGATGCCGTGCCCGCTTTCTGCCCGCCATCTCGCAGAGATTCCACCAGGTCGACGCGAGCCGCGCCCAGCGCCGGGGCCAGGCCGAAGAGGATTCCTGTGATCAGCGTGACGCAGCACGCAAAGGCGAAGACGCCTGGGTCGGCTCCCGATTCATGCAGCCGGGGAAGGTTCTCCGGGCCGAACTTTCTCACCAGCGACATCCCCACCGCGACCACCGCACAAGCCAGCGCGCCTCCGGCGGAAGCCAGCAGCAGGCTCTCGGTCAGCAACTGGCGCACCACGCGCCTGCGCCCAGCACCCATCGCCACACGCACCGTGAACTCGCGCCGACGGCCCAGAGAGCGCGCCAGCTGCAATCCGCCAACATTGAAGCACACGATCATCAGAACCACGCCCACTGCTCCGAGGATCAGCAGTAGAGGCTTGCGCGTGTCTCCAGCCACTTGACGAACCAGCGGTGTGACGCGGGACTGTGACCAACCTTTCATCACCGGATGCAACCGGTCCATCTGCGCGGCAAACAGATCCATGGACGCCTGCGCCTGCTGCACGGAGACGCCCGGCTGCAGGCGTCCGATGAACGCCAACTCGGAGGGCGTGTATTTGGGAGTGACGGCAGGCAGCGCGATGGGCACCCAAAGCTCCGTCTCGCGCGCGAAGTCAAAGTCTCCGGGCATCTCATTGGCGCGCGGAAAACCAAACCCGCGAGGCATGATCCCGACCACGGTCCAGGGCATGCCATTCAGACGAATGGCGTGGTTCAGAATCGATGGATCGGCATGGAAACGGCTGCGCCACAACGCATCGCTGATGATCACTTCATGCTCGCGGCCGGGCGTGTCTTCGTCCCGCGTGAAGAAGCGGCCCAGCTCCGGCTCAACGCCCAGCGCTGGAAAGAATCCCCAGGAAACCTGCGCGCCCTCCAGCATGGCTGGGTCTCCGGCTTCAGTGAGATTGAAATTGGCGCTCTGGAAGGCGCCGAGAAAACGATATGTCTTCGTCTCCTGCTCCATCGCGTGAAAATGGATGGGACTCCACGGAAAATCCGTGAAGCCGCCGATGTTCACGCCTGCCGGAGGAATATTCCAGGGAATCACCAGCGTCGCCGGGTTGGGATACGGCAGCGGTTTCAACAGGACGGCGTCGACGAGGCTGAAGACGATGGTCGCTGCGCCGATCCCCACGCCCAGCAAAATGATCGTCGCCAGCGTGAAGCCGGGCGATTTGCGCAGTTGACGGGAGGCGAATTTCAAATCCTGCGTCAGAGTCTCGAGCCACGGCAGCGTGCTGCGTTCGCGGACCGCCTGCCTGGTCTGCTCCATTCCACCGAGCTGGATCAGCGCCTGACGCCGCGCCTCCGCAGGCGTCATGCCGGCGCGGACGTTGTCGTCGATGTGCATCTGCAGATGGCTTTCGAGTTCCGCGTCGATCTTCTCGCTCGCGCGCTGCGAGCCGAACATCCCGAAGATTCGAATCCAGAGAGCTTTCATCTTTCGCATCGTGTCCTCATTCCGAACGCAGGGCCTGCATGGGATCGACGGAGGCTGCGCGGCGGGCGGGGATGTAACTCGCGGCCAGAGCCACCAACAAAAGAAGGGCGATAACGCCAAGCATGGTAAGGGGATCCCACGAGCGGACGCCGTAGAGAAGCGAGCCGCTCATCAGAGAAGCGCTGGCCATCAGCCGCGTCAGGATGAGAGCCGCGATCGTGCCTGCGCCGACACCCGCGAGCGCGAGCACCGAGCCGCGTTTGAGCACCCAGCGCAGCACGTTGCCGCGATCGGCGCCGAGAGCCATGCGGATGGCCATTTCCTGCGTGCGCTGGCCCACCAGATACGAGATGACGCCGTAGAGCCCAACGCTGGCCAGCAGCAACGCCAGCCCGGCAAAGATACCGAGCAGGATCATAGAGAAGCGCCGCGCGGCCAGAGTGTCCGCGATCAGCTGGTCCATGGTCCTGGGACCGTAGGGCACTTGTTCGGCATTCCGGTGGCGCAGCACACGCTCGATGTCGGCAGACACTGCGGCAGGATGGTCAGCGCGGACAAGAATGTCGGTCGCGGTTCCGTTGGTGGAGACCAGATTCCCGCCTGGCTCCTGCGCAAAGGGCAAGTAAATTTGGGCGCGCAGCGAAAACCCTGCGTCGTCGTCAACCTCCCACTGCATGATGTGCCGCAGAACGCCAACGACGGTGACGCGCGGCTTCTGTTCGTCGTCGAGGTTGAGCGTCTGTCCAATGGGATCGGCGTCACCGAAGTATTTGTGAGCCAGTTCTTCGTCGATGACGGCGACAGGCGGCGCGCCTTCGCGATCGGCATCGGTAAAGAAGCGGCCGCGCAGCAGCGGCGTCCGCATCACGTTCAGGTAATCCGGCTCGACCACGTAGCGCAGCGCCATGTGCATGGCCAGGCTGTCCGTGGGCTTGGCTTCATTCTGCAGCCAGAAGAGCTGTTCGTCGTCGTCGCCAGTCATGGGGACGGCATCCCAGGCAATGGAAACGGCGTGCACGCCGGGAACGCGCTGAATCTCGCGATCGACCTCGTGAAAGTTTTCGCGCGCGCCGTCGGGCGTCGACGTTCCGGGCGAGTTCGGGACGCCGAGCGAGAAATAAAGAATGCCCTTCGACTGAAAGCCGGGATTGGCGCGCGACAACGCGACCAGGCTGCGGATCATGAGGCCGGCTCCAGCGAGCAGCACCATGGCGGCGGCCATCTCGAAGATCACGAGCCAGTCCTGGGCGCGGTGGCGACCTCCGCCAACGCCGCGGCCGCCTTCCTTCAACGCGGTCTGGGGCGGCTGCGCCGCCACGCGCCATGCGGGGATGAGCCCGAAGAAAATTCCGACCGCGCAGGAGATGACAAAGGTGAAGCAAAGCACCAGTGGGCTGAGGTGAATGCGCGATGCGTGGGGCAGCGCGGTGGGTGCCAGTTGCAGGGCGGCGCGTGTGCCCCAGGCTGCAATCGCAAGGCCTAGCGCACCGCCGGAGAGAGCCAGCAGCGTGCTTTCCGTGAGCAATTGGCGAACGATGCGCGTGCGGCTGGCGCCCAGCGCAAGGCGGACGGCGAACTCCTGCGCGCGAGCATTGGAGCGGGCGAGGAGCAGGTTCGCAACATTCACGCAGGCGATGAGCAGAACAAATCCCACCGCGCCGAGCAGCACCAGCAGGATGGGCTGCACGTCGCCGACGATGGTTTGGCGAAGAGGCGTGAGCGCGGCACGAACACTTTGATCGTCTGCGGGGAACTGCACAGCGAGATGATCGGAGACGGCATTCATATCCGCCTGCGCCTGCGCGAGCGTGACGCCGGGTTTCAGGCGCGCGACGCCGCGGATGCCCAAACCGTCGCCGCGGATATTGAGAGCTTTGGTGGGCCACGCGCCAATGGGCAGGTAAATATCTTCCGACTTAAACGAACGGAAGTTCAGGTCGAAATCGGCGGGAATCACGCCGACGATGGTGAAGCTCTGTCCGTCGAGCGTGAGAGTGCGGCCGAGGACGTCGGGCTGTTTGCCGAATTTACGTCCCCAAAAGCCTTCGCCGATGAGAGCAATGTGGCCGCGGCCAATCTCATCTTCTCCGGGCTCGAACAGGCGGCCCAGCACCGGCTTCACGCCGAGCAGGGAGAAGAAATCGGAAGAAAGATATTCGCCGTGGACGCGCTCCGATTCGCCTGTCCCGGTGAGAATGAATCCGGCATGTTTGAAGACGGCGAAGTCGGCGAAGGTGCGGTTGTCCCGCTGCCAGTCGCGGAAGTTGGGATAGGAGATGGATCCAAAGGGGAAGTTGGGTTTCGCCGCATCGACTGCGACCAGCTCGTTGGGGTGCGGCAGATCCACCGGATGCAGCAGGACCGTGTTGACGATGGAGAAGAGCGCGGTGTTCACGCCGATGCCGAGCGCCAGCGTGACGATGACGATGCAGGCGAAGCCCGGAGACTTGCGAAGCTGGCGCAGCGCGAATTTCAAATCCTGTGCCAGGTCCTCAAGAAAGGGGATGGTGCTGCGCTCGCGAACGGCCTGGCGCGTCTGCTCCATTCCACCCAGATGGATCAGCGCCCGTCGGCGCGCCTCCTGTGGCGGCATGCCGATGCGGATGTTGTCGTCGATGTGCAGCTGGAGATGGCTCTCCAGTTCCGCGGCAATCTCGGCACTCACCTTCGCGTTCGCCTTGGCCCCGCCGAACAGGCTGCGGAACCGGGTCGACCATGCTCTGAGTCTTCGCATAACGTCTCCTATTCCGACCGCAACGCCTGCATGGGATCGATCGAAGCAGCGCGGCGTGCGGGCACATAGGCCGCCAGTGCAGCGATGCCGCAGAGAAACGCAACCGCCGCCACGTAGATCCAGGGATCGGCCGCGTCGTGACCCACCAGGCTCACGCTATTGCCCATCGCTGAATCGGTAAACGACACCGCCGCGATGCTCCGCCCCGCTGCCAGCGTGAGCAACACACCTGCGGCCAGCCCCATCGCGGCCAGCTTTAATCCCTGGCGCACCACCATGCCGAGGACCGCCGCCGGACGTGCGCCGAGCGCCATGCGAATGCCGATCTCCTGCGTGCGCTGCGCCACAGACCACGCCATCACGCTGTAGAGGCCGATGGCGGCGAGCAGCACAGCCAATGCGCCCAGCGCCGCGAGCAGCGTGGCTGCCATGCGCTGCGGATAGAGCGATGCGCCAATGAATTCCTTCAACGGCACGGCATCGAAAACCGTTACGTTGGGATCGATCTTGCGCACCACGGCGCGCAGCGACGGCAACAGCCGGTCAGGATCGCCATGGGTTCGCACGTAGAACGCCAGATTCATATCCGCTCGATAGACCTGGCGGAACGGCACATAGAAATACGGGACCTGCGACTCTGCGAGGTAGTGATACTTGCTGTCCTGAGCCACGCCGACAATGCGGTACCAGTTTCCCCAGCCATGCACTTTGTGCCCGATGGGGTCGCGCCCTGCGAAGAAGCGCTGCACAAAGGCCTGGTTCACGATCATGACCTTGGTCGAATCCCTATTCTCGTTGTCGCCCTCGGTAAAGTTGCGCCCCTCGACAAGCGGTATGCGCATCAGATCGAGGTAGCCCGGCGAAATCACGTTGCGAAACATCTTCATGTTCTCGCCCGAGGCCGGTGCGTAGCCTTCGATCCGCAAATCTTCCCACCAGCTCGGCTCAAATCCGAGCGGAACACCGTCGGAATACGCCACGTTTGTCACGCCGGGTGTGGATTGCATGGCGTCGGCCAAACGCCGGCAGAATTGCACGCGCTGGTCGAGACTGTAGCCGTTGGTGGCGAGATAGAACTGATTCAGCAAAACGTGATTGGGGTCGAAGCCAGGATCAATGCGGCTGGTTTTCTGAAAACTCCGGACCAGCAATCCAGCGCAGACCAGCGCTACCAGCGCGAGCGCGACTTCCGAAGCCACCAGCGCGGAGCGCAGCCGATGGTGTCCGCGCGCGGCGACTCCGGTGCGACCGCCCTCATTCATTTTTGCGTTCATATCCACGCGGCTCGATTGCAGCGCGGGCACCACGCCGGCCGCCACAGTGGTAATGACGCAAATTCCCGCGGTGAAAAACAGCACACGCGCATCGAGGCCTGAGCCGATGGTTAGTGACAACTGCCCCGGCGGCATGAGCGCCTGGAGCAGGCGGCTGAGCCACGGAGTGGCGGCGATTCCCAGAACCGCTCCCGCCGCGGACAGCAGAAGGCTTTCCATCAGCACCTGCTGCACCAGCCTGCGGCGGCCCGCGCCCAGAGCCAGGCGCGTGCTGAATTCTTTCTCGCGCACCGTCGCGCGCGCCAGCAGCAGATTGGCCACGTTCACGCACACAATGCCCAACAGTAAAATGCAAACGCCCATCAGGATGCGCAACGGACCGCCCAGCATCCCCTGCGGTCCATGCGGGGACTTTGACAACGGCAGCAGCGTGGCGCTCATGCCCTGGTTCGTGTCGGCGTCGGCTACGGCCATGCGGCTGGCCAGCGCTGCCAGTTCCTGCCGCGCCTGATCCATGGTGACGCCAGGCTTGAGCCGTGCAATGCCCAGCATGTTGCGGTCCTGGCGGTCGCGCAGCATCCACGTCCCCACGCCGTTCAGCACCGGCTGCTGCATGTAGGGCACCCAGAGATCGAAGGCTACCGCGGCAACCGAACCATGAAAATCGGGCGGGGCCACGCCGATCACTGTCAATTCATGCTGGTTCACGCGGATGGTCCTGCCCACAATGGCGGGATCGGCCGCGTAGTGCGAGCGCCAATAGCGATCGCTGATGACGGCCACGGGGAACGCTCCCGGCTTATCGCCATACTCATTGGGGGAAAAAATTCGGCCCACCTGCGGCTTCACGCCGAGGACTGCCAGGAAATTCCCTGAAACCAATTCACCCCACACCCGCTCAGCGTGATCGTCTTTGCCGATGCTGAACGCTGCGGGATGCGTCACGGCAATGCTCTGCAGAAGCTGCAGCTGGTCGCGAAAATCCTGATAGTCGGGATAGGAATTCGGCACCCATTCGCCGCCGGGCGTTACGGACTCCAGCGCGACCAGACGCTGCGGATCGGCTACACCGCTCAAAGGCCGCAGCAGCACTGCGTTGATCCAGCTAAACGCCGTAGTGCTGGCGCCGATGCCTACCGCGAGAGTGAGAATCGTCACCGCTGCGAACATGGGATTCCGTGCGATCATCCTCACGCCGTAGCGCACATCCTGCAGCAGGGTTTCGAGCCAGGGCAGGGTGCTGCGCTCGCGAACCGCCTGCGCCGTCTGCTCCATTCCACCTAACTGGATGAGCGCGGCGCGGCGCGCCTCCTGCGGCGTCATGCCGGCGCGGACATTGTCGTCAATGTGCATCTGGAGATGGCTCTCCAGCTCCGCGGCAATCTCGGCGGATGCGCGATCCTGCGCAACGATTCCACGCAGCCGGGCGAGTATGGCTTTGAGCTGACGCATCGTGCCTCCTTACCGCGCTTCCTCGGCCGGCGACAGAAAGCGCGCGACGATCGCGGTGGCCTGCTGCCAGTCCTGCGTGGCGCGCTCCAGTTGCTTGCGGCCGGCGCGCGTCAGCTTATAAAACTTTGCCTTGCGATTGTTGTCGGAGGTGCCCCACTCCGAGGCGATGGCGCCTTCCTGCTCCAACTTCAGCAGCATGGGGTAGAGCGTGCCGTAGTTCAGCGCGAGCA
This sequence comes from Acidobacteriaceae bacterium, assembly GCA_035482355.1. GTDB lineage: Bacteria > Acidobacteriota > Terriglobia > Terriglobales > Acidobacteriaceae > Palsa-343. Next base: position 24,392 of record DATHQV010000048.1, on the reverse strand, counting down.
CGTTGCCGCTGGTCTGTTCAATGCGCCGCGCAATGCCATAGCCGTGCTGCGGGCCCATGGTTTCAAGGGTCTTCAGCACCATCAGCGCCAGCGTTCCCTGCCACACATCTGTTTTGTCCGTCATGGCTTCCTCTTGGAGTCCCATATATAGCACCGCGTCTTATGGGAATGCAATAGGAAGTCGACACAATTTTCGAAGGGAGGGTTTGTGCCTCTGCGCGGGCGCGGCTGCCGTGAAATAATCGGCTGTTTATTCGAGGGTGAAGCATATGCAGGTTAAAGCGAAGATTCCATTTTCCTTTGAGGGTAAGACCGCGGTGATCACCGGTGCGGCGAGCGGCATTGGACTGGCCATTGCGCATGCGTTTGCACGGCAGGGCGCGGCGGTGCGCATTCTGGACCGCGAAGCGGCTGCGGCCGAAACTGCCGCGCAACAGATTGTGGCGTCAGGCGGCCGAGCGCTGGCGCACGCCTGCGATGTAGCGGACGCGGCGAGCGTGGGCTGCATATTTGACTCGATTTTTGCCGACGGACGCGTCGACATCCTGGTGAACAACGCCGGGATCGCGCATGTTGGAAGCCTGGGGTCCACCAACGAGGAGGACCTCGACCGCATTTTGCGTGTGAATGTGAAGGGCGTTTATCTGTGCATGCGGGCGGCGATCGAGCGCCTGCGGGCACAGGGCCGCGGGGTCATCCTGAACATGGCGTCGGTTGCAGCGACGGCTGGATTGGAAAACCGATTCGCGTATTCCACAAGCAAGGGAGCGGTTCTGTCCATGACGCTGTCCGTGGCGCGCGATTATTTGCGCGACGGAATTCGGTGCAACGCGATTTCTCCGGCGCGCGTGCACACGCCCTTCGTCGATGGATTTGTGGCGAAGAATTATCCGGGGCGCGAGCCGGAGATGATGCAGAAATTGTCGGCGGCCCAGCCCATTGGGCGCATGGCCCAGCCGGAAGAGGTCGCTAACCTCGCCGTCTATCTGTGTTCGGACGAGGCGAGTTTCATTACCGGCCAGAATTATTATCTCGACGGAGGCTACATGAACTTACACGACTAAATGTGTGACCAGCTGGCTACTCGACGGTGACGGATTTGGCCAGATTGCGCGGCTGATCGACGTCGCATCCGCGACGCACAGCGATGTGGTACGCGAGCAATTGCAGCGGAATCACTTCGAGAATGGGCAGCAGCAGTTCCGGCGCACTGGGCACGAAGAGCACGTGATCCACCAACTGGCCAATGTGCTCGTCTCCCTGCGTAGCGACGGCAATCACCTTCCCCGAGCGAGCCGTCACTTCCTGAATGTTCGACAGGGTCTTCTCGTAGCGCTGTACGGAGTCGCGATTCGATTCGTCCTTGGTGGCCAACACCACGACAGGCAGCGTCTCGTCGATCAGTGCGTTGGGGCCGTGCTTCATTTCTCCGGCTGGGTAGCCTTCGGCGTGGATGTACGAAATTTCCTTCAGTTTGAGCGCGCCTTCGAGGGCAATGGGATAGTGGATGCCCCGGCCAAGGTAAAGAAAATCGCGCGCGTTCGAATAAAGACGGGCCAACGGCTCGCAGGCGCTGTCGCAGGTGCGCAGGATTTCCTCGGCTTTACCCGGCAGCATGTTGAGCGCATCGAGCAGCTTGCTGCTTTCTTCTTCGACGAGAGTGCCACGGACCTGCGCCAGATGGACAGCGAAGAGGAAAAGAGCCACCAACTGCGCGCTGAAAGCCTTGGTAGAGGCGACGCCGATCTCCGGCCCTGCGTGCGTGTAGATGGTGCCGTGGGCTTCGCGCGTGATCATCGATCCAACCACGTTGCAGACTGCCACGGTGGGCGCGCCCTTCGCGATCATTTCGCGTTGCGCGGCCAGCGTGTCCGCGGTTTCGCCGGACTGCGTGATGAGCATGCCGACGGTTCGCTCGTCGACGATAGGGTCGCGATACCGAAATTCGCTGGCGTAATCGACTTCAACAGGCAGGCGCGCGAGGCGCTCAATCATAAACTTGCCCGCCGTCGCAGCATGCCAACTGGTGCCGCAGGCGGCGATATGAATGTTGCGAGCCTCGCGAAAGGTTTTGTCGGCAATCTTCATTTCGGCGAGGAAGACGCGGCCAGTGTCGAGCGAGATGCGGCCCAAAGTGGTGTCGCGGATGGCGCGCGGCTGCTCAAAGATTTCTTTGAGCATGAAGTGCTTGTAGCCGCCCTTTTCGGCCTGAATCGGATCCCATAGAATGCGCTGCAGGGTGCGCTGGACGGGCCGCCCGTCGAAGTCGGTCAGCGTAACCCCCTTAGGAGTGAGCACGGCCATATCGCCGTCGGCGAGGAAGTAGAGGTCTCGGGTGTGGTGCAGGATGCCGGGCACGTCGGAGGCAACAAAGTATTCACCGTCGCCCACGCCGACGATGGCGGGCGGCCCATTGCGCGCGGCGACGATTTTGTCCGGCTCGTCCGCGGAGAGAACGCTGATGGCAAAGGCGCCGGTGAGGCGCTTCACAGTGCGGCGCACCGCGTCTTCAAGCAACAGCTTCTCGCCTGCTTGCTTCGCGGTCGACAAAACCTGCTCGAGCAGATGCGCGATGATTTCAGTGTCGGTCTCAGTCGCGAATTTGTGACCCTGCGCGATGAGTTCCTGCTTGAGCGCCAGGTAATTCTCGACGATGCCGTTGTGCACCACGACGATGCGGCCGGTGCAGTCGCGGTGCGGGTGAGCATTTTCTTCGGTGGGGCGGCCGTGCGTGGCCCATCGAGTGTGGCCGATGCCGTAGGTCCCGCTCAGGGGGTGCTCGCGGATGACCTCCTCGAGGTTGCGCAGCTTCCCTGCCGCACGCCGCAACTGCAATCCATCGCCGTTGCCGCCGACAGCGATGCCTGCCGAATCGTAGCCCCGGTATTCGAGCCTGCGCAGTCCCTCAATGATGACGGGAACGACTTCCTTCTTCTTGCCGACGTATCCGACGATGCCGCACATATTCTTTCAGCCTTTCGCATGGGCTCAGACACGAAATGAGGGAAGGGTCTCCTTCCGGTACTTCCGGCGACTTTATTCCAACTGAAAGGTGTATTCCTCGATCACCGGATTGGTGAGAACTTCGCGGGCGATGCGCTCCACTTCGGCGCGGGCAGCAGGCTCCGCGATGCCATCTTCGAGGGTCAGCACAAAGTGCTTTCCCTGGCGCACATCGGCAACGCCCTCGTAGCGCATCTTACGCAGCGCGTTGTGGATGGCCTGCCCCTGTGGATCGAGAACAGTCTTTTTCAGCGTGACGTAGACATGAGCCTTCATTGTGCCCGATTATAAATGGAGGCCCGTCCTTCGTCGCATTTGCGCGCATCCACACTCCCCCAACATCAGCGATACTGGAAATGTATGGTTAATTATCTTGAATTGCCTGTAGGCGAAAAAGCGCCCGAAGTGTTCAACGTCGTGATTGAGATCCCGGCGGAGGGCATCAACAAGTACGAATACGATAAAGAGCTTCACGTGTTTCGGCTGGACCGCAATCTTTACTCGCCCGTTCATTATCCTGGCGACTACGGGTTCGTGCCCTCGACGTTAAGCGACGACGGCGACCCGCTCGACGTGCTGGTGCTGGTCGATGCGCCAAGCTTCCCTGGCTGCGTCATGCAGGTGCGCCCCATCGGCCTGCTGGAGATGCTGGATCAGGGCGTGCTCGACGAAAAAATCCTCGCCGTGGGGAAAAATAATCCGCGCTACCGGGATGTGTGGAACTACTCCGAGATTTACCCCCACATGCTGAAGGAAATCACGCACTTCTTCTCGATTTACAAGGATTTGGAAGGCAAGCGGGTTGAGATCAAGGGCTGGCACGATGCGGCGCATGCGCGGGACCGCCTGATGGTTTCGGCGCGCAGCTTTGAGAACAACCAGAAGAAAAGGCTGGTCGAAGCGGGCGCGAAGAAGTAGTGCCCCTTTTTCAGCTCAATCCCCAACTGCAACTTTGGGGCGGCTTCGCGACCAGACGGACTTCGAAATCAGATAACCGATGGGTCCGACAGCGGCAATCAAGCCGCCCAGGGCAAGTGCCGGCATGCCCGCCATGCGTTCATGCCGCGACGCATACATCGCGTAGAAGATGAGCGCGGAGGGCACAGCGGCGATCACGCAGGTGACCGCCAAATTGCCTGCGCGGAACGGCCGTTCCAGGCTGGGCTCGCGCAGCCGCAGCACGACCAGGGCGACAAATTCCAAAATCAGACTCGCGCCGTAAAGAATCAGGTCGATGGAGATGAGCCGTTCGAAGCTGAATCTGAGCGCGAGGGCCCAGGCAACGGCGCAGGCCAGCACGGCCACCCAGGGCACGCCGCGGCCATTCCGGCGCGCCAGCACGCGCGGCAGCAACCCATCTTCGGCAAGCGCCATGGGCAGGCGCGCGTACGACATGGTGAGGGCGTTGAACATACCCAGCGAGGTCACGGTGCCGCCCACGACAATGGCGATGCCGAGCCACTCGCCAGCCATGGACCGCGCCACTTCCGCCCACGATCCGGTGCTGAACTGTTCTACCGGGACGCGCGCCCAGGCCATAGCGGCGAGCGGAATCACGTAGCTCACCGTTACGATGGCGGTGCTCAGCAGCATCGCACGGGGATAACTTTTTTGCGGGCGGTCGACTTCGCGGGCGACAGTGCTGGCGTTGTCCCAGCCCATAAAGTTCCACATCGCCACGAGGATGGCCGTGGTGATCCCGGCATGAGTGCCGGGCGCAGTAAACATTTCCGCATGGTGGAGATGCGCTCCGCGAATCGCCGCATAGCCCACCAGCACCACAAAGGGCGCGAGCAAAATGACGAACAATCCCATGGAGCCGTCGCCGACGGCGGGAGCGCCGAGCAGGTTCCACACGCAGCAGGCTGCGATCAGGACCAGTTCCCAGGCCAAACCGTGCCAGCCTGCGGTCCACGTGGGAGCAAGCGTGCCGAGGTACAGCACAAAGAGCGTCGGATAAATGGCCATGTCGAAGATGCTGGCCGCCAGCGACAGCCACGCTTCCTGGTAACCCCAGAAGGGCCCCATAGCGCGTCGCACCCAAATGTAAAAGCCGCCCTCCTCAGGAAGAGCACTGGCCAGCTCGCCGATCATCAGCGCGGTGGGCAGGCTCCAAAGCAACGGCAGCGCGAGCAGGATGATCAGACCATTGAAGTAGCCCGCGGTGAGGATGTCCTCAATGCCGTAGGGTCCACCGGACACCATGAAGTAGGTGGCGGCGGCCAGCGGCAGCATGCGCATGCCACGCCGAACTGGATCGGAACGCTTGATCCCTGATTTCCTCTCGCGATGACGTGAAAATCCGAATCTATCCTGCTTCGACGCTGGTGCAAAGCAAAAACGCCACCGGATTTCTCCGGCGGCGTTCTCGAGGCATTGGTTGGGAGGATGGTTTAGGAGGCTTTACGACGGAAACTTTCGTCGGGGCGGTAGTAATTGCGCATCCGGCCGTAGATTTCGATGCGGGATCCCTCGCTGGCTTCTGTGGCGCCCACAATCGATTCGAAACGCACACGACCGTGATTGCGCTCCAGAATGCCTTCCGCGAGCGATGCGCGGCCGCCGGGAGTGATGGAGACGACTGCGCCGCCGCGGTTCAATTCCGCGCTCAGGCTGCGTGCATCGCGGGTGCCAAGGCCCATGCCGAGGAACGAGTTTTCGAAGGACGGCTCGGAATAATCGTAATCCGGGAAAAGATGCCCTTCGCCCGTGCCGAACTTCGTGCCGGAGTTACGTTTCCCGTTCTCAGAGCCATCGCCGAAGACCTCGCGCATGCGCCGGCGGCGTGCCTCTTCGTTGTCCATGCTTTCAACAGTGCCTGCACGATTAACCGGAACAGGCTGAGCGGGAGCAGCGGCGACTTCCAGGTCAGACCGCAGGGTGCTGGGAATATCGTGGCGCAACTCGTGCCGCAGCGTCGAGGGAATTCCGGAGCCGGTGATCGGTCCCGGCTTCGACGGCGGCGGAAAAGCAGCGCCCGAGCCGGGAGCCAGGCCCGCCGGCGTAACTGCTTCATCCTGCGAGGCTGGGCCGCCCACGGATCCGGAAACCGCCGGATTCGGAGTCGACATTCCCTTACCCCGTCCGCCCTCAGCGGCCTCGAGGCCGCTACGCGTTGTTCGGAACGCAGCTCCAATCTCTGCAACTTCAAAGCCTTCGTCGATCAGCTCGTTGATGGCGCGCGACGCATCGGCGCTTTTTGAGAAATATCCCACTACTATGCGATCGTCTGGGTTTTGTTCCATATCCATCGTTTTAATTCCCTCTCTGCAAACTGCTGCGGCGAAACGCCACGAGTGGTGAGATGCACGGATGGATGCCTTCGCTTCCCTCGGGTGCCAAATCGCGGGGAATCTGCATGCTGAAAGAGAGTGGCGGAAGATGCCTCCCTCTTCCTATATACTGACCACAACAACCGAGCCGGAGAGATGGCCGAGAGGCTGAAGGCGGCGGTTTGCTAAACCGTTATAGGGTTGAAAAGCTCTATCGAGGGTTCGAATCCCTCTCTCTCCGCCAGCTTATATACACGGACGCCATGTAAGCCAGCAATTTTAAAGGGCTTGCAAGGAATCGCCGAGCGACTCAGTTCCCGTGTTACAGTCTCGGTTACACTTTCGCTCCATACATAATCGAGTTCTGCTGCTCCTCGCGGGTATTTATTCTCAGGAGCCAATCATGATGAACCCCGTGGTGCGCGTCTACATTCGCGTGAAACTGCCGGATGGATCGCGGCCATTTCTCGACCCAGTCTACTCACCATGAGGTTTACAAAGGAACGCGAAACACTTGGAAAGAACTCAGGGCCAACCTGTCCAAAGTAATCCCCACCGATGAGCAATTCAGGCAGGCGTTCGAGATGGCTACCGTAGCAAAGGCAGCGTTGGCTCGTTACTACCTTCGTTCTCTGGAGATGGCTGCCAAACAAGAAGCTGCGCCATGGTTCGTTCCGAATGATGATAGACAGACAATCAATCTTGAGCATTTCTTGCCGGAAAAACCGGAAGAGAACTGGCCGACTTTCAGCGAGGATCAAATTTGGAGCTTTTCCAAGCGCCCGGGAAACCTTGCCCTGCTCCTGGCAAAAAGCAATTCGACGCTTCGGAGCGCAGGATTTGAAACCAAACGTGTGGTCTATGAGCAGACTCCCTATGTGCTCACCAGCCAGATTGCAGCACTTAGCAAATGGGGAGAGAGGGAAATCTCAGAGAGGCAAAAGGCACTGGCACGCCTGGCACTGAAGGCGTGGCCAATCTAACCACCCTCCGTTGCTTCTCTGACAATCCGTGCAGCGGCCTGGCTGAAGTCCTCGCGTGGAACCCTCTTGCGTTTATATTTGCCAGCGGAGATTAGCTTCTGGGTCGTGATCCTCGTGTTCCGCTGGAGCGAGTTGAAGATCTGACGAGGCTTGATTCGCAGGGCGAGGACGTTCTCCCTTTCAGTGCGCCAGTGTAGTAATGAAAGAGGTATTAATGTACTTGACAATCAATAGGACTTTTCCTTAGACTTTTTCGCTGTAAATGTATCCGGTTACACGCTGACGTGGGTCAGGGACTGTATCAAGACTCACATGTGTGATCCCCTCTTCGATTGAGGCCGCTTGACTTCCCAGGGCACGAATCTTTTCAGTCGATCACGGCTAGGCTTCAAAGCTGAATGTAAACGTTATCTCTTGAGAAGGGAAGAATACGATGTTCCTATTTTTCAGAGGCTTGGCGCTCGTTTCGGTGCTTGGATTGTTTTCCGGCATTCTGTGGGGTCAGGACGCTACCTTTACGGGACGCGTTACCGATCCCGAAGGCGCGACGATTCCCAAAGCGCGAATCATCGTTCACAACCAGGCGACCGGCGTGGACGTAACTACAAATACGACAGGATCCGGTGACTATACCGTTCCCTATCTGACTCCGGGCGAGTATTCCGTTTCAGCGGAGGCAGTGGGGTTCAAGAAGGAAAACAAAGTCGACATCACCCTGGATGTGTCGAAGACAGCGGTCATCAATTTCGCTCTGCAAGTGGGAGGCGTAACCCAGACCATTACCGTGAACGCGAATCAGGCTCTGATTGATTTCGGCAAAGCCGATCAGGGGGAGACGGTCGAAAACACGCGAGTGACGGAATTGCCACTGAATGGGCGCGATCCCGGAATGCTGTCCATTCTGAGCGCCGGCGCGATCTGGACGGGTAATCCGCTGTACCAGCGGCCGTTCGACGATACCCAGGCCAACCTTGCAGTGAACGGCGGACAGCCGGGCAACGTGTCGCTTATGATGGACGGCGTTCCGAACACCGCGTCGCCGATTAACAACCAGGGCCAGGCGAACATCGCGTATGTGCCTCCGGTCGACTCCGTGCAGGAGTTTAGGATCATCACGAATGCGTACGACGCGCAGTACGGGCTGATGGCCGGCGGCGTGGAAGATGTGACGCTGAAATCGGGGACGAACACCCTGCACGGCGATGTCTATGAATATGCGCGGCGGACGTGGCTCGACGCGAATACCTGGCAGGATGACTACACGATTCACACGCTGCCCCCGGGTTCTGACGTGACGCCATATACAACGCCGAAGATGAAGTGGGATCAGTACGGGGCGGAACTGGACGGACCGATTGTCATTCCGAAGCTGTACAACGGGCGCAACAAATCGTTCTTCACCGCGCAGTATGAGAACTGGCACGAGATCGAACCCAACACTTTGTACGACAATGTGCCGGGCACTGGCTGGGTGAATGGAAACTTCACCAACCTGGTGTACTGGAACGGGACGAACAACCAGTACGAGCCGATCAGCTTGCTGGATCCGGAAAACATCCACCAGAATCCGAACGGGTCATGGACTCGTGTGCCGTTCGGTCCCACAGACGCCATCAATCCAACGTCGGCCGCCAACATCGTTCCCGCATCGCGTATCAATGCGATTGCGCAAAAGATTGTGAGCCTGTATCCGGCGCCGAACACGACACCGCCGAATGGTTCGAATCCGTTCGCGGACAATTATGTGGTTCAGGGCAACGATGTTGATCGGTACCGTAATGCGCTGGCGAAGTGGGACCAGATCGTGACCTCGAAGGACCGCATGAGCCTGCATTACGGCTACTGGGAACGCGAGGAGGTTCGCAGCTACGACGGATTCACAGGGCCGGAGCAGGAAGGCCAGTTGCCGCATGGCGAGCGCAGCCACACATTCACTCTGGAAGAGACGCATACGTTCCGGCCAAATTTGATGTTTGATTTTCGCGCCAACGTATCGGTACGCGCCGATTACAGCTACAACGGGCCACCGTTCAATCCGACGACGCTGGGATGGAGTCCGGGGCAGGCGCTGGCCATGGGACCCGCAGCAGCGGCCGAGTTTCCTTATCTGGACATCAGCGAATTTGCCAGCATGGGCACCGACACGAACGGACAGAACGTGAAAAACTCGCTGGCGATGTTTCCGTCGGTGACCTGGGTGAAGGGGAAACACACGATTCACGGCGGGCTGGACGTGCGCCTGTGGCAGGTGGGCTACGACGTCATCGGCGGCGGCAACGATTTCTGGATCGATCGCACGTGGACGCAGACGAATTGCGGAAGCTGCGGTTCGTGGGACCCGGCCAGCGGCAACTCCATCGCTTCGCTGCTGCTGGGGAATCCGACTTCGGGCAGCGACACCATCGATGTGAAAACCTATTGGAGTTCGCACTACTGGGCCCCGTTTTTCCAGGATGACTGGAAGGTGAGCCCGCGGCTCACGCTGAACCTGGGCCTGCGCTGGGACTTCGTGGATCCGGAAACTGAGCGGCATAACCTGGCGAACGGTGGATTCGATTCGACCGAAGTGAATCCGATCAGCTCGCAGGTGTCGATTCCTGGCTACGGAAAGCTGCTGGGAGGCGTGACATTCCTGGGCGTGAACGGATATGGCCGGTCCGCGTATCCGCTGACAAAGAACGACATTCAGCCGCGCGTCGGATTGGCGTTCGCGATAGATCCTCGCACCGTGCTGCGAGTGGGTTTTGGGGAATCGATGCGCAGCCCCGAAAACGCTCCGAACAGCATCGGCTACAGCTCGACGACGAACTATCAGTCCTATGACAATGTTCATCCGGCGCAGGTCTATCCGAATACCGTGAATACGATTTCAAGTCCGTATCCGTCGGTGATACAGCCAACGGGAAACAGCCTCGGCATGCTGACAGATCTTGGCCAGGGCCCATGGACGATCAACCCGAAGTACAAGATTCCCAGCTTCTGGAATTACTCGGTGGGAATCGAGCACCAGTTCTTCAGGGATGATGTTGTGAATATTTCGTATGTTGGCAGCCAGCTCTTCAATGGCGATTGCGATAACGGGACATTTTACGGCGATTGTCCCAACATCAATCACGAGAGCGCCGCAGCGATGGCGCCCTGCAATCCGGAAAACGGCGGCCGCTACGAAACGTGTAACAACAACAACATCCCAAATCCATTTGAGGGCATCAGCGCTTTCAACGGATCGAGTTACTACACGGCTTCAACGATCAACGCGCTCAACCTGACGCGACCGTTTCCGGAGTTCACTGATATGACGATGTGGCAGACCAACGTCGCGCATACCTGGTATAACTCGCTGCAGGTAACTGCGTCACACAAATGGAACAGCTCCCTGACCATGCATGGCACCTGGACATGGTCAAAGATGATGGACGCAGGCGGCACGGTGGACACGACTTATCTGGTGCCATTCCGGGAGATCGATTCTACGGATTACACCAATCGCGTCACGATCTCCGGCGTTTATATGCTGCCGGTAGGGCGGAACAGAATGTATTTCTCCGGTATGAACAGGGTCCTGGATGGCGTGATCGGAGGCTGGGAACTCGGGAGTCTGTATATCTATCAGACCGGTGCTCCGTGGCTGCTGCCAGGAAACCCCAATGAAGTTTATCTGCAGAGCGCATACGTAAAGCCCCATATTCAGAAGGACAATGGGTTCATCCGGCTGGTGGCGGCGTGCGCCGAGCAATACCAGGAGAACAGCAACACCGGGGCTTACTCGATTGTGCCGCTCAACTCGTACGACTACGACGGGAACTGTTCGCAGGGGGCCGATTTCCTGCAGGTTCCGAATTACGCTCCGAATGCCAATAACGTATACACCGGCATCCGGAATCCGAGGTCGGAACAGTTCGATGCGAATCTCTCGAAGAACTTCGCTATCCGGGAAGATATGCATCTGCAAATCCGCGCGGAGGCTTTCAATGCGCTGAATCACCCGGTATGGGATGAGGGCCCGGACAGCAGCACCAATGACTCCGACTTTGGCCTGATTCAGAGGGGTGAAGTCGGCCAGAGTAACCTGCCGCGCCAGATGCAGCTATCTGCCAAGGTCGTCTGGTAAACAGATCGGAAGATGGAATGAGACCAGTTCGACGATGGCTGAAGGAGGGGCAGGTGTGGGCTTATCGATCTGCCGCAAAGCCAGCCTCTTACAGTCCCCATGGGACCAGCACCCATGCCTTCAGGTTCCCACTCCGATGATGATGCGGTGAGCCGCACGGAAGTCCCAAGGTCCAAACCCGAAAACAGGAAACTGCATCGCCATCCGTACAGGAAGCCGGTCAAGAGTGAATTCCGCGAAACGGTAGCGCTTCTGTCGCAAGACATGCAGGCGAGAGAATCCGCAAAAGACGATGCCGCTACGCTGAATACCGGCGGCCACACATGTGTCAATCAGGTTTTCAACTCTCGCGATTGCTGTTGACAGCCATGGCTGGTTCTATTCAATCGGCGCGAGAAAGGAATACGGATACCAGGTATTATTCGCGACCTGCGCGGCGAGGAAGGTGATCCGTTCATCGCACAAAGCTTCAACCGTTGAGATCATCCCGATGAAATGCGTTATGGCCTGCCCAATCTCTACGATGCCGCCGGGGTACGCCTTTTGAGGCGCAGTCAAAAAGGTGCCATCGACGGTTCAACTCCCCATGAACTTTGCAAGGCGGATAAGGGCCGATTGATTCTGCCAGGCATTCTCATTGCGAGCCTCAGCAATGGTCCGATTCCACTTCCCGCGCGCACCTGCACCACAGCCAACAGCCCCGATTTCACATTCGACCTCAAGAGTCGTTATGATCTGCCGTCGGGAGGATATACGATTCGCTTCCACTATCGTCGGACCGCTCCCCCGTACAAAAACTCCAGCCGAAAGATTCTCCCCAAGGTGTGAGCCGCTGTTGCGCGGTCGTGGAATCGACTTTCCCGGAGGCGATGGAGTGTAAATGGACTCGAGGTTCGTCCCAACGGCACAAGGCCAGGGTTTCCGGAGTTTTTTATTTGCTCGCCCTACTGTCCGCGGTATTTGTCGAGGCTTTCGTTCGCGGCAGTTTGCTCTATGCAGCCAGGTCATTCTCTATGCAGCCAGGTCATTGCGGTTGTCCTCCGCGATTGTGACGCTGCTGCTTTATCCGATTCTGAAGCCGGTGAAATCGGGGTCCGTTCAGGTCACGCTTGTCTCCCCGAACGAACAACAAGGGAGTCGCAGGGTCGACCTCGACCGTGTACTCCTTGCCGTTGACGGAAAGAACCTGCTTCATGGCGTGGCGCTGAAGGGATGCGTGCGGGCGTGCCATTCCAGATTCGCTCAGAACGTGGCTGGTGCGTCGCGAACGGATCGAGTCAGGGCAATCGTGATGCACAATGCGGTCGCCATCCGGTCCTCACAGCGCGGTATGGAGACGTCTCCGACGGTCGGCTAGCGGCGAGAGAGGCATAAAAATCTTCCGCCTCCGATTTCAAAAAGAGAACGTTCGCGTTATTAATAGAAGAATAAACAATTCATCGCCGGAGCATGGCGCATTTCCGCATTGCAAGCCCCCACGACAGATCACTCACGCTGAACTCATTTTCTTTGGAGGTCATCCATGGTTTTCCGCAAAACCGCACTCTTATTGCCCCTTCTGTTGTTGCTGGCCGGCTCTTTCGCCTCGGCGCAATCCACCGCCACCCTCTCCGGAACAGTCACCGATCCTTCCGGAGCTGTGGTGCCCAACGCGCGCATTAGTATCCAAGACCTGTCCACGGGCAGCGATCGCATCTCTCGCTCTGACTCGGCGGGCAACTACTCCGTCGCCGCGCTGCAGCCTGGCAACTACAGCGTCACCATCGAGGCGCCGTCCTTTGCGGCCTTCAAAGTGGCGTCCGTGACGCTACTCGTCGACCAGAATGCGACTGTCAATGCGCGCCTCACCATCGTCTCCTCCGCCGAAGTCATCAACGTGCAATCCACCGCGCCCATTCTCGAGGCGGAAAGCACTACGGTGGGTCAGTCCATCGACGAAAAGACAGTCCAGGAGATGCCGCTCAACGGTCGCCACTTCCTCGACCTCACCAACCTTGTCCCCGGCACCGTCGTCCCGCCGGTAACGGGCAGTCTCACCGCCGCCAGCCGTGGCCTCGGCGCCAATTCCTACGACACCGCCGGGCAGCGCGAAGACTCCGCCAACTTCATGATCAACGGCATCAACCTCAACGATGCTTCCCAGAACCAGATCACCTTCCAGCCCTCAATCAACACCACTGCCGAATTTCGCATCTCCAACTCGACCTACTCTGCCGAGTACGGCCATGCCTCGGGCTCCATCGTCAACGTCGCCACGCGTTCCGGCACTAATGGGCTCCACGGCGAGGGCTTCGACTACCTCCGCAACAACTACTTCGACGCCCGCAATTTCTTCAACCGCAAGCCGCTCCGCCAGGACCAACTCATCCGCAACAACTTTGGCGGCGACGTTGCCGGCCCGGTTTGGAAGGATCACACCTTCTTCTTCCTCAGCTATGAGGGGCTCCGCCAGGCCCAGGGGATTCTCTTCCACGGGGACGTGCCGAGCGGCGCCCAGCGCGCTGCCTTTGCGACAAGCCCCGCCGGACCCGCGTGGGCGCAGATCATCAATCTCGTTCCCGCCGGCAATGACGCGACCGGAACTGTATTTCAGGGATCGGAGCCCGGGCCTGTCCGCACCGATCAATTCTCCGGCGATTTACTCCACAACTTCTCCCCGACGGACAACGTGCATCTCTATTACGCGTGGCAGCAGGACCGACGCACCGAGCCCAATCTCCAGGGCAACACGATCTCCGGCTTCGGCGACCACCGCGGCGCTCACCGTGAGATCGGCACCATCAACGAGGTTCACATTTTCTCCCCCAACCTGGTCAACGAGGGCCGCCTCGGCTTCAGCCGCATCGCGATCGCATTCGTGCCCAACACGCCTGAGAATCCGGTGAACTACGGTATCGACAACGGCGTTACCTACAATCAGGCGCTGCCTCAGATCGCCGTTCAGGACATCGGCCTCAACTTCGGCGGTCCCGCCGGTTTTCCCCAGGGCCGCTTCGATACCACCGGCATCTTTTCCGACACGCTCTCCTGGACTCATGGCAAACATAACGTCAGAACTGGAGGTGAATTCCGCCGCTTTATCAGCGACAGCTTCTCGCAGACTGCCGGGAACATCACCTTCAGCACTACCCCGAATTTCATCGACGGCATTGCCAGCTCATTCACTGTGACGCCCACTCAGGTCACCAGCCGCGTATTTGAGAATTCCGCGGGAGCGTTCGTCGTCGACAACTACAAAATCACTCCGCGCTTCCAGGCAGAGATCGGTTTCCGCTTCGAGTGGAATGGGACTCCCACCGAGGGGGGCAACCGCTTCGTCAACTTCGTCCCCTCCACCGACGTTCTTCAGCCCGTCCAGCAGCCCTGGAAACAAAACTTCAACTACGAGCCCCGTGTCGGCTTTATCTGGGACGTCCGCGGCGACAACAACACCGTCCTCCGCGGCGGCTACGGCTACATGGCCGATGAGCCTGTCACCGACGCCGTCACCGGACTTGCCGGCAATCCGCCGAATGCTAATCCGGTGAGCGAAACCGGTTCGCTGCCTGTCGGTACTCTCTATTCCACGGCGGCCCTCTCGGGGCTCGCTCCGAGCGCCGTCAACGCCCAACTCACTAACGCCTACATCGAGAGCTACAACCTCAACCTGCAGCAGCAGGTCGGCTGGGGCACTCTCTTTGAGCTAGGCTACATCGGCTCGGAAGGGAAGCATCTTCGCATCGAACGCAACATAAACCAGTACATCTACTCCACCGGTACATCCACGCGTCCCTACGCCGCGCTCTCCGCCACCAGCCCGATCCGCCCCGCCTCCGCGCTCGGCAACATCGGCTACATCGACTCGGACTCGCTCTCCGATTACAACGCCCTCTGGTTCACTGTTCGCAAAGCTCTATCCCACGGCGTCGAATTTGATTCCACCTATACGTGGTCCAAATCGATGGACCTCAACTCTCTCGGCTCTGAGGGCGGCTACAGCCTGCAGAACAACTTCAACCCAAAAGGCGACTACGGTCCCTCCGACTTCGACGCCCGAGACCACTTCGTCTTCTCCGGTACCTGGAATCTGCCCTTCCATGCCAACCGCTTCGTCGACGGCTGGATGCTCGCCAACATCACGCAGCTCCAGTCGGGCAATCCCCTGAATGTGGTCACCACGTCGACCTATAACGGCGTCTCCGGGACCATCCGCCCCACGCTGATCGGTCCTTACACCACGGGCGTCGGCTCCATCCTCGCCGATGGCAACGTCTCGTTCATCCATGGAACCGCCTGCGCCACCGTGGTCAGCGGCTGCTCCTTCTATGCCCAGCCTGCCGGCTTCGGCAATCTGCATCGCAACGCCCTCTCGGGTCCGGGCTTTGCCGACGCCGACGTCTCTCTCGAAAAGACCACCCAAATCACCGAGAAGACCGCCTTCATTCTCCGTGTCGACGCTTTCGACCTTCTCAACCACGTCAACTTCGGCAATCCCACCCTCACTGCCACCGGCGCGGCCTCCAGCACATTCGGTCAGATCTCTTCCACGCGTAACCTGGTCGGCGATGCCGGCTCTTCGCGCCAACTCCAGTTCGCAGCCCGCTTCGAGTTCTAACAACCGCTCCTTCCTCAAACCCGGGGACCGGCTTCGCCGCCGGCCCCACCCCTTTTTTATTGCCACGAAATGGATGAGCCGATCGGCCCATGCCGCCTCTCAGTCGATTCCTGTTTTAGACTCGCTCCATCACAACTTTCCTGAGGAGATCCCTTTGCGCCGTCGTCAGTTCCTCGCTACGCTACCCCTCGCCATCGCCGGATCTTCCGCGTACGTTCCCGCCTCCGGGGCCTCTCAAGCCAACGCCCAACCTCAAGACTCTTCCGCGCCGCTACCCAAATATCAGGCCTCTGGTGACGAGCGATTCATCCGCCCCGATGTTCACGCAGGCGATCGCCCTTCCGGCGCCAGCTTTGCCTCGCGCTCGCCCGCTCTCGGATGCTCCGGCGCTGCCGGTACTGCCCACCCCATTGCCACGCAAGTCGGCATCGAGATGCTCAGGCGCGGCGGATCTGCTGTCGACGCCTCGGTCGCCATCAACGCCTGCCTCGGCTTCATGGAGCCCACCAGCTCCGGCTTGGGCGGCGATTGCTTCGCCTTTGTCTGGGATCCCAAAAACCGCAAGGTCCTCGGCATGGCTAGCTCCGGCAAATCGCCCAGATCTCTCTCCCTCGCCACTGCCCGCGCCCGCGGCAAAAACGGAGTGCTCCCACCCCTCGGCGCTATTTCCGTTTCCACTCCCGGCGCGCTCGAAGGCTGGTGGGCTCTTCATCAGCGCTTCGGCAAGCTCAAGTGGGCTGAGCTCTTCGACCCCGCCATCCACTTCTGCGAAAGCGGCGTACCCACTCCTCAGATCATCGGCTGGTACATCAAACGCAATCTCCAGATATTTCTTCGCCCAGGCGCCGGAGTCGAGGAGACCGCCAACGCGATGCATACTTACGCGCCGGACGGTAAGATGCCCAACGAATACGACGTCCGCCGTAATCCCGACCTCGCCCGCACATACAAGCTGATCGCGGAGGGCGGACGCGACGCCTTCTACGAAGGCCCCATCGCTCAAACCATCGACGCTTACTTCAAGCGCATCGGCGGCTGGCTCTCCGTCGAAGACCTTCGCGACATGCATGCCGAGTGGCTCGATCCCCTCGTCACCAACTACCGCGGCGTTGACGTCTGCGGCATGGCGGCCAACACCCAGGGTCTCGCTACTCTGCAGATTCTCAACATTCTTGAGAACTTCGACCTGCGCGGCATGGGCTACCAGTCGTCCCAGGCCCTCCACGTTATGGTCGAAGCCAAGCGCCTCGCCTATGAGGACCGCGCCCGCTACTACACCGATCCTCACTTCGCGAAGATCCCCATCAACTGGCTGAACTCGAAGGAATACGCGAAGGAGCGCGCCAAACTCATCAGCCTCGACAAAATCCTCGCCCCCATATATCCGGGCCAGGCGCCCAGCCACGGCGACACCACCTACTTCTCCACCGCCGACTCCGACGGCCTGATGGTCTCTCAGATTCAGTCCAACTTCCGCGGCATGGGCTCCGGCCTGGTCGCCGACGGCCTCGGCTTCATGTTCCAGGATCGCGGCGAGCTTTTCTCCCTCAAAGACGGTCACCCCAACCTTTATGCACCCGGCAAGCGACCCTTCCAGACCATCATTCCCGGATTCGCCCTGCGAAATGGCGAGCCCTGGCTCGCCTTCGGCGTGATGGGTGGAGACATGCAGCCCCAGGGTCAAACCCAGATCGTCGTCAACCGCGTCGACTACGGCCTCGACGTGCAGGCCTGTGCCGACTCGCCGCGCTGGCATCACGAAGGCTCGTCGCAGTCTATGGGTGAAGATTTGCCGGGCCTCGACCCGAAGGGAATCCTGCGCCTCGAAGCCGGGGTCCCCATCGAAACCCGCAAAGCTCTTATCGAGCTTGGTTGGCCCATGGGCACGAGCGACGGCGGCTTCGGCCGTTACGAATGTATCGAGGTCCGCGGTCACTCCGATGGCCCTTATGCAGGACGCGTCTATGCTGCCGGCAGCGAAATGCGCGCCGATGGCTGCGCCCTCGCATATTGAGCGGACTCTCTCAATCGCGTTTACCTAACAGCATGGCGCGGAGATACTCCAGCCACAGGGAAAGTGCGACCGGCGCATGCCGCGAGCACAGCGCCAAGCTCAGCGTCGTACAGTCCGAGGCCGAGACGGTTTGCCGGATCTTTCGCCTCTTTGCTGGTGGTATCCGTCGGCTCCGGCCTCGAGAGCTTTGGCCTTGTGTTCGTTAGATACCATGGCTGCGGAAATCTGCAGCACCGCGATCTGGGACATGCGCGGATCATTCTTGATCTTTCGACACACTTCGAAGCCCCACATGTCGGGAAGCCCCACGTCAAGGGTCATGATTTCGGGCAAAGTCGCGGCCAGCGCCAGGGCGGCGGCGCCGTTGCCGGCTTCGAGGCATTCATAGTGCGCCTGTCTGAGGACGCGGCACAGTACGTACGGGGTTTGCTCCTGGTCATCGACAACAAGGATGCGTGCTGGCCGGTTAGGCATTCTGATCGCCTGCCGGGGAGACGGGCATGAGCCCGGCGAAGGTCATCCAGTCGATAAAAGGCTGGGGAGAGAGACGCGCCGAAACATCTTCTTTGCGAATAATTTTGGCTCGCCATGCTTCGAGCTGAGCCCGCTCCGAATCGCTCAATGCTTTGGAGGTATAAATCAGCACCGGGAGGCTTTCGGTCGCCGGATCGGACCGCAATTGGCGCAGAATCTCCACGCCTCCGATGTCCGGCATGAGCAGATCGAGGATGAGGCCGTCCGGGGGATTATCCCGCAACGCAGCCAGAGCTTGGGTTCCGTTGCTCACTTCCGTAATTTCCAGCCACGGCAGGTGGAGCAGCTCACGCAGAATGTAGCGGGCCACATCGTTGTCATCCACCAGCAGCAGCCGCCGGGTTCCGGACTGTGCGTTGAGCCCGCGCAACTCGCGCAGCAGCGAATCCCGCTCCAGCGGTTTGGGCAGGAAAAGGTGTGCGCCGGTGATGGCCGCATGCCGCGACTCATCAAACATGCTGGTGGTGATCAATGGCAGGCTCGGCCACTTTTCTCGCAGCCTTGTGAGGAAGTCCCACGCAGTCTCATCGTCAAGATAGATATCGGAAACCACGGCGGCCGGCGTGTGGCGCGCCGTCCATGCCTCGGCCTGCGCCACGGTGGACGTCAGGATTGGCTGAAATTCCGTATTGCGCAGGAAGCTCTCGAAGACACGCCCGGTTTCAGCATTGTCCTCGAGCAAAAGCACTGGGATTCGGTGAAATTCAGGCACGGGCACGTTATCGGATTCCTGGGTCCCGGCTACCTCACCGACATAAACCGCAGGAATCACGACGTGAAAGGTTGAACCCCTGCCGAGCTCGCTTTCCAGCCAGATCTTTCCACCCAGCAGCAGCGTTAAATTACGGCAAAGCGGCAACCCCAGCCCCGTCCCGCGATGCCGGTCCTGCAGCGGATTATCGATCTGGCTGAACTCGCGGAAGATCGCCTCGTGATGTTCCGGAGAAATCCCTATCCCGGTGTCCTCGACGGAAAAATGCACTGCGTCCTCTGAGGAAAGCTGCGCCGTGACCTGTACCTGGCCGGAGGGTGTGAACTTGAGCGCATTCGAGATGAGGTTGCGGAGGATCTGCGAGACTTTGCCTTCGTCGGTATAAAGCTTCGGCAGATCGCGCGCGTCTTCGAAGGCGAGATCGACCGAATTATTGTCAGCAAGCAGCGGCTTCAGCATGCCCTTGAGAGCGCTGAACAGCTCGTGAACCTCGAACTGCCTGGGCCGAATACGAATTTTGCCGGCTTCCACTTTCGCCAGGTCGAGAAGGTCGTTCACCATTTCCTGCAGGTCGCGCGCCGAGCTTTCGATGTAGCGCACCTGCTTCACCTGTTCGTCGGTCAGGTCTCCGTCCATGCGATCCATGAGCAGGCGTGCGAGGGAGATGATGGAGTTCAGCGGCGTGCGGAACTCGTGCGAGACATTGGACAGGAATTTGGTCTTCAGTTCCGACGCTCTCCGCAGATAGTCAGCCCGCTCATCGAGTTCGGCGTACAGGGCGACCACACCGCGATTCGTATCTTCCAGCTCGTGATTCAGCAACTCCAGTTCGTCCTGCCGGGCGCGGAGTTCCTGCAGCGTCTTCAGAAGCTCCTGGTTTTGCTGCTCGATTTCCTCGTAAGGACTATCCGGGGTTCGCGCCACGAGCCTGCGGTTCAGGTCGTACGCGATCCCGCTGGTCAGCAGCCCCTGGTTCCGTCCAATATGCTTCACCATCCGAACGGTGGTCCCGGACGGGGCGGCGCTGATATCGAATCCGTCCATCAGGCGGCGGGTGCCGATGATGCCCATGCCCATTCCGGTGTCCGACTTGTAACGCCCTTCAAGAATCTCTTCGAGGTTGGCGATTCCCGGACCGGAATCCGAGATTGTCACTTCCAGCGATTGTGGAGTTTCGAGGCGAACTGAGAATTCGACGCGACCATTGCGCGCGTAGCGGAAAGCATTCCGCGCCATCTCGGAAGTCGCGGTCGCCAGACGAATCTGGTCCTGATTGTCGAATCCGAGTTCGGCCGCCACCTCGCGAGCACGCTGTCGCGCCTGGACGACATCGCGTTCGGTGCGCAGGGCGAGCTGAAAAACCGGAACGGGCATGGCTTACGCTGCCTTCACCACCACGACGCTGGCGTCGTCGCGCTGGCGGCGGAAATCGCGCAGCAGCACGGCTCCAATGACCGCGGGATGGCGAACGATGAGGCCGGCGTAGGAGGAAAGATCCCATCGGGAGTGCAGGCCGTCAGAATGGAGAACGAGCACGGCATCCGCGGGCCAGTCGACTTTGAATTCCTGAATGCGCGAAGTCGCCATCCCCAGGGTTCCATTGTGCGAAACGAGACTGCGCGAACCGTTTCCTGACTGAACGACAGCAGAGATGTTGCCGACCCCAGCATAGGTGAGCGTGCCCTCATTGGCGCGGATTTCGGCAATTGCGGCAACCGCACCGCGCGTCTTTTTCAAAGCGTCGTGGATGGAAAGCAGAATTTCGCCCGGAGCGCGGTCCGCATACTTTCGAAACGTGGTGGTGGCCTCCTGCGCGGCTTCAGCGGCCTCCCAACCATGACCGATGCCGTCCACCAGCAGAACCAGGGTCCTGTCGGCCGTGTGGTGGAACGCCCACGCATCGCCGCAGAATCGCTCTCCGGGATAGGGCACAGCCATGCCCGCGATGCGCAGTTTGTCGAGCGATGCAGGTTGTCCAAGCTCGAGCAGGAGAATGGTGCCCGCGCGGCCGGTGAAGATTTCAAGCGAAGTAGCCATGCGTTGCATAGCGCCCATTCCACCTCCCATCGTTCCCGCTGTGGAATAGCCGTCGGTCATGGCGAGAGGGACATTGGCGATGCCCGGGCCTTTGTCCATGGCGACGATGCGCGCGACGGGGTGGTCTCCCTCTTTCATTCCGGTGATCACCACCTGGCCGCCACCGCCGTGCAACAGAACATTGCGCGACGATTCGGTAGCGAGGAGCGCAAATTCGCCCGACCTGGTCTCGTCGAACCCGATCCGCTGTGCGGTCAGCAGGGCAGATCGCCGTGCCTCGCCGACGGAGCTGGTGTCGGTGATAGGAATGAATTCAGTGAATGCTATTTCCATCGGATGACCATCACCCGGGTTCCCTTGCCAGGAGTGGATTCGACCGAAAACTCGTTCACCAGACGTTTGCTGCCACCAAGGCCGAGTCCCATGCCGTTTCCTGTGGTGAATCCGTCCTTGAGTGCCATTTCAATGTCGGGAATCCCCGGTCCCTGGTCCTCAAAGATGAGCTTGAGACCGACGCGGCCGCCGACGCCGACCTGCTCGATGGTCATGACGCCGCCCTTGCCGTGATCGAGAGCATTACGCGCGAGTTCACTGGCAGCCGTCACCAGTTTGGTCTGGTCGACGAGAGTGAATTTCAGTTCAATTGACCATTGCCGCACGCGCTGCCGCGCCAGGACCACATCGTTCGAGGTCTTCAGCGGGAGCGTGTCACGCTTCATCTCGCTCATCGTCGCTCCCCAGGCGGAATCCGGCGCCCGCTCCGTAGAGCAGTTCCATGCCCGCTTCTACGCTCAATGCGGTACGTACGCCGGGCAACGACATGCCAAGTTCCACCAGGGTGATGGCTACCGCCGGTTGCATGCCCACAACCACGGTTTCTGCTCCCAGGACTCGCGACATCGCCGCGATATTCGCCAGCATTCGGCCAATAAATGAATCGACGATCTCCAGCGATGAAATGTCGATCAATACCCCTCGGGCTCCCCATTCGGAGATGCGTTCGGTCACATCGTCCTGGAGTTGGAGGGCGAGTTTGTCGTGCATATCCACCTGGATGGTGATCAGGAGGAGGCTGCCCATGCGAAGAACAGGTATGCGGTCCACTTAGCTCTCCTGCTTCGCGATGGGACCCGCGAGAATGCCTTTGGCCTGTCCGCTCGATACGCTGGACTGGCGCACCACCGTACGACCGCTCATGTGAAGCGCCATAGCGAAGGCGTCGGAGAGCTTGGCCCGGGTGATGACGTCTTCAAGATTGATGCCCAGATGCACGATGGTCTGGGCGATCTGCGGCCGTACGCCGCTGATGATGCATTCAGCTCCCATCAGGCGCGCTGCTGTAATCGTCTTCAGCAGATGCTGGGCCACCAGCGTATCCACCGTAGGAACGCCAGTGATGTCGATGATGGCGAATCTGGAGTTGGTGGCGACCACGGTCTGGAGCAGGTTCTCCATCACGACCTGGGTGCGGGCGCTGTCCAGCGTGCCGATGATCGGAAGGGCCAGAATCCCGTCCCAGAGCTTCACGACTGGGGTTGAAAGCTCCATCAACTCCAGTTGCTGGCGCGAAATAAGCTCTTCGCGCGTTGCAATATAGACATCAGTGGTGGTCAGAGCAAGGTTGTCGAGCAATTCGGTAGCCGTCCACACCGCGTCGAATAGCTTGTCCTGATTCTTTGCGAGATCCCGGCGGATCGCCGCAAACAGCGGCTGTTTGAGCGATAACACAAACGTCGCCACTTCCGACGGAGAGAAGCCCTGGCGCACGCGCGAAGCGGAAATGCTCTGCAGTTGATCGCGTGCCTGACTCCACGCGGCGCTCGTAATGTTGGTTGAGTCGCCGCTCTTCACTCCTGTTACCACAGCGTTGAGAAGCCCTCGGCATTGCTCATCAAGTTCCGTCTTGCTCATCAGATCCGTGCGTTGCACGGATTTGCTCATATCCCGAAGCCATTCAGTTCGAATCTCGTCTTCGTTGCGGGAGATAATCTCCGCCAACTCGTTCATTGTGGGCCTCCAAATCGGCGCTTCGGCCGAATTTTACTTCCTTAGTGAATCACGGGGACTTCCGTGCTGTTACAGCTACGATACAAACCTCGTCTCGCGGGGTGGAACAGGCCATTCCCCAAAAATTCGACAACTGTAAGCAAACGGACTGTGATGCGGGCAAACGGGGTCAGGATGCCGCGCGATTTACATTGCTCAACGCTTCGCGAAGGACCGCAGGTCCGTCCGTCTTGGAGATGTACGCTGTTACCTTGAAAAGCCCACAGATTTCGCGGTGCTCGTCTCCGAGGACCGTCCAGACGATGATAGGGATTTTGGACAGGCGGGGATGGCCGTGCCAAAAGCGCAGGAGCTCAAAGCCGCTTTCATACCCAAGATCAAGATCCAAAACGACAGCATCGGGGAGGGGCTGCTTGCCTTCAAGGCCATCTTCCAGAAAGACCTTCGCAGAGCCCGCTGTCGATCGAGCCTCCACGTGGGAATATCCCGAAGATTCCGCCGCTTTGGCGGCGATGCGGAGGTCGCTGGGTTGATCCTCAATAACCAATAACTGCATGGGCCCTATCCTAAAAAGAAATGATGAGCGGAGTCTACCGCCTGGGCGGGCGACTGTAAAGAAATGCGGACGGGCGTCCGTCCCCGATCGACGGCAGGATAGCTCCTCAATTTCTCCTCTCAAGAAGCGCTGCCCGTGGATTTCATGCCATTGCACGACAGTTCCTCGGAAACACGCCGGTTGACCGCAGTTCTTTGGGATGACGTCAAATCGCCCAGGCGCTCAGCGAGAAAGGAATGCGAGCCACATGGCCGAAAAATCGGCAATACTTCCCTTTCGAACGCGAGCGCCCCGGTCTGGACCCGGCTGACACCCGCCCGTCGGGCGTCCCGGATTGATCCGAGTCGCGCGTTGCGACATGATTGAGTTGCGACTCGCAACGATTCGGCCCGGCGCATTGAGCCAATTCCCGATTCATCGCCCTGGCTGCTGCGGCAGCGCGAAAAGTGCAACGGCAGGAGAAGATCGGTTCACCGATCACGTTTCATTCTCCCGGGAAAAATCCGGAAACTACCCTTGGTCGTGAATACATCATAGGCGAGCGATCCTGGGATGCTCAGCTCTATCTC
>DATHQV010000047.1:0-19699 GCA_035482355.1 Acidobacteriaceae bacterium | reverse complement strand
CCGGGTCAGGGCCTGAAGGGCGTCGACCATATGGCCTGCGCCGCGCTCCCGGAGGGCGATGGCCTCGCTTGCTTTCACTTCGCCGTCCTGGGCCTGGAGGTCGGCGGGGGTGGTAGTGAGGACGGCTTCGAAAACGTCGCGAGCTTGTTCGGTGTTGCCAGCCTGCAGGAGCGCAAACCCCTGCTGGGCATCCGGAGCCTGCTGAGCGGGACCTGGGGGCGCTACGAAAAGAATCGAAGCTGCTATCAAATATCGACAACCGTGCATGGGACGGGTACCGAACCTCATTGTGGACGGGAGGAAACGGAATTGCAATGAGGCCGGGCGGGCGCGGAAAAGGGGCGGCTGGATACCAAAAGAAAAGAGGAGCCGGGGTCGCCGACTCCTCAGGAGGTCGAAAGGTTTTCGAACGCAACAGCCGGACGGAGCAGCGCTTCGCCCGGCGGCGGGTTAGAAGGTGATACGGCCACTCACCTGCAGATTACGCGGACCGTAATCGGTGCCGGTGGGAATGCCGAAACCGGTGCAGCCGCTGCCACCCACGGTGCAGGTATCGCCCGGGCTTGAGTCTGGCAGCGCCATCCGGTGCCGGTTGAAGATATCGAACCCCTCTCCCTTTAATTGGAATACCAGCCGCTCACTGATGTGGAAGTCCTTGAGCACGCTTACGTCTTCCGCCAGGTAGATGGGTCCGGTGATCGCATCCGTAACGCGGGATATGTTTCCGAGCGAGAATGGATCGAAGGAGCAAGGCGTGCCGCCGTTATACGCGGCGCACCCCGGTGTAAAGCTGCGGACCGGCCCCAGCTCCGAGTTCTGGTCCACGAAGGCCGCATCGTTCAGCGACACTCCTGGATCCGCTGCGCCGGCCGAACCGGGAATACGGTACGCCGGTTTGAACCAGGACTCCTGGTTAAAGTAGCTGGGCTTGTTCTTGTTCGCCTTGTATGCGGGGCTGGCGAAGCTCGTCCCGCCGTTCGATGCGGGTCCGGCCGTGTATGTGATGCAGTTTTGGTAAAAGGGAATGCCGCTGGCGCAGCCGAAGCTGATGGGTTGCCCGCTCTGATAGCGCTGGATCGCTCCCACCTGCCATCCGCCGATCACCATGTCAGCTGCACGGTTATTGTTTAGCCACTTGCGGCCCTTGCCAAATGGGAGCTGGTAAAGGTAACTCAGCGAGAATTGGTTCGTAATGTTCTGCGCGCTCACCGCCTTTTCCAGATGAAGGTTCGCGGTGCCTTCACCCTGACGCAGGGAGTTGCCACCGTTGCCGGTAATGTAGCTGAACGGAATCGTCGAATCCGCGTCGGTGAGTTCCTTGGACCAGGTATAGGACGCCTGCAGGTTCAGTCCATCATGGAAGTGCCGCTCGAGCGAAGTCACCATCGCGTCGTACGAGGAGTGTCCCAGATTCTCCAGGCAGCAGTCGCCCTGGACGTAGTCATACTGCGGAAACGGCCGCAACGCCTGGCCTAACGCGCCGGTGAAGGTCGAGTATGGCGCGTTCGTGCCGTTGCTGGACCCGCCGAGCGGAAGAGTGTAGCCAGGGACCGACAACTTGTCGCCGAGGCTGAAATACGTCGGCGAAAGGTTGTTGATGTTGGACAGGAAGCCCGAATGCAGGTTCTGCGCCGATTGCCCGATATAGCCGAGCGTGAAGATCAGATCCTGCGCCACCTGATCCTGAAGCTGCAGGCTCCAGTTGTTGATCATGGCCGGACGGCCGTCCCCCGGGGTAATGACTTCGCCGCCGACAGCAGCGAAGCTGCCGGGACCGTTCTGCGCAGTGAGTTGTGTCGGATCCAGGTTTGGCGCATAGCTCACAGCCGGAAAGCCGACCGATGTATTGGTTGGGTCGGCGGTCGAGCCCGAATCCAGCCGGAACGCCGGTGTAAACGCGCCGCCCGTGTTTGCCGCTGCGTTCTGCACAGAATAGAAGTCGCGGTTTTGGTTGAATCCGAGTGCCATTGATGAGCCGAAGTCGCTGTACTGCAGCGGGCCGTAGAGGATGGCGCCGCCGCCGCGGAGAACCGTTTTGTTGTTCGTGTGCGGGAGCACATAGGCGAAGCCAACGCGCGGTCCGAAGTCTTTGTACCAGGTTTGCGTCCAGGACGTATTGCAGTGGCAGTTGGTGCCGAAGACCAGCGCGCCAGGCAGACCGCCGGCGGCCGCGTCCGGCGCCGTCAGGCTGAATTCCGAGGTGCGGTTCAGCGCTTCCTTGCGCGGCACGTCTACGTCGTAACGCAGGCCCAGGTTCACGGTCAGATTTTTCGAAAGCTTGAAGTCATCCTCGAAGAATCCGGCGATGTAATGCGAGTTCCAGCGCGGGTGATCGTTGTAAACGGCCTGTGACCCGTTACCGACCTCCCCGATAAGGAAACTCGCGATCGGGTCTCCCGACCCGCAGCAGGCATTGCTCAGCCCCGCGGTCTGATCGCGGTAAAAGTTAAAAGTGTCCTGGTTGTACTGGATGACCGAGTACTGCTGGTGCCGGACGTCGACGCCGAACTTGATGCTTTGCCGGCCCTTCATCCAGCTCACAATGTCATTGATCCGCACGCCGTTGTCGATGTTGTCGCCGTTCTGCTGCTGTCCCCATGTAGAAGGTTGATCCGGGCTGGGGAAAACGATGAGCGGGAAGAACTTCGAATAGTCATTCGCAATCCCCAGAGACGCGGCTGTCTCAGAGGTGCCGTAGGTCGCGCCGACATTGACGCTGTTGGTGCGGTTGTAGCCCAGGTTCACGTGATTCAGCAGGGTCGGAGAAATGGTGTAGTCAAACCCGCCGCGCACGTAGTGTGTGGTGAAGATCTGCGGATAGCCGTTGGAGTTATACGGTTCCGGAAAGTTCGGGATCGCTTCCAGCGCGGAATTCTGGCGCGTGTCGTAGGTCGCGAACATCTTGCTCTTGACGCCGAGGTTCTGATCAATGCGGATGGTGTACGTCGTGTTCGTGATCGTGCGGGTTCCCGATGTCGCGTAATTGTTGATGTACCCAAAGACGTTTGTGGTCAGGGGAGCCTGATTCGGGGGCGGCAAACTGGAGAGCAGCTTCTGGGCGGCCGCGCTCATCGGAGAATCGATCTTGTTGTTCGGGTATGGTGTACGGCAGAACACGCCCGGAGAGATTTGGGTACTCGTGCGTGGATCGAAGATCTGGTCGTACAGCAGCGGTGTTCCTGTGCACGGGTTCAGCAGCACGTTATAGCCGACGCCCGGATAGGGCGAGCCTCCTGGGACGGGCACTCCAAGGTCAGCGCTGAAGTCCCCCCCCCGCTCGGCAGTGGTGGGCACGGTTGAATCGACCACGCCGCCTACCGTGAACTTATAGTTTTCCCATGCAAACAGGAAGAACGAGCGGTCCCTTCCGTTGTAGACATGAGGAATGCGCACCGGCCCGCTGAAGATACCGCCGTAGTCGTACTTGCTGTCGGCGCCCTTGCTGTAGGCGCAGTTGAGTTCGGAGACGCCGACGCAGTCCAGCGCTCTGTAGCCGTCGTTGAACCAGGAGTTCGCATCGAAAGCGCGATTCTTCACGATGGCGAAGCCGATCCCGTGAAAATCATTGGTTCCTGATTTGACCGAGAAACTTGTAATGCCGGAAGTGGTGCGGCCAAACTCCGCCGATGGGGTGGAGGTGGTGACTTTGAACTCCTGCAAAGCCTCGATCGAAGGAGAGGTTTC
This sequence comes from Acidobacteriaceae bacterium, assembly GCA_035482355.1. GTDB lineage: Bacteria > Acidobacteriota > Terriglobia > Terriglobales > Acidobacteriaceae > Palsa-343. The sequence goes on along the minus strand of DATHQV010000047.1, from coordinate 16,015 downwards.
GTCAAACGACGAGCCGTTCTCGCTGCGCTGCACGCTGGCGCCATCCAGCAGAGTCTCGTTGCCGTAGGCCTGGCCGCCGGAGAGGCGGGCGAAGAAAACACCGTTCTGCGAATTACCCTGCGTCGCCGAACCTGGCCCGGTGGTGCCCGGGACCAGGAACTCGAATGTCTCCGGAGAGCGCATGCCATTGACACCAAGTGCCAGCGAGAGCGGCAGATCATCGATCTGCTTATTGGAAACCGTGCCGCTGATTTCGGAACTTTCGGTATTGATGGTCGGCGAGCTGGCGTCGACGGTCACCGTTTCGGTGACGGACCCGGCTTTGAGCACCACATTCAGCGTGGAGATGCTGTCGACGGTGACCAGCACCCCGGTGCTGGTGGATTTCTCGAAGCCCGGCGCGGTGACAACCAGGTTGTAGCGGCCGATCGGCAGTTGGGGAAGCCGGTAATCTCCGGAGCCGGTGGAGATGGTCTCGCTCTTTGTGCCGGTATCAACTTCAGTGGCCACAATATTGGCGCCGCGGACGACCGCGCCTGAGGAATCGGTGACCGTGCCGGCAAGGGCTCCCTCGCTGGTTTGTGCGAAGGATGTTGAAACCGCGAAGAACACAAATATCGCGACTAGGGAAGAAACCAAAAACCGTTTTGCCAGAATCCGTACCATGCGACCTCCTGAATCGAGTTCCACATCCCCGGTAGGGGCGGTGGAGCAAACGTTTACTCACTGCACGATCTAACGACTCATTTATTCCGGGACGAAGCCTAAACCTCTCAAGTTTTCACTGTCAAGTGGAAAATTCAACCGAAAGGCTGACTCTGGAACCCTACCGAATCTCGACCCTTCCCACAGTTCGGAGATGATTTCTCCTTTTCAAACGCAATTTGCCTGGAACGCTTCGATTTCAGGAAAAAAGGGCAGTTGTCTGCTGTCCGGATGTCCATAAATGGGCATCCGCGGTGATATCGTTTACCAGCACTGTACGAACCAAAATCTGACCTGGTTCCGTTCCTGCCGACTTCCGCAACCGGCGATCGAAGCGATTCGCGGGGCCGATTCTGCTCGCGGACACCGGCGTGACGATTGCGCTATGATCGCGGACTGAAAAGGGTTGAACGCTATGCATCTGCGCAGTCCGCGGCGAAATTCCGCTGCCCTTCTGATCGGCTTGGCGTACCTGCCGTGTGTGTGCCGCTCGCAGGAAACGCCCCCTGCGCCTGCTGGGGAGTTGATGCAGCGAGGTGCAGAGGCAATCCACGATGGGAAGCCCGCCGAAGCCGAGAAAGACTTCCGATTGGCCCTGGCTGCTGATCCTCACTCCGCGAATGCAGCTCTGGCGCTGGGCATGGTGCTGTTGCGCGAGAACAAGCCGGCGGAAGCGCGCGCGCCGCTGGAGCTGGCCATTGCGGCCGATCCCGAGATCCGCGGGGCACACATGTTCCTCGGCATCCTGGACTATCAGCAAAGCAAATTTGACGACGCACTAGCCTCGCTGAATGCTGAAGCGAGCCTGCAGCCGAAGAATCCTGAGGTGCTGACGTGGATTGGCATGGTGGAACTGGCGGCTGGACATCCGGAGCAGGCGACGGCCCCACTGGATCGCGCAGCAGCGCTGAATCCGCGAGACCTAAACGTTCTTTACTATCAGGGGCGAGCGCATACGCTGGTGGCGCATGCGGTTTATCAAAAACTATTCGATCTGGGGCCGGATTCGTGGCAGATGCACCGAGCGATGGGCGAGATCGATTCGCAGTCCAGGCTGCCGGAGAAGGCGATCGCGGAATTTCAAGCGGCCGTGGAAAAACAACCGAATGATCCCGACCTGTACCAGGACATTGGGGACGAGTATCAGAGGTTGAGCCGCTTTGAGGATGCGACGAAGGCTTACCTGCAGATGCTCAAGCTGCATCCCGGGGATCCAGTGGCGCTCTACAATCTTGGCAAGATTCAGGTGCAAACCGGCGATGCGAAGGAAGGCGTGACGCTGCTGCAGCAGGCGGTCGCGGCGCAGGCTCCGGTGGCGCCAGTTTCTTTCTATCTCGGAGCGGGGCTGGCCAAGACGGGGCGGGATGCGGAAGCGGCGCAGTGGCTGGAGAAGTGCCTGGCCAGCGATCCATCTCCGTTTCTGCGGAGGAGCGCATGGTTCGAGCTGGTGCGTGTTTATCGCACGCTGAACCGGCCCGACGACGCGCAGCGGGCAGCTGCGGAAGTGAAGAAGCTCGACGCGGTTTCACTACCGGACGCTTCGGCTGAGAACAAGCCTGAACCATAAGCCGGCCGCTGCAGCTATTTCTTCGCGGCGCCGACTGGCTCGTCGACGGTGAGATAGCGGTCGCCCTTCAGCGGGCCTAACGTTTGGACGATGCCGCTGGGCCAGCGAATTTCAACTTTGGTGACTTCGCTGGATTTGCCGAGTCCGAAATGCGCGCGGACATCGCTGGACGATAAGTAGCTGGAAGACGTGGTGACGGTGGCCCACTGCTGTCCGCCCCCAGAGTCAATGCGAATGACTGCGCCGATGCCGTCGCGATTGCTGCGATGGCCGACGAGTTTGAAGCCAATCCAGTGATTGCCGGTCTCGGTGCGATTCATGAGAAGGTGAGCCGGGCCGCCGTTCTCTGAGACCACCGCATCGAGCCGCCCGTCGTTGTCGATGTCGCCGACGGCAAGGCCGCGGCCGACCCAGCGCTGCTGGAAGAGCGGGCCGGATTCGGGACCGACGTTGACGAAAGATTTGCCGTCGACATTGCGCAGCAGCATGAGCGGCTCGCGATAGTGCAGCTGCGGGTAATCCTTCTCGATGGTGTCGAGGTCGTGGCCCTGGGCGATCATCAGGTCCTTCCAGCCATCGTTGTCGTAATCCATGAAGCGCAGGCCCCATCCGGAGTGGAGCAGACTCATGCCGGCCAGACCCATCGCATAGCTGTCGTATTCAAAGGAGCCGTCTTTGTCGTTGCGGAAGAGGGCATACTTCTGATTGGCGAGATCGTCGACGATGAGGTCGGGCCATCCATCGTTGTTGTAATCGGAAAAGTCTGTGCCCATGCCGGCAAAGGTGCGGCCGTCGCCATCGACGGCGAGGCCGGATTCGAGGCCGACTTCGTCGAAGGTTCCGTTGCCGCGATTGTGGAAGAGGTACTCGACCATGGAATCGTTGGCAATGAAGATGTCGGGGTGGCCGTCGCGGTCGTAATCCGCAATCGCGATGCCGAGCGCTTTAGCGGGCTTGTCGAGTCCGAGCTGGTGCGCTTCCTCAGTGAACGTTCCGTTGCCGTTGTTGTGATAGACGAGCATGGAAATGGGACGAAAGACGTCGGGGTGGCAATAGCCGCGGTTCTCCGCCGGGCCGCACCATACGTCATCCCAGTCCCACTGGATGTAGCGGAGGACGACGAGGTCGAGGTAGCCGTCGCCATCGAGATCGACCCATGCGGCCGAAGTGGACCATCCGCTGCCGCCCACGCCGGCCTTTTCGGTGACGTCGGTGAAGGTGCCGTTGCCATTGTTGTGGTAAAGCTTGTTGCCGCCGAGTGCGGTCACGTAGAGATCTTCGTAACCATCATTGTCGTAGTCGCCGACCGCTACGCCCATTCCGTATCCGGATCCCTGGAGCCCGGCATGCTCGGTTACATCTTCAAAGGTGCCGTCGGGCTTCTGGTGATAGAGACGATTCCAATACTCCGCTCCGGTTTTTTGCGGGATGGTTCCCTTCGGGACAAAATCAGGGAAAGGCGCGCCGTTCACAAGGAAGATATCGAGCCGTCCGTCGTTGTCGTAATCGAACAGGGCGACGCCGGAGCCCATCGTTTCCAACAGATATTTGCGAGAGCTGTGGGGCGCCTGATGCACGAAGTTGATGCCCCGCGCTTTTGCTTCCTCGACGAAGTTGGCGGGGACGGTCGGGCTCGGCGGCGGAGTGGCAGGCGGCGCGGTTTGCGAAAGGGAGGCTGCCGTTGCGAGCAGCGCGGTGGCCATCAGGAAGTGTCTACGAAGCGGCAGGCGCATGCGCTATTGCTTCCCCTTTTTGCAGAGCGTGCACAGGAATCCGGTAATGCCTTTGCCCTTCTCGACGGAATAAATGCGGTCGACCGCGGGCGGCTTGAGCTTTTCGATGCCGCCTCCCGCCCAGTGTATTTCGACTTCGTCCACAGAGGCAGCTTCGCCAAGGCCGAAATGCGCACGCATATCGCTGGAGGACAGGTAGCTGCCGCCGCTCATCACATCTTCGCGCTGGCGAATGCCACCGGCGGTGAGATAGACCGTGGTGCCCACCGCGTCTCTGGGCGTTTTGCCGTTGCCGGTGAGCTTGAACTCGATCCAGTGGTGACGGTCAGGATTGACGTTGCGCAACAGGATGGGCGGCCCGTCAAGATTGTTGATGACCACGTCGATTTTGCCGTCGTTGAAAAGATCGCCGAAAGCTGCGCCGCGGCCAACTGCCACCGTTGCGAGACCCGCGCCTTCGACCGCGGGAACGAGTTCGAACTTCCCATTCTGGAGATTGTGGAATAGCAGAGGACGCTGCGCGTAGCTCATGCCCCACTCGGGGTGTTGGTCGGCTTGTGGGTAAACGTGGCCGTTCACGATGAACAGATCCTTCCAACCATCGTTGTCATAATCCAGGAAACCATCGCCGAATCCGACGAAAGGGATCGTGGGCGAGGCAATGCCGGAGCGATAGCTGACATCGCTGAAGTCTCCCTGGCCGTCGTTGAGGAACACGACGTCATAGTCGTCGGAGAAGTCTGTGTTCACCAGGTCCAGATGGCCGTTGTTCTCGTAATCGCCGGCGGCAATCCCCATGTTGGAGACCTCGCGGCCGTCGCCGTTGAGAGCGTAGCCGCTGCTGTAGCTGTCATCTTCAAAGGTGCCGTCGCCTTTGTTGATGTAGAGGTAATTCGGCGTTGAGTCGTCGGCCACCAGCAGGTCGGGACGGCCGTCGTTGTTGACGTCCACAAAGAGCGCGCCCAGCCCATAAAAGCCTGACCTGTCGCTGACGCCCGCTTTTTCGCTGACATCGGTGAAGGTGCCGTCGCCATTGTTGTGGAAGAGGTGATCGCCCGCGCCTTCAAGGCCGCGCGGTCCGCACATCACGTTGAGGCTGCGGTACTGACAAGTTTCAAAGCTGGTGGCTTTCGTTCCGGCGATGGGAGGGTTCTGGAAGTCGAAGTGGATGTATCCGGCGACGAAGAGGTCGAGCCGTCCGTCGCCGTCGTAATCGCCAAAGGTAGCGCCGGTGTGGTCGACGACGACCTGGGGGTTGCCGCTGTCGAGCGCGACGCCGGCTTTCTCCGCAACATCGGTAAAGGTGCCGTTGCGATTGTTATGGTACAGGCGGTTTGTGCCGAGATTGGTTACGTAGAGATCGGGCCAGCCGTCGTTGTCGTAATCGCCGACGGCGACGCCGAGTCCCCAGCGGTCGTTGGTGACACCCGCCTGTTGCGCGACGTCGGTGAAGGTGCCGTCGCGATTATTGTGGAAGAGCGCGGCATGCGGCGGGGCGGTCTTGCCGGTCTGCGCGTCGAATGTGGACCCATTCACCATGTAGATATCGAGCCAGCCGTCGTTGTCATAATCGAGCAGGGCGACGCCGGAGCCTTTGGCTTCTACGATGATATTTTTCTGAGGCGTGCCGGTGACGTTGCGCCAGGTTGTGAGGCCGGCCTGCTTGGCAATTTCCATCAAGACTACCGGGCCGGTCTTGACGAGGCCGCCTGCGGTGATGGGGCGATGCTCCCTGTCAAAAGTGGCAGCCTGCGGTCCCGCGCTGGCCATGCCGTTTTGCGCGGGAGATGCGGGATTCTGCGCGGCGATAGGAAAAGTGCAGGCGGCGAGGATGCCGCAGAGGAGTCCGCGCATGTTCACTGCGGCCCCGCCGCGTCGCGGCTTCCATAGAGTTTCGCGCTCAGGTCCAGCTCGGCTTTCGCCTTATCGCGCATGCCGAGCGATTGATAGACGTGGCCGAGGGCGTAGTGCAGCTTCGGATCGTCGGGGGAGAGCGCGACGGCCGCAGTGAGTTCGGTGACGGCTTCCTGAGAATTGCCGGTGGCGGCCAGAGCCTTGCCGAGTTTTGCGTGGCAATCGGCGCAGCGCGGGTTGAGGACGACGGCGCGGCGCAGGAGGGGCAACGCCTCCGCTGTGCGATCGTTTTCGAGCAAAAACGAGGCGTAGTTCAGAAAAGGCCACTCATCGGTATGCGGGTCGGCCTGGGCCAGCTCGATGGAACTGCGATAGGTGCGATCTGCTTCCGCGAGGTTGTTGTCCATCTCATAAGCGAGCGCCAGGTTGGTGACCGCCTTCGCGTCTTTGGGATCGAGGCTCAGCGCGCGCTGCAGTGAGCTCTCAGCATCTTTGAAACGGCTTTGCGAGTAGTAACAGCGGCCGAGCGAATACCATGCTTGCTCATTTTGCGGATCGAAGGTCGTGGCCTTTTCCAGCCAGTGGATGGCATCGGGATAGTCATTCAGCAGGACGTAATCGAGGCCGACGATTCTCAGGTCATCGGCCTTTGGCGTGGCGAGTTTGGCGGCTTGGGTGTATTCCTTCAGCGAATCCGCGGGTTTGTCTTCGCGATGCAGCACGAAGCCAAGCATAAAGAATGCGTCGGCGGAATCGGGATGGCGGAAGGCATAGCGGCGCAGCACAGCGTCGGCTTCAGCAAACTTACCAAGGTTGGCGAGGGATTTGCCTTCGAAGAGCAACGCGTCGGATTGGCCTGGATGGGCGGCATCGGCCTGCGCATAAAGATCGGCAGCCTGCGCGTAATCTCCGCGAGCGAATGCTGCGTGGGCCTGATCGTAGGGTGTCTGCGTCTGAGAATTTTGCGCGGAGGCCACGAGCATCGAGCCAAAAACGATTGCGGCCCAGAGAGTCAGATGGAATCTCCCGGTCAGACCGTGACCTCGTGATACAGGCGGTACTTCTCGTCGTGAATGGCGGGAAAGCTGCGGAACGCGACGGAACCCGTGGATGAATTGACGTTCCACTCGGTTGCGCCTGCGCTGGTCTGCGCCGCGGCGAGCAACTGCGACGCCTTGAATTGCGCTTCGGGAGAATTGATGGCAAAGAGCGTGAGCGGCCCGACGAGCAGCGCCTGGATTTGCGGATGCTGCGGGTCGACAGCCTCCAGACGCAGCGGCCTGCCGATCGAGTATTCAATGCGGTCGCCGTCTTTCCACTCGCGGCCGATCTCGGCGAAGGTTCCGGGTTGGAGGTCCTGCGAAAGCTTGCGGCCGTTGATCGCGACTGCTGTTTGCGGGCCGGCCCATTGCGGAACGCGCAAGCTGATCGAAAATGATTGCGGAGATTCTGTGCGCACCTGCATCGAAACATCGGACGCGTAGGGATATTGCGTGTGCTGCTCCAGCGAGACGCGGGAACTGCTCTGCCGCCATGTGACCCGCGACGGAACAAACAGATTGACGACGATGCCGCGGGGCGAGCGGAAATAGGAACTGATGCCGTAGTCAGCGGTGATTTGCGGAAACGTTCCCGAACAGCACGGCCACTTATCCTGGTGGTAGAACTTCGATCCGTGGTTGTTGTAGTCGGAGTAGTAAAAGCTGGTGCCGTCGGGAAGAATCGGTTTCGCGCCAAGGATGGTGTTGTAGAGGACCTTCTCCATGCTGTCGCCGTAGCGGCTGTCGCCCGTGATGCGGATGAGATAGCGGGAGACTTTGAAGTGTCCATAGGCGCCGCACGGCGTTTCGAAGCTGGCGTGAGTGTCGGTGAGGCTAGCGCCCAGGTCTCCGCTGCCGGGAGCGCGGAAGGATTCGTCGGGGCCCCAGCCTCCTGTTGCGAAACTCTGCGTGTCGAGCACGAAGCGAAATCCGTTGAGCGCAGCGCGGCGATGCTTGTCGCTGCCCAGTACCAGATATGCCTGCGAAGCGGAGCAAAGCGCGTTGACGTGGCTGTAAGCATGCTGGCCGGGGAGGACGTTGCGGCCATCCGCTAAAGGATCGAAGTAGTCATCGTCCTGCAGGAATCGTTTCGCGAGGGCGAGGTAGCGCGGATCACCGCTGCGTTTCCACGCGAGGAAAAAGTTTTCAGGCAGCGTGTAGCTCTCGTCCCAGGTCCACGAAATGTTGGGGTGAGGCCGCGCGGCCATCTCGGGACGCGTAAGGGCTTTGGGCGGCAGCCACGGAAGGACGGCATCGGTGGCGTGCGCCAGCGCGGGCAGCGCGGCGGGGTCATGCGCGAACTGATGGGCATCAATCAGCCCGCAGTTCACCTTGTCGAACGTGTACGCGGGCAGCGGGTAATTCTCGTAAAACTTTGTGCTGATCGCGGCGGCGTAGCCCTGCACCAGCCGATGGATTTTCGCGCGCGTCGGCGCATCGCCGGTGATGGCGCAGGCGCGGGCTAATCCTGAAACGTATTGGCCGAAGGTGTGGCCGGGAACGTAGCCGGTGAGGTTGCGGGGCGGATCGAAATCTTTCGACCAGCTGTACCAGCCGCCCATGTCGTCGCCGGGCGCGGGCAGGCCCGCCTGCTGGCGAAACGGCTTCAGCAGCGAGTCTTCGTTGAGCGCGAGAAAGAATGCGTGGTTGCGCTCGAACTGATCGAGCATGGGACCCGGAAGCAGGCGCACATCGGCGTAATCGAAGGTATCGAGTTGGGTGACGCCAGATGGATCGGCGGCGCGAGCGAAGGAACGGGGAGCCAGCAGCGTGATGCCGCCGGCGATGGCCGCGTCTTTGAGAAGGTCCCTGCGCGTGATTCGCCGCATGGAACTACGTTACTGCTCCAGAGCCGCGTGTGGCCAGCCATCGTGCCACGTGAGCGTGGAAATTTGGAGGGCGCGGCGGCCGGTGTGAGCGTCATAGGCGTGGAAGACGATGATGTCGTGGCCTCCGGGCTGGAGGAGGACGGATTCGCCGCCCGGCCCGGCCCAGCGGTCGTTGGCCTTCAACAGCGGCATGCCTCCGCCTTCCATCATGGGAATGCCCTGGTCATCGACATAAGGTCCGGTGACCTGTTTCGATCGGCCGACCATGGTGCGGTAGGTGCTCTTCGCGCCGCGGCAGCAGAGATCCCACGAGACGAACAGATAGTAGTAGCCGCCATGGTGAACGATGAAGGGCGCTTCGATCGCTTCCCAGCCCGGCGGGAGATTTGGCTCGTCGGGGCCGGGACTCTCCGGGCGCTTGCGGGTGGCGAGCGCGTACGTTTTTGTGTCAGCAGTGGAGAGCATGCCCGTCTTCTCATCGAGCCTGCGCATTTTGATCCCGGTCCAGAAGCTGCCGAAGGCCAGCCATGCATGGCCTTTTGCGTCGGTCACATCATTCGGATCGATGGCGTTGAAGTCGTCGGTCGCGAGCGACTTGAGCACGAGACCGTGGTCGACCCACTTGTAATCGGGGCTATGCGCGTCCATGGTCTTATTGGTAGCCAGCGCGATGCCGGATGTATTTTTTCCGAAGAGCGAATAGGCATAGTAGAGGCGGTATTCGCCGTTCTCGTAGGAAATGTCGGGCGCCCACAATTCGATGGTTCCGGGGCTGTCTTTTTTGATCCAGTCAGGAATGGCGTCGAAGACGTGGCCGCAGACCTTCCACGCGAGCAGGTCGGTGGAGCAGCGAAGCTGGAACTGTCCGCCATCCTGGGATCTGCCCGTGGCGAAGACGTACCAGGTGTCTCCGGCCTTGATGATGGAGGGATCGTGCGTTCCCCAGAAGTCGCCGGTGAGCGTGAGGGCTTGCGGAGACTGAGCGGATGCAGCCGTCGAGCAGAGCAGCGCCGTTAACAACAGTGCAGCGGAGAGTCGCATAGCAACCTCAATGCAGAAACAAAGAGTAAGCGTTTACGAAACCATTCGTTATATCACGGCAGAAAGAACATTTGTGGGCGTTTCCTCACTGAACATAAGGCCAGCCGTCCGCGGTGAACGCGAGCCGGTTGATGCCGAGCGTTGGCGTGCCTGCATTGTTGCCGTCGTAGTAGTGATAGACCAGCGTTGGAGTCTGGACGCCACTCACCACGTCCGTGAAGACACTCTCGCCGCCCGGTCCTGTGATGTTGTTGTGCGAACTCAGGACGATGGTGCCGCCGCCGTTGGTGAGACTCAGGCCTCCGCGATCGACAAAGGGTCCATTCGGATTCTGCGATCGGCCGGCGATGATGCGATACGCGCTGGTCGGACTGCAGCACACGTTGATGGATGCGAAGTAGAAGTAATACTGCGTGCCGTTGACGACCCAGGGGTAGATGAACGATCCCTCTTCGCCGGCTCCGCGCGCGGCGATCACCGGGTACGGAGTAGGATTGGTGGCCGCCGGCATGCCCGTTGTGGAATCAAGCTCGATGATGTGGATGCCATCCTGAAAAGAGCCGAAGCTGGCCCACCAGTTGCCGGCGGCGTCGATGAAGGGCGCGGGATCGATGGCGTTCCAGGTGGTCGTCGCGGAAAAATTCCATACCGGGTTCGCCGGTGGTGCGGTAGTCGCGGCGGTCCAGGACGAAACGACGTAGCCCTTGTCCGCCCAGGGCCCATAGGGAGTGGAACTGGTGGCAAGACCGATGACGGCCTCAGCTCCGGTAGAAGGCTCCCACGGAATTGCGTAATAGAGGTAATAGGTGCCGTTTGCGGTGAGCAGACTCGGCGCCCACATATCGATGTTGGCGCCGTTGTTGTCGGACGGAGGAGTTTGCAGGCCGGTCCACGACGCGAAATCCGGGCCAACAATGGGGCATCGCGAATCGTCGGTCAGCCACGCGGTTCCCTGCGCTGCCGTGCACGCGCCCATCGGCGTCGCATTGGTGGTGTAAGTGAAGGTCGACAGGTCTGTGGAGTAGGCGATGGTCTGATGCGTCCCATAGAGCCAGTAAGTCCCGGACGCGTCGCGCAACATGTAGGGATCGTGGACGTAGATGCCGGTGCCGCTGACCGGCAGCGGCGCGGTGTACGGCGAAACGCCCGTCGAAGTCAGCGTCCACTCCTGGCAGGTGCAGCCGGTGCCGGTGGTCGCACGCGCTTCCTGATCGATGGTGGCGGATGACGTTGTGCCGGAGTTGCTGTCGGTGAGATACAGGCTGCTGTTCACGTTTTGGATCAGGTAATTGCCGTCGGTGAGTTTGAAGAATTCCCAAAGATGATCGTTGGTGCCGTTGTCGGCCCACTGGAGAACCTGCGCACCACTGGCAGTGGACGCGCCGGAGATGCCCATGACCTGATGGGTCAGCAAATTCTCAATGTTGAACTGCTCGGCGGTGTAGTTGAACGGCATAAAGTGCCAGAGCTGATCGTTCTGATTATCGGCAGCAGCCTGCGCGACGGAGGTTCCGGCCACCTGGCTTTGTCCTTGAATGCCGAGCAGGAGGCCGCTCGAGGCGTTCGTGATTTTGTATTGAAAGTCGTCGCTGACAAAGGTGAGGGTGCCCATGTCTGGCGTGGTTCCTCCTCCTCCGCCGGCTCCTCCTCCGCCACCGGAGCCGGTACTTCCTCCGCCGCATCCTGCGAGTGCGAGGAGAGAGAGGGCGGTAACTGCCAGGAGAGAATCGCGATGGATGGGCACGGCAAAGCCTCGAAAGGGAAGTTTGGCGTAAACGTATACGCCGGGTGCCGGTGAAGCTCTTCGCGGGGTTGGGAAAGGTTGATGTCTGCTGCCCGGAAGGAAGCCTCAGGCGCCTTATATACCCGGCGGAGAATGGGTGTCAACGGTAAAGGCTTACTCGTTTCCTCTCCCGGACTATGCCCGGAGCCGCCGGGGCTGCGCTATACTGGCGCGTCGTTAAAATCGAGGGTCGAGGGGTGCTTGCAAATATGAGCAGGAAAACGTTTGCCATGGTTACGATCTTTGCCGCCTTTGCTGGTGCGGCGGCAATGGGCCAGACCCCACATTCCCGGACTGCTGCCGTTCTCACCGTTCAGACGGATAAGCCTGTCTCGAAAGTGAGCCCCACACTCTATGGGCTGATGACCGAAGAGATCAATTACTCCTATGACGGCGGTTTGTATGCGGAGATGGTGCGCAATCGCACGATGCGCAGCGATTGGTCAGGCACGCCGGACTGGGTCCTGGTGGAGAAAGGGAATGCTGCGGCGAGCCTGGCTGTGGATACCGGAACCGGGCCGAGCGACGCGTTGAAGCGCAGCCTGAAGGTTGAAGTGACGTCGGCGGATGCGCAGAATGGAGCCGGCGTTCTGAACGATGGCTATTGGGGCATGGCGCTGCGGCCGGACACGACCTATCACGGTTCGTTCTATGCGAAGAGCACAGGGCCGGATACGGTGACGGCGACCCTGATGAACAATCAAAGCGGCCAGACCGTCGCGACGTCGAAGGTCACCGGCATTGGCGCGGACTGGAAGCAGTACAACTTCGTGCTGAAGACCGGCGCGACGGCTGCGGGGGCAGGGAATCATCTTGAATTGACGGTGGCGCATCCGGGGACGCTGTGGCTGCAGTTGGTTTCGCTTTTCCCGCCCACCTATCACGATCGCGCGAACGGCAATCGCGCGGATCTGATGGAGAAACTGGCTGCGATGCATCCGGCGTTTCTGCGCTTCCCGGGCGGAAATTATCTGGAAGGCGATCGCATTGCGGATCGTTACCAATGGAAGAAGACCATTGGCCCGCTGGTGGACCGCGCCGGGCATCCGAGCCCCTGGAATTATTTCTCGACGGATGGCATGGGGCTGCTGGAATTTCTGAACTGGTGCGAAGACCTGAAAATGCAGCCGGTGCTGGCGGTTTACGCGGGATATTCGCTGCGGGGGGAGCATGTGAATCCGGGCGCGGACCTCGATCCCTATGTGCAGGACGCGCTGGATGAACTGGAATACGTGACGGGAAGCACGGACACGAAGTGGGGCGCCGAACGCGCCAAAGACGGGCATCCGCAGCCATTCCATCTAACGTATGTGGAGATCGGGAACGAGGATTGGTTCGACCGGTCGGGCAGCTACGATGGGCGTTACGCGCAGTTTTACAAAGCGATCAAGGCGAAGTATCCCGACCTGCAGTTGATCGCGACGGCTCCGGTGAAGACGCAGCAGCCGGATGTGCTGGACGAACATTTCTACGTGCGGGCGACACAGAATTTCCACGATGCGAACCACTACGACAAGACGGACCGCAGCGGCCCGAAGATTTTTGTGGGCGAGTGGGCGACGCGAGAAGGCATGCCGACGCCGAACTTCGGTGGAGCGCTGGGCGATGCCGCGTGGATGACCGGCCTCGAGCGCAACAGCGACATCATCGTGATGGCGTCGTACGCGCCGCTGCTGACAAATGTGAATCCTGGCGGGCTGCAGTGGGATACAGACCTGATTGGCTACAACGCGGAGAAAAGCTACGGGTCGCCCAGCTACTACGCGCAGGTGCTGTTTGCGCAATACCTCGGGAGTGAGACGCTCGCGTCAAGCCTCGACAACGGCGGTCCGAAGTTCTTTTATTCGATCACGCGCGACGCGGCAAAGAAGAAGCTCTATCTGAAGCTGGTGAACGCCGCATCGACTCCGCAGGCGGTGGACGTGAAGTTTACCGGCGCGGCGGTGGCGGCGGCGGGCAAGCTGGTGACGCTGAGCGCGCACGACACGCAGGCCACCAACAGCATTACAGAGCCGACAAAGATTGTGCCGGTAGAGAGCACTGTGCAGACAAGCGGGGGCATGCTGCGCCACACCATGCCACCGTATTCGATCCAGGTGATTGCTCTCGATCAAAAATAGATGAGGCCCCGAGTTTCGTATCTGCGCGTTCCGGTTGGTCCGTTACGCCGCAAGGTCGCCGCAGATATGACGCACACGCGCTGGCGGCCCACAGCTTTTTCGCAAGGGCTTTGCCGATCCTGCGCCCCCGCCCATTACCCGTGCGGCTTTGCCTTCCAGCGTGAAAACCGCATCGGCTGCCGCTTCCTGCCGTTTCTCCAAATGGGTTGATCCCATGGCATTCACCCCCGCGTCAGGGCATTCTGCATCGCAGCAAGAATATATGCTGCAATGCAATGTCTCCATCACTGGAACGAACGATTCTTGAGAGTGCATGGATCAGACCGAGAACAGGTCCGCTCTCCAGAAAATGCCGATCGGTCATCTCCAGGTTGCTGAGAACATGCTTTGAAGCCGCTCAGGAAGCTCTTCTTATCTCCTTCACTCCGACATTGAGCCGCCGTCGCAGAAGGAGCCGTAACGTCCCACCGTTCATGTACCCGACTTTTGCGGCAATCTCATCGACGCTTGCCCGACTGGTCTTCAGGAGATGCACAGCGCGTTCAACGCGCAGGCTTTGGAAATACGACATTGGAGATTTTCCAAGGACGCTCTGTAGCCGCCGGGTGAGGGTCCGTTTGCTCGCGCCGACAGCTTTTGCTGCACTGTCGAGGGAAAATCGACGCGTGAGCCTGGCACGCGCCCAGCGTTCAAAGAGCTGTACCACCGGGTCGGAGTGCATCAGGTGATCGGTCAGAGCATAAGCAGTCTGAGAAGGCCTGGAATCGACGATGAGATATCTCGCTGTCAGCGAGGCGAGTTCGGGACTGACACCGCGTATCAGCCATAAGGCCAGATCCATGTGGCCCAGAGCAGCACCGGCGGTCACAACATTTCCCGACTTGACCACCATGTCCGATTCGTCGAGCAATACCTGAGGGTATCGTTCGCGAAACAATGGCGCCAGCCACCAGGTGGTCGTTGCGCGCTGCTGGTTGAGCAGACCCGATTCAGCCAACACAAAGGTTCCAGCACAGGCGGCGCTCAATGTTGCTCCGCCTTTTGCCCACTTTTGAAACGCCTTCGCAGCATCGCGGACATCAGGTCTGGCCAGACCTGCTTTCAAAGTAGCGGGAGTCTTACACGCGATTGCCGGGACAATCACGCAATCCGGCGCTTGTCTTCCAATCGGCTGAATCGGGACATTCAGTCCGTGTGAGGTTCGGACCGTCTTTCGCATCCCCACGATCCTGACATCGAACTGCGGAACGACGAGTCCAGTCATCTCAATCAATTCGTTCGCGGTTTGGAATGCATCCAGAATGGCCGACAAGCCAAGATCGAAGACGCCGTCGAGCGCAAGCACATAAACACGCATGGCACAGATGGTACCAAATATGGCAGTTCTGCCAATGGTTAAATCGCCCGCACGCGCCTAGTTTTGGGAAAGAGCCAATTCCGGCCGAAAGAGAGCGATGGAATGACCACCCCTGCGCATGGCATTACCGTCCGCACGGAAGCGAACTCAAGCACTTCTCGCAGAAACAGCCGGGAACAACTCAACACAGGAGAGTAACTCAATGGAAGCAATCGGATTGTTAGTCACGCTCGAAGCACGTCCTGGAAAAGAGGCCGATGCCGAAGCATTTCTGAAGTCGGCTCAGCCCCTGGCAGTCAGTGAAACTGGAACCCAGAAGTGGTATGCGATCAAGTTGGGGCCGAAGAAGTTCAGCATCTTCGACACGTTTTCAAACGAAGCCGGGCGCAATGCCCACCTGAGCGGCGAGATTGCGAAGGCGTTGGGTGCTCGGGCGAACGAATTGTTCGCGACTCCTCCGCAAATCGAGAAAGTGGAAATCGTCGCAACTACACCGTTGAAGAACTAAGCGCGATCGGCCAGAAGTGCAACGCTCTTTTGATTGCGGCATTAGGGCCCGTTTCGCAGAATGTCCGCACGAAGCGCTTCCGGCCTCAGCGACTTTTCACCAACAGTTCCATGATTTGTGCGGAGAATGCCGCGAGACTCAGGAACGTCCAACCTCCGGCCAGGATCACTTGATCCTTGCGTGCCGGAGCAACGAGGAGATTTGAAATGAATCGACATTCGCTGCGACATTTCGCCTATGCGACTTTGCTGGCTGCACTGACAACATCATTCACAGTCCGGGCGCAGGCGCAAGCTGCCCCTCCGATTGACGGCGTCATCGGGAAGCTCCAGTCGTTTGATGGAAAAGCGCTCGACATTCAGACGCCTTCGGGGGTTGTCCAGGTGGTTGTCAAGCAGCCGCTCACCACCTATAAACAGATACCCTCCGATCTGAGCCACGTTGCATCTGCGCCTTATATCGGCGTCGCGTCGGCCGA
>DATHQV010000046.1:0-6090 GCA_035482355.1 Acidobacteriaceae bacterium | reverse complement strand
GCGGAACATTCTGTCTGCTCAACCTGCCCACACAGGATCCGGGGATTCGGCGCGGGTTGCTCCGGCTCGCAGCGTGCCTGGCTTTCGCTGCGGCACTGGTCTCTTTGTTCACTGAGAATTGGTACATCATCGAGCATGCGCCCCGCGTCACGGTGACCGGCAGCCTCACCACACTGAGCGAGGACCGAGGCGGCCGTTCCGGACCTTATGGGGACTTCCGCGTGGACATGCCGGCGTGGCAGTACTATACGTTTCACATCACCATGAGCCACCGCGAATACAAATCGGGTGTGCTGCAAATTGGCGATCGAGTCACAATGCTGGTTCGTCTGTGGGACATCAAGGTCGAGACGCTGGACGAGGTAAGCGGCTCGCATCCCGGCTGGCGCTACGAGCAAATCGACGACCCCACTTTAAGCCTTTTGGGAATGGCGATGGCGTTGCCCTTCGTGGGATATGGCGTTGTAAAACTTTTTGAGGAGAAGACGGAGCGTGTCAGAGGCGACGAGGATTATGACTCGCCTGATGACGATGACTCCGGAAAACTCCAGGAGCCTTCTGCTTCAGAGATTCAAACCCTCGGGCTGGACAAACAAGAGGAACGCTGAAGGCAGCCTTTTTTTGCTAAGGAGCAAGTGTGTCCCAGGAGCTTTGGACCGACGTTGAGCGTTACATCGATGGCCTGCTGATTCCCTCTGACCCGGTGCTGGAGGCCGCGGTGGCTGCGAGCGAGGCGGCGGGGCTGCCGGCGATTGCCGTGACGCCCGGACAGGGCAAGCTGCTGTACCTGCTGGCACGAGTGCAGCGGGCGCGCAGGATTCTTGAGATTGGCACGCTGGCCGGATACAGCACGCTGTGGATGGCGCGCGCGCTGCCCGCCGAGGGGTGCATTGTGACGCTGGAGGCGGACCCCAAGCATTGCGAGGTGGCGCAGGCGAATCTGGCGCGGGCCGATGTGGCGCCGCTCACCGATTTGCGGCTGGGGCGCGCGCTGGACACGCTGCCGGAGCTGGCGGCGGAGGGACTGGAGCCCTTCGACATGGTCTTTATCGACGCCGATAAGGAGAACACCGAAGCCTACTTCCGGTGGGCACTACGGCTCTCGCGGGCGGGCGCTGTGATCGTGGTCGACAACGTGATTCGCGAGGGCGAGGTTGCCGATCCGGATTCGAGCGATCCGCGGGTGCAGGGCATTCAGCGCTTCAATGAGGCGATAGCGGCTGACCCGCGCGTGGAAGCGACCACGATTCAGACGGTGGGCAGCAAGGGATACGACGGTTTTACGCTGGCGATTTTTAACGGTTAGGGCAGGGGATAAGTGCCGCTACATTCGACTACGCAGGACTGCGGCCATCAAACGCGGATTGCGGCGACATAAGGGATCGGATATTCCCTGACCAATCGAAAACGAACAGGCCGAGACGTAAGGTCCTGCCGCAAATGGCCGACGTGGGGAAAACCGGCGAGAATTCGGAATTCCTCGAATATTTCGGTCAACACCCGGTCCGCTGCCTCTGGATTTTCTTCTGCGATGAATCCTCGTATCTCGTCAAGATCGGCAAAAGCGTCCGCTCATGCCCGACGGCGACGCGCGTCGGTTCTTTCTTTGAGGCGGGTAAAGGCTTCTTCGCCATCGATCAAGGTTACGTCGCCGTTTCGGATACTGTCGTAGGGGCTGTCGAGCATCGCGTGGGTGCGGCCGAGCTCATGGAAATATCCGGCCATGGCGTCAGCGACCAGGTCGTCGGGTTCGCGGCCGGTCTGGGCTTTCAACTGTTCCAGGCGCGCTGATAACTCCGGACTAAGATTCACTTCCATAGCAGCAGCGTAGGAGGGCGCGATGAGGGTGTCAAGCGGCCACCATTACGGCACGACCACTGCGGCGCCATCGATTGCATCGTTGGAGACAGCGAGAAGAGCCTCGTTGACCTCTTCCAGACGAAACGTAGTGGTGCGGGAGCGGATGTCGATTTTGGCGGCGAGGGCGACGAAGTCGTGGGCGTCCTGGCGGGTCATGTTGGCAACGGAGCGGAGCTGGCGCTCGCCCCACAGCAGCGAATCGTAATCGAACTGCGGGATGCGGTCGAGGTGGATCGCGTTGATGGCGACGATGCCGCCTTTGCGCAGCGAGGCGAGCGCGGCGATGACAACGTCGCCACTGGGGGCGAAGGTGACGGCGCAGTCAAGTGGGACGGGCGGACGATCCGTAGCGTCGCCGACCCACACCGCGCCGAGCGTGCGGGCCAGTTGCTGGTGCGAGGCGCCGCGGGTGGAAACGTAGACGTCGCAATTCCAGGATTTGAGCACTTCGATCGCGAGATGCGCGGAGGCTCCAAAGCCGAAGAGGCCAACGCGATCCCCAGGCGCGACTTCCGCGACGCGCAGGCTGCGGAAGCCGATGATGCCGGCGCAGAGCAGCGGGGCGAGGTGCACGGCCTGCTGTTCTTCGGGCAGCGGGATGAGGAAATCGGCGCGGGCGGTCGCGTATTCGGCATAGCCGCCGTTGACGGAGTAGCCGGTAAAGGTGGGGTGGTCGCAGAGATTCTCGCGGCCCTTGCGGCACAGGAGGCAGGTGCCGTCCGTGCCGCCGAGCCAGGAGACTCCGGCACGCGCGCCTTGTTTCCAGTTGGTGATTCCCTGCCCTAGTTTTTCGATGCGGCCGACAATTTGGTGGCCGGGTGTGATGGCAAGGTCCACCTGCGGGAGTTCTCCGGCTGTGATGTGGAGGTCGGTGCGGCAAACGCCGCAGGCTTCCACGCGGAGGAGGACTTCGCCGGGGCTGGGCTCGGGAATGGGCAGGTCTTCGAGGACCAGCGGGCGCGTGGCGATGGGGGCGGGATGGTGGAGGACGGCTGCGCGCATTTGTTTTTAGATTAGTCCTGACGCTCGTGGGTGGCTTCGCCGGCATGGGGCTTACTTGCGATGAGTGGGCCGTAAAATAGAGTCAGGACCGGTACAGACAGGCCGTATGGATTTACACGAAAAGATGCGAACGCTGCCGCCGCGGCCTGGCGTGTATCTCTACAAGAATGCCGATGGCGAGGTGATCTACGTCGGCAAGGCGAAGAGCCTGCGGGCGCGGGTGCGTTCGTATCTGCTGGAGGCTTCGCAGGCGAACGCGAAGACCGGATCGCTGATGCGCGAGGCGGTCGATGTGGATTACATCCTCGTCGATAACGAGCATGAGGCGCTGGCGCTTGAAAACAATCTGATCAAGCAGCGCAAACCGCGGTTCAACATTTTGCTGCGGGATGACAAGACGTACCCGTATGTGAAGCTGACGCTGGGCGACCGGTATCCGAAGGTGTTTGTGACGCGGCGGGTGCGGCGAGATGGCAGCGCGTATTACGGACCTTTTTTCCCGGGGAACCTGGCGTATCGGATTGTGGAGCTGATCCACCGCAGCTTTTTGCTGCCCAGCTGCAAGGTGGATTTGTCGCGCGATCATCCGCGGCCTTGTTTGCAGTACTACATCCATCGTTGTTTGGGGCCGTGCGTCAAGGGGCTGACGACGCCCGAGGCTTACGCGGAGGCGGTGCGGGACGCGCAATTGTTTCTGGAAGGCCGAACGACAGAGCTGAACAAAAGCCTGCATGAGCGCATGGCGGCTGCGGCGGCAGGCGAGCAGTTTGAGTTGGCGGCGAAGTATCGCGACCTGCTGATCACAGTGGATCAGATGCAGGAGAAGCAGCGGATTGCGTCGGCGGAAGAAGACGATGCGGATGTGTTTGGGTTCCACTATGAAAATGGGATGGTGGCGGTAAATTTGTTTCACCTGCGCGGCGGCAAGATTGTGGACCGGCGGGAATTTTTCTGGGAGGATTTGCCGGAGTTTGTGGTCGCGGAGATCGGCGAGACGGAGGAACCCGCGCAGCCTGCGGAGACCCCGGAGGCGGTGTTTGAGCCGGGAGCGTTCTTCTCTGCCCTGTTGAAGCAGCTCTACATCGATCAGCAATACGTTCCGTCGAATATTTTTGTGCCGGTCGACTTCAGCGACCGGGCATCGCTGTCGGGGTTGTTGGCGGAGCAGACGCGGCATCGCGTGGAGATTGCGGTTCCGCAGCGTGGGGAGAAGCGATCGCTGGTGGATCTGGCGGGGCAGAATGCGAAGCAGAGCTACGATCAACGATTCCGCGTGCTGCAGCCGAATCAAAAGGCCGTCGCCAGCGCGCTGCAGGATGCGTTCATGCTGGAGAATCCGCCGAAGCGGATTGAGTGCTTCGACATTTCGCACATCCAGGGCGCGGAGACGGTCGCGTCGATGGTGGTGTGGGAAGACGGCGCGATGAAGAAGTCGGCTTACCGGAAATTCAAGATCAAAACGGTGGAAGGCGTGGACGACTTCGCTTCGATGCACGAAGTGCTGACGCGGCGATATCGGCGGGTGGTGGAGGAAAAGCAGGAGATGCCGAGCCTGATCCTGATTGATGGCGGGCTGGGGCAACTGCATGCGGCGGCGTCCTCGCTGGAAGAACTCGGCCTGACGACGCAGCCGCTGGCTTCGATTGCGAAGCGGGAAGAGATTATCTATTTGTACGGGCAGGAAAATGAGCCGGTGGTGCTGGACCGGCGTTCGCCGGTGCTGCATCTGGTGCAGATGATTCGCGACGAGTCGCACCGGTTCGCGATCACGTACCATCGCAAGCGGCGGGAGATGCGGGACCGGGATTCGGAACTGCTGGAGATTCCGGGGGTGGGTGCGCGCACGCGGCAGCGGCTGCTGGAGCACTTTGGGAGCCAGCGCAGCGTGGCGGGAGCAAGCCTGGAGGCATTAGCTGCGGTGGTGCCGCCGAAGACGGCGGAGGCGATTCATTTACATTTCCATCCTGCGGCTGCTTCAGTTTCTTTGCCGATTTTGAACCATTCAACGCGAGAATAAGATTTTCCGAGGCACGAAATGAAGACGGTATTGATGGCCGATCCGGTGCGGTATCCGCGCATGACGACGGCAGAGTTGCGCGAGACATTTTTGCTGGATGGGCTGTGCGAGGCGGGCGTGCTGCGGCTGGCGTATGTCGATCTGGATCGCGCAGTGGTGGGAATGGCTGCACCTGTGGCCGGGCCGATCGTGTTGCCGACGTTTCCGGAACTGCGCTCGGAGTCCTTCACCGAGCGGCGGGAATTGGGCGTGCTGAATATTGGCGGCGCTGGCGTGGTGCATGTGGGCACGCAGAGCTATGCGCTGGAGAATCTGGACTTGCTGTACATCGGACGCGGCAATGGTGATGTGCGATTTGAATCGGCTGCGAATGAGACGCCGGCGATTTTCTATTTGCTCAGCTATCCGGCGCACGCCAGTTATCCCGTGACGCTGGTGAAGAAGGCGGAAGCCAGCCCGACGCAGTTGGGAAGCGCCGAAACGTGCAATCTGCGCACAGTTTGCAAGTACATCCATCTGGAGGGCGCGCGGAGCTGCCAACTGGTGATGGGGGTAACGCATCTGCAGGCGGGGAGCGCGTGGAACACTATGCCTCCCCACACGCACATGCGGCGGTCGGAGATTTACATGTACTTCGATGTGACCGACGATGCGCGGGTATTTCATTTGATGGGGCCTGCGCAGGAGACGCGGCATTTGGTATTGGCTGACCACGACATTGTGGTGTCGCCGGGTTGGTCGATTCACGCTGGGGTGGGAACGCGCGCTTACAGTTTTTGCTGGGGAATGGGCGGAGAGAATCAGGACTACGCGGACATGGATGCTGCGCCGCTGACGACTCTTTTGTGAGAGCAGTGGCAGAAGGATTTTCGATGAGAGCATGGATCGTCGCAGTGGCTGTTACGTTTACGCTTTCCGCGGCGGCGCAGGCGGTGGCGCCGAATGCAGGTACGCAGAGCCCGGCTCCGGGCATGAGCAATGTGTTGCAGACGCCGCCTCCTGGGCCGGAACTGAAACCCTCCGTGCTGATGCAGAAAGACGTGAAGGCGCGGCTGGCAGGCCTGATTCCAGCGGCGAAGGCGTCAGGGAGCGCCGGGGCGACGCTGGTGGATTACGGCAGTTACAAACTACAGCTCTCCGTGCGGACGGCGAGCGGCGGCGCAGAGGTGCATGCGCACTGGGACGACGTGATGATGGTGGAGCAGGGGGCG
>DATHQV010000045.1:0-30608 GCA_035482355.1 Acidobacteriaceae bacterium | reverse complement strand
TTCGCCGGAGACGCGGGTGCTGGAGGGGTTCGTGGCTGAGCCTATGGGAGCAGGCGTTCCTGATAATCTGCGCGCGCTGTAAACTCGCCGTGTAATTCACCGTCTATCTCGTTGCATGGAAGAGATTGCCGGTACCGAGCTGGCCATCGAGAAAAAAGAGCAAGCGGTTCTGGAACTGGCCGACTTCGACGAAGTCGTACGCGTCTACCGGCCACGGATCCTGCGCTTCCTGCTGTCGTCGCTGACGGACCGCGACGCGGCGGAGACGCTGACCCAGGAGTGTTTCCTGAAGGCGTGGAATGCGCGGGCGCAGTTTCGCGGCGACTCCAGCCTGAGCACGTGGCTGACGAGGATTGCAGTGAACCTGATGCGGGATCACCTGCGCAGCCGGAGTTTGCGGTTTTGGCAAAAGACGCGGGGCGCGGCGCTGGATGTGATGGACATCAGCGACTGGGTGCCCGATGGCCGAACGACGCCGGAGAGCGCGGTGCTGGCTAGGGATCAGGTGGCTCTGGTGTGGAAGGCCGTCGATGAATTATCGGCGCAGCAGCGGTCGGTGTTCGTGCTGCGGTTTGTGGACGAGATGGAGTTGGAAGAGATTGCAGAAACGATTGGGATGAATTTGAGCACGGTGAAATCCCACTTGTATCGGGCGCTGGCCATTTTGAGGGAGCGCATGGGAGGAAAGAAATGAAGATCCGCAAAGAAGCAGAGATGGAAAACGAAGCGGAGTCGATGCTCACGTCGAGCCAGGAAATGCGCGATTTGGCAGAGGCGCTCAGCCTGTACCGTTCGGCGATCCAGCATGTGGCGGAGAAGCAGGCGGCGCGGCCGTTGGCGATGGATCGGAAGCCGGCTCCGTCGTTCCGGATGCGGTTGGTGATGGTGCCGGCGCTGGCTGCGGCACTGGCGGTTGCGGTGATTGTGCCCGCGGTGAGCCATCTGCATGGACATCGGGGAATTACGGCGGCCAAGGTGGTTGACGTGACGCCACAGACCCCGACGACGACTGTGGCGCAGGTGGATGACACGCAGTTGATGAACCAGATTGACAGCGATCTTACGGAAGATGTGCCGGATGCGCTGCAGCCCCTGGCGGACATGGGCGATCAGACGGCAACGGCGAAAAGTTCTGAAACGGAGAAGAAATAATGAAGCACACGAGCAAGTTAATTTTTGCAACACTTTTTAGCCTTGCAGCCAGCGGTCTTGCGGTTGCGCAGGGCCCGGGCGGACCGGATGGCGGCGACCGTGGCATGGGCCGGCCGCCGATGGAGCGCACATTTCACGACGGCCAGTTCGGCCGGTGGTGGGACAATCCCCGGATCGCAACGGCGATCGGGCTGACGGACGATGAGAAGAAGAAGATGGACGACATCTTCCAGCAGCATCGGCTTAACCTGATCGATCTGCATGCGGCGCTCGAGAAGCAGGAAGTGATGATGCGGCCGTTGATTGAGGCGGATCAGCCGGACGAAGCGGAGACGCTGGCGCAGATCGACAAAGTGGCGCAGGCGCGCGCCGAACTGGAGAAGGCGAATGCCCGGATGCTGTTCGACATTCGCAAGACGCTGACGCCGGACCAGTGGCAAAAGCTGAAGGCGCTGCATGCGCAGCATCGCAGCGACCAGCGGGGGCCGGGAGGCTGGCAGGGCCATCATCGTCAGGGACCGCCTGCGGATGGACAGGGGCCGGGCATGGCGCCGCCTCCGCCGCAGGGCGGATCGGCAGCGCCTCCGGCAGGTGCGCCGCAGGGCGATTCCGAAGCGCCGCAGCAGTAGGCGGGTCAAAACCAGGAACCACGCAGGGAGCGGCTGAGGCCGCTCCTTTTGCGTGAAGGCACCTTGACTGTGGAAAAGGGACAAATCATCGCGCTGGACGGTGACGAAAGTGTGATTGGATTAACTGAATCGTTACCCAGGAAGAATTGACATGCCAATAGCGTGGCACTATAGTTTTTACAAGGGGCTTGCGCGCGCGGGACTTCGTTGCGCAGGCCCGAGATCGCCACTCCTGTTCATCCCAGTCCTGCCGGTGCTCCTGTCTGGATACCGATGTTGCGCTTCCCAAAACGCACCGTCTCCAGAGGTGTTGCTCCGCGTGAGGCGCGGAAGGCGAGAGGGACGGTCCCCCGAACTTCGCCGAGAACCACGCTCCGGTCAAGGCCGAAGCGCCCACGGCGAAGCAATCCGCGGCAAGGATCGGGTCACGCTGTGTGGGCCAGGTTTAACGCTGCGGCGCGGATACGCGGGAGCCGCAAGCGAGTCCCGGAGCTGGCAGCATGGCAGACGTCCTCAATCCTGAACAAACCGAGAGCATCCCTCTGAACACCGAACTGGAAACCCCGACGCTAGAATCCGTGACGGAGCAGTCTGAGCCGTCCCCTGAATCCACCCCCAACCCGGAAAGCGGATCCGTATCTGAAGTAACCGCGCAGGCCGAGCATCAGGCGACGACTGAGAACCACGACGGTGGCCATCAGGAAGAGCCGGATCTCAGCATGGAAGACTTCGCCGCCGCGCTCGAGTCGTTTGACCGCGAGCAGGCAGCTGAAGCCGCCGCGCAGGCTTTCGACGATTCCGCCATTGTTTCCGGCACCGTAATCAAACTCACTGACAAGCACGTCGTGGTCGATGTGGGCATGAAGTCCGAAGGACTGATTCCCATCGAGCAGGTGCTGGATCACACCGGGCAGCCCAAGCTGAAGGCGGGCGACGCTGTTGAGGTTGTGATCGAGCGTGAGGAGCCGGAAGGCGGCTATCTGCTGGGGTACGAGAAGGCCCAGCGGCTCCGCGTCTGGGACACGGTGGAGAAGGCGGCGAACGAGAAGACGCCAATCACGGGGATTGTGGTGGGGCGCGTCAAGGGTGGTTTGACCGTCGACATCGGCATCAAGGCGTTTCTGCCTGGATCGCAGCTGGAGTTGCGTCCGGTGCGCAACCTGGATACCTACATCGGCCAGCCGATTCAGGTCCGAGTAATCAAGCTGAACAAGAAGCGCGGCAACGTAGTGGTTTCGCGCAAGGAAATCCTCGAAGAAGAGCAGACGGAACGCCGTTCGCATACCCTGGAGCACCTGGAAGAGGGCGCTGTGCTGACCGGCACGGTGAAGAACCTGACCGATTACGGCGCGTTTGTCGACCTGGGCGGGATCGACGGCCTGCTGCACATCACCGACATGTCGTGGGGGCGTCTGACGCATCCGCGGGATCTGGTGAACGTGGCGGACGAGATCCAGGTGAAGGTTCTGAAGTTCGACAAAGATAAGCAGCGGGTTTCGCTGGGCTTTAAGCAGCTCACGCCGGACCCGTGGCTGGATGCGGCCGAGCGGTATCCGATTGGCGCGCGGGTGCGCGGCCGGGTGCTGAGCGTGACCGACTACGGCGCGTTTGTGGAACTGGAGCAGGGCATCGAAGGTCTGGTCCACGTTTCGGAGATGACGTGGTCCAAGCGGATGAAGCATCCGTCGAAGATCGTGAAGCCGGGCGACGAAGTGGAGACGGTGATCCTGCAGGTGAATCCGGCGGATCGGCGTATTTCCCTGGGCATGAAGCAACTGCTCGACAATCCGTGGGAGCACCTGGGCGAGAAGTATCCGACCGGGGCGACCGTGGAGGGCCGGGTGCGCAACCTGACCGACTTCGGCGCGTTCATTGAGATTGAAGACGGCATCGACGGCCTGGTGCACGTTAGCAATCTGAGCTGGACTAAACGCGTGAAGCATCCATCTGAAGTCCTGAAAAAGGGCGAGAAGGTGCGCGCGGTAGTGCTGGGCGTGGAGCCGGAGAACCGCCGGCTGTCGCTGGGCATCAAGCAACTGCAGCCCGATGTGTGGGAGACCTTCTTCGCGCAGCATCGCGTCGGCGATGTAGTGAAGGGCAAGGTGCTCCGGACGGCGCAGTTCGGCGCGTTCGTCGAGATTGCCGAGGGCGTGGAGGGTCTGTGCCACGTATCCGAAGCGACCGACGGCCATGGCGTTCCGGTGAAACTGGAGCAGGGCCAGGAGAGCGACTTCAAGATCATCCGGATGAACCCGGAAGAGAAGAAGGTCGCGCTAAGCGTACGGGCGGTGAGTGGCGATGAAGCCAGCCGCGCGGACGTGGAAGCCTACAAGCAGCCGGTTTCGAGCTCCACCACAACGCTGGGCGATCTGGTGAACTGGAAGAAAGAACGCTAGCCGCGATCCGGAAGCAGAAACGCAGAAACGCCACCCGCAAAGGTGGCGTTTTTGTTTTGGATTGCGCGCGGAACGCTACTCTTTCATGTGCAGGTCGAGGAAGACCTTCTTGCGCGAGTCAAAGGCGCTGACGGTTTTGGTGGGAGTCTTCTTGCCCTGGAACGCGGCCCAGACCGTGTAGTCGGTGTCGGCGGAGATGTCGGCGAAGTGGTAGGCGCCGTCCTTGTCCGAAATATACGACTTGATGTCGTTATTGCGCGAATTTTGCAGGTAGACGATGGCGCCGCCGATAGGGGAATCCTGCGCGGTGAAGACTTTGCCCTGCAGTTGTTTGACGCCGAAGTCCTGGGCAGACGCACGCGGCGCGACCAGGACCAGAGCGACGATGGCCAGCAAGGTGATCGCCAGGCTGGTACAGCGAAGATGGCGCGGCTTACGCGTCATTCTTCCTCCTCTTCCGATATTTCCTCTTCGTCGGCATAACCCTCTTCCACCTTGCTCATTTCGAGCGGTTCGGTGCCGACAATTTCATATTCGGTTCCACATTCGTCGCAAACGACAATGTCGCCTTCCTCGATTTCTTCGACGTCGAAGTCGAGGGCGCTTTCACATTCGGGGCAAATCGGCATGCATTCCTCCACCAGGAGAAAGAGAATTTTGAGTCCATCAGGATGACGCAACTCTGATGAAAAAGTCTGGCTCCACGTTCAGAAAAAAACTGAGGATCGCTTGTGTCTCGAAGCCTGCCGCCCGGTAAACGGCTGTCGGCTGATGCTTCGCGGGGTCCCAATCAACCCACTCTGAAAATGTTGTTGCCTTCGCTAGTGTTGAAGAGAACACGGCTGCGCGTCAAGCGGTCGTGCAGAACTTCTGTTTTGGGGCATACTCGATAGTCATGAGAACGAATCGCTGCTGTGCGTTCGTGTTGCTGTGTCTTGCGCTGGCCGTTACGGCTGCGCCCGTTGTTGGTGCCTCTTCAGCCGATGCGGGAAGGCGCGATCTGGATGCCATTGGCACGCCGATTCAGGCAATGCCGGTGGATTCGACGATTGCACGAGCCCTGGCCGGGATTTCTCCTGTCCAGATCCAGCATACGATTGCGGCGCTCGTGGGGTTCCGCAACCGCAGCACTCTCTCCAGTATGGACAAGGATTTACCGCCAGGAACCGGGATCAACGCGGCGGCAGACTGGATCGAAGGGCAGTTTAAGCAGATTGCGGCGGATTGCGGTGGGTGCCTGGAGGTAAAGCGCGACACGTTCACGCAGGCGCCGGGGACGGGGCCGAACGCGCGTGTGACCCAACCGACGATGCTGACGAATGTTTATGCGATTCTGCGTGGGAGCGATCCCAGCCAGGCGCAGCGCATGATTCTGGTGACCGGGCACTACGACTCGCGCGACAGCAGCAACTTCGACTCGCATGGCGAAGCTCCCGGAGCGAACGATGACGCGAGCGGCGCCGCGGTAAGCCTCGCGTGCGCCCGCGCCCTTTCGAAGCTCAAGCTGCCGGCGACGGTGGTGTTTGTGACAGTGGCTGGCGAAGAGCAGGGACTGTATGGCAGCAAGCATTTGGCGGAGATGGCGAAGCAGGAGAGCTGGCAGCTGGAGGCGGTGCTGAACAACGACATTGTGGGCGGGAATACCACTCCGGGGGACAAGTTCCAGGACAAGCACGCGGTCCGTGTCTTCAGCGAGAATGTTCCCGCCAGTGCGACGCCCGAGGAGACGAAGAGAATCTTGGCCCTCGGGTACGAGAGCGATTCGCCGTCGCGCGAACTGGCGCGGGCCGTGACGTACACGGGGCGTACCTATACCGATGCGGCGCCGTTGATGACGCGGATTGAGCCGGTGCTCGAATTTCGGCGCGACCGCTTCCAACGCGGCGGCGATCACAGTTCGTTCAATGAAGAAGGCTTTGCGGGCGTGCGGTTTACGGAGTGGCGCGAGGATTTCAACCACCAACATCAGAACGTGAGGGTGGAAAACGGCGTGCAGTACGGCGATCTTCTGCAGTATGTGGACTTCGACTACGTGGCACGCGTGGCGCGTTTGAACGCGGCGACTCTGGCGGTGCTGGCGAGCGCTCCACCCGCGCCGGTGAGCGTGAAATATCCCCCGGGGGGACCAGTGTTCGACAACTCCATCAACAACACCACGATCACGTGGGCCGGGTCACCCGCAGCGGGGACGAACGCAAAATACGAGATTGTTTGGCGCGAGACTGATGCTCCTGACTGGCAGAGGGCGATCCTGGCGGACAAGGCGGGAGCGAAGCAGAATGCGGGCACATGGACGGTGACTTTGCCGGTTTCGAAGGACAACGTGATCTTTGGGATTCGCGCTATGGATGCGGCGGGGCACCGGAGTTCGGCGGTGGTGCCGGTGCCGGGACGGTAGCTGGGGGCAGCTAAGGAGCGGTCAGCGACAGGACGGTCAGCTAAAAAGCGGTCAGCGTAGAAGCCCGTCGGTTGCGGACTGGCTTGCATCCAATGGGCGAAGGCAACGTCCGCTTCTGAATGAGACAATAAGCCCGTGCCACGAATTTCGTCTGGAATTTTGAGCTTTCCGCCATTCCGCGGCTTCACGCGCCAATTAATCGTGTGGAATGTTGCGGCTTATTTCTTATTGCTGATTTTGGGTGCGTTCGCAAGAGGGTTCGCCGGTGATTTGACGGCTGTGCTGGCGCTGACCCCGGGGCTCGTGCTGCACCGCGGATGGGTCTGGCAGCTGGTCACCTATTTCCTCATCCATGGGACAATTCTGGGGACCGCTTTTGAACTGTTGTCGCTGTGGTTTTTGGCCAGCTTTCTGGAGATGAATCACGGGTCGCGGTGGCTGGGGGAGATCTTTTTCTTCTCCGTGCTGGGCGCGGGCCTCGCGGCCCTGGCCATTGCGCTGGCCTTCCCAGGCTCCGCTCTGACCCTCTATGGATGCTATGGCGGAATCTTCGGCCTGCTGATCGCCTTCGGCGTGCTCTACGCGGATTTGGAATTCATGATGTTTCCGCTTCCCTTCATGATCCGCGCCAAATACCTGGTTGCGGTCTACATGCTCATCTCACTGGCTATGCTGTTCTCCGCGGAGCGCGGGTTCGCGTTTTCGCAGCTGGGCGGAGCGCTGTTTGGGTACCTGTACATCAAGTTCGCGCCACGCCGGGGGTTCGCGTTTGCGAGCAGCGAGCGGCTGTATGGGGTGCGGAATCAGTACTATCGCTGGAAGCGTCGCCGGGCTGCAAAGAAGTTCGAAGTCTATATGCGGAAGCGGCGGGATAACTGAGGGGCGAGGGTGTAGGGCGTAGCGTGTAGGAGGTAGAAATACACGGACGCGGCTACGCCAGCGTCCAGCCTGATACCTAACAAAAAGCGCTACTTACCCAGCGACCCTAGTTTGTAGACGAGTCCGACCGATCCGGCGAATTCATTCTGCTCGGAAAAGCCGTAATGTGTGGGCTGCCAGTCCGCCACAAACCGGACCGACCAGCGCGGGGTCACGTTGTAGTCCGCAAATCCACCGACCGCCGTCCCGAAGGCCAGCTTGTCGTTATAGATATTCACCTGCTGGGGCTGAATGCCGGCCGGGAACTGCGAGCCGAACACGCCGTAGGCCGCACCGACCAGCAGGTGCATGCCGAGCGTGGTCCTCGGGGTGCGATAGAACCGGAAGCTGGGGCCGAAGAGGAACAGGTTCTCCGACATGCGCGGGTTGGCCGGGATGTTGAAGGGATTGGGCGGAACCGTCATGTTGCCGTAGACGCCCCGCACCGACGCCTCAATGCCCCATAGCGGACGAATCCACGCTGTGGCGCCGCCCGTCCAGCCCATCAGGCTCACAGCCTTCACGCCGTCGCCCTTGCCGGTGCCGGGATTGAAGTGCGCGTATTGCGCGCCGCCGTAGACGTCCCACCGCTGCTGGTACTGCGGCGTTTCGGCTTCAGGAGCGGTGGCGGTGACCTGCGCATGGACGCGCGGCAGAGGACTCAGCAAGGCCCCCAGCGCCAGCAGGGGCATAAAACGAAACATCACAGCTTTCACGCGAAAAAGAACCTCATGCAATAGGGGGTACAAACATCAAGACTATCATTCAGGCCCTATCGTTAGCTGCGCAACGCCAGGTCTAGCTCCGCAGCGCGGGGCGAATGTGCAACTCCTTCAGCTGCATGTCGCTGACCGGAGTGGGCGCGTCCACCATCAAATCGATGGCCTTGGCGGTCTTGGGAAAGGCGATGACTTCGCGGAGGCTCGAGGCGCCAGCCAGGATCATGACCAGCCGATCGAGGCCGAGAGCGATGCCGCCGTGCGGAGGCGTTCCGTACTGGAGCGCTTCGAGGAAGAAGCCGAAGCGGGCTTTGGCCTCCTCGTCGCTCATGCCCAGAGCGCGGAAGATTTGCTGCTGCACGTCCTGGCGGTGGATACGGATGGAGCCGGAGCCCAGCTCGAGCCCGTTCATGGCGATGTCGTAGTAGCGCGCGCGGACCGATGCCGGATCGGAGACGAGGCGGTCCATATCCTCCTCGTGCGGCGAGGTAAAGGGATGGTGCGCGGGCGCCCACGATCCGGTCTCTGGGTCGTGCTCGAACATGGGGAAATCCGTGACCCAGAGCGGGCGGAAGGCGGCAGAGCCATCGACCTGGCTGGTGGCGCGGTCCTGAGACGTAACAACGGCGTCGGTGACGGCGAAGGCTCCGTGACGGTCGGCGTATTTCTTCGCCAGCTCCACGCGGAAGTTGCCAGCCGCGGAGAGGACCGCGATTTCGCGCTCGGAGAGGCGGCCTGAGAACTTTGTATCGCTGGCGGTGATGTGAGTAGCGGCGTCGCCGGCGACGATGACGAGCAGGTCGTCGGGCTGGGACTGCGTGAGCTCCCGCAGCTTGGCCACGGATTCCGGGAAAGATTTCTCAAGGCGCTTCAGATCGTCGAGAAGCTTCGCGCCTTTTTTGGTTTCGAAGAGCGGACGGTTGTCGTCGCGTTCTTTGCGGCTCAGCTCGCCAACTTTGGGGATGCGGACGGCGACGACGGGCAGCGCCGGGTCGACAGCCAGCGTCTGCAATTGCTCGGCGGTAAAGGCCGGGCGAATGTCGGTAAGACCGGGCAGGCGCAGGTCGGGCTTGTCGATGCCGAAGGTGCGCATGGCCTCGTCGTAAGTGATGCGCGGAAACGGCGTGGGCAGCACGATGCCGACGGCAGCAAAGGCCGCGGCCATGAATCCTTCGACGACCGCGAAGATGGTGTCGATCTGCGGGAAGGTCATCTCCAGATCGATTTGCGTGAACTCCGGCTGGCGATCGGCGCGCAGGTCTTCGTCGCGGAAGCAGCGCACGATCTGGAAATATTTGTCGAGGCCGGAGACCATCAGGATCTGCTTGAAAAGCTGCGGCGACTGCGGCAGGGCGTAGAACTGCGCGGGGTGCACGCGGCTGGGCACGAGGTAATCGCGCGCGCCTTCCGGCGTGGAGCGTGTGAGGAACGGCGTTTCGATCTCAAAAAAGCCCTGGGCGTCGAGGTATTGGCGAACGGCGAGGGCAACTTTGTGGCGAACCTCGAAATTGCGCTGCATCTCCGGGCGGCGTAGATCGAGATAGCGGTACTTCAGGCGCACTTCTTCGTTGGCAATAGCCTCTTCGGCAGGCGAGAAGGGCGCGAGCTTCGCGTCGTTCAGGATGAGCAGCTCGGTGGCGGCGATCTCAATCTCGCCGGTCGGCATTTTGGGATTGATGGCGTCCGCGCCGCGCAGGCGCACTTTGCCGGTGGCCGCGATGACGTATTCGGGCCGCGCCTGTTCGGCCTTTGCATGGCCGTCGGGCGTCAGTTCTTTGTCGAGAACGATCTGCGTGATGCCGTAGCGGTCGCGCAGGTCGAGGAAGATGAGGTTGCCGTGGTCGCGGCGGCGGTTGACCCATCCCATGAGGGTGACGGTGTGGCCGGCGTCGGCAGCGCGGAGCTGGCCGCAGGTGTGTGTGCGAGATTTCGTGCCTAAAAAGTCGAGAGTCAAGGTGTCACGTACGATTTCTGCCCGAAGGCGTGGTTATTGAACAAATCTGGTATTAAAGGCCAAAACAAATGCGAAAATCCCAGCTTTCTTATCAAGCGGGCAGCGATAGACGCCTTCGGCATTGAGAAGATGCGCAGAGATTGCGGAGAATTCCCATCCCACGTACTCATCGCTCTCAATGAAGAGAGTTGTTAGCCTGGACCACTCCTTCTTTTCTCCGAATTCACGGACACCCTCCATCATTTCGCGCGAGCGCGCCGCGATATTCGGGTTGCCCCACGACCACTCCCAGTTGCCCTGACTGACAAGGCCCGCGGTCACAATGTCCGCGACAACCTTTGTTTTACCGTTCTCAGAAAACCGCAGAGTCTCTGCTTCAGGGTCGTAATCCCATCGCGGCCACTTGCCGATGTTGAATTTCTCAAGCCAGGCATCATTGCGCGCCATCGATTCGTGAACCCGTGCATGACGATATGCCTCGTACTCCTTTTCGAGACACGCGTCGCAAAGATGCCGATGGGAGTTTTCACTCATGAGATTGCCTGGCGCACCGTTCAGCGCAGCGCCTGCGCGAGCTCGCCGCGCGGGATTTTCGTCTGCTCGCCGGTGGCGAAGTGCTTCACTGTCAGGATACCGGAGGCTTGCTCGTCTTCGCCCAGCAGAACGATGTTGCGGGCGAGCTTATTGCCGATTTCGAAGGATTTCTTCAGCCGGAACGAGCCGTCGCCCAGCTCGATGCGCAGGCCATCGCGGCGGAGTTCGCGAGCCAGCGCGAGGGCGGGAGCGCTCAGCGCTTCGGTGAGTGGCGCGATGAAGGCGTCGGCCAGCAAAGGTGCAGCCGCGCCGGTGGCGGACTTTTTCTCCGCCTCCTGCAGCGTCAGGATCAGGCGGTCGAGGCCCATAGCGAAGCCGATGCCGGGGGCTTTGGGGCCGCCGATCATTTCGGAGAGGCCGTCATAGCGTCCGCCGCCCAGCAGGGCATTCTGCGCCCCCAGGTCGCCATGCGTGAACTCAAAGGTGGTCCGCGTGTAGTAGTCGAGCCCGCGGACGAGGCGCGGATTCATTGTGTACGGCACGCCGCAGGCATCGAGCGCAGCCAGCACCGCTGCAAAGTGCGCCTTCGAGGCGTCGTCCAGGTAGTCGGCGATGCGCGGCAGGGTCTCGATGATCGGCTGATCCTCAGGGACTTTGCAGTCGAGCACGCGCAGTGGATTGGTCTCGGCGCGGCGCTGGCAGTCCACGCACATTTTTGGCGCGACGTCGCGGAGCGCCTCGCGCAGGGCGGCGATATAGCGCGGGCGATCGGTCGAGGATCCTACGGAATTGACGACCAGCGTCCAGCCCGTGATGCCCAGTTCGTCGAGCAGGCTGGCCAGCATCTCGAGGACCTCAGCATCGCGTAGCGGCGATTCGGAACCGGCGCTGGGCGGCCCGAGCACTTCTGCGCCGATTTGCCAGAACTGCCGGAAACGCCCCTTCTGCGGGCGCTCGCGGCGGAACTGCGGACCGATGTAATAGAGCTTCTGGAGCAGGCCGGTTTCGCCCAGCTTGTGCTCGATGTAAGCGCGGACGACACCGGCGGTGTTTTCCGGGCGGAGGGTGAGCGACTGCGGTTTCTCCGACTGCGCGCGGGCCCGATCCTCCCACGTGTACATCTCTTTGGAAACAATGTCGGTTTCTTCGCCGACGCCGCGAGCGAAGAGCTGCGTGTCTTCGAAGAGGGGCGTGCGGATTTCGCCAAAGTTGTAGCGGGCGAAGACGCGGCGCGCCGTCGCTTCCACGCGGTTCCAGAGTTCGGTTTCAGGCGGCAGAAGATCGCGCGTGCCGCGCACGGCTTTGAGCAGGGTCATTTTCGCGGAAAAGGTGTCCTCTTCCAGTTTAACGGACGAGGCGGATGTCTGAGGCGCGGTTACTCGCTCGATGGGTTTTGCGCGGCCACAAATCCTTCCACAATCCACGCGCCCAACAGAATGACCGCGGCGAAGGCCGAGACTTCGATGCCGAGGACTCCGAAACCGAGGAGGGCGGGCGATCCGTGATTCGCCCACGCAGACAGGCAACCGACGAGAGCCAATGCGTCCAGCAGAAGGCCGAGGGCAAGGATGCTGTAGCCCACGATGCGAATGCGGCGGAGACCCTCTGCGGCGTCCATGCCCGCCAATCCACCACGAGATAAGGCGGACAACGAACACTTAGGGGAGGGTTACCTGAATCAACTATCCCAAGTTAGAGAGCCATGATACGATCCGTCACAAAATATGTTGCGGAAATCGATATTGCTTTTGCTGATGGTTGCGGCCCCGGTGTGGGCGCGCGACAACGGGTCCACGTGGATTGAAGTGCGCACCGATCACTTTCTGGTGGTGACGAACGCGGGTGAATCAGAAGGCCGGCATGTGCTCGACCAGTTCGAACGCATGCGCTGGGTCTACCAAAAAATGTTTCCGAAAACCAACGTCGACCCGGTGTCCCCGATCGTGGTGATAGCGGTGAGGAGCAAGAAGGATTTTGAGCTGCTGGAGCCTAAGGAGTATCTGGGTAAGGGCAAGCTGGAGATTGGTGGATATTTTTTGAAGGCGCCGGATAAGGACTACATCACGATGCGCCTGGATGTTGAAGGAGAGCACCCGTACTCCACCGTCTATCATGAATACACGCACCTGGAACTGGGCACGGATGGCATGCCGCTGTGGCTCAACGAGGGGCTGGCGGAGTTTTTCCAAAACACCGAGTTCAGAGACAAGGATGTGTTGCTCGGCGAACCGAGCCCGGACGACCTCGATTATCTGCGGCAGAGCAAGCTGATCCCGCTGGACACGCTGTTTCGGGTGGACGCGGATTCGCCGTATTACCATGAAGAACAAAAGGGGTCAGTGTTTTATTCGGAATCGTGGGCGCTGACTCATTACCTGTTCACGCTCGATTTCAACGACAAGGTCGATCGGATCGGTAACTATGTGCAGCTTGTCAACCAGCATGTGGATCCGGTAACGGCGGCACAAAAGGCATTTGGAGACCTGAAAAAGCTGCAGTCGACGCTGGAGAACTATACGAATCGCATGTCGTACAGCGAGCTGAAATTATCGAGCGCCGCAGCGCCGATCGATCCAAAGTCCATGACGGTTACGTCGATCACCGTTCCGGAGGCGGATGCGTTTCGCGCCGATCTGCTGGCCTACGATGGGCGCTCCGCCGATGCGCACACGCTGCTGGACGCCATTCTGAAGGCGGAACCGAAGAATGTGCTGGCGCACGAGACGCTGGGCTATATCGCGTTTCGCGATGGGCACCGCGACGAGGCGAAGAAGTGGTACGCGCAGGCGGTGGCGCTGGATTCCAAAAGCTATCTCGCCCAGTATTACTTCGGAGCACTGTCGGTGATGGACGGCACAACAAATCCGGCAGTGGAGGCCAGCCTGCGCGCATCCATCCAGCTCAATCCCCGATTTGCTCCGGCTTACGATGCCCTGGCAGGCCTGTATGCAAGGAGGCGCGAGAATCTGGACGAGGCGCACATTCTCAGCGTCACGGCCGTCAGTCTGGAGCCGGGCAACCTCGATTACCGGCTGAACGCCGCCAGCCTGCTGATGGAAATGAGGCGGTACGACGACAGCCTGAGAGTGCTGCAGATGGCGAAGGAGATGGCGAAAACACCGGAGGACGCGACCGCCGTGCAGGGACGCATCGATCAGGTGCAGCAATACCTGGCGACCATGAAGCAGGAGACTGGTGAAGGCGCGACGGCGCAAGCGGGCGCGGCCGCTCAATCGACGGTGAAGCTTCTGAGCAAGCCGGGAGGCGATGCGGTTGAGGTGACCGATGCGAGCGGAGATTCGGCGCCGGCTGCGCCGAAACACGTTGCCGAAGAGCCGCACGGAAAAATGCTGGTGGCGCGCGGCGTGATTCACGGCGTTACCTGTACTTATCCGGCGGTGATGGATTTCGAGGTCACAGGCGCGAAGCGTAAGTATTCGGTCTACGCGGCCAACTACTACAAGGTGAGCTACAGCGCGGCGAACTTTACTCCAAAAGGGCAAGTGCACCCCTGCGAGGACCTGGAAGGGATGACCGCGGAAGTAGAGTACTTTGCGACGGCGGACAAGACGGCCGATGGGCAAATTGTGGCCGTGATGATGATCAAATAAGTGCCAGAAACGTCGCCGCAAAAAAAAGGCGCAGCCGAAGCCGCGCCTTTGTTTTTGATAGCGAATGATATCTATGCCCGGCTGAGGTAGGCGCCTTCGGCCGTGTCCACGCGAATCTTCTCGCCTTCGTTGATGAAGGGCGGGACATAGACGACCAATCCGGTTTCCGTCTTCGCCGGCTTGGTGACGGACGAGGCAGTGGCGGACTTGAGGCCCGGCTCGGTTTCGATCACGGTCAGCGTGACGGTCTGCGGCAGTTCAATGCCCACCGCGACTCCGTCGTGGAACGATACCTTGATCTGCAGGTTGGGGATGAGGTACTCGACGGCATCGCCCAGGGTGTCGTGCTTCAGGTTGATCTGCTCGTAGTCTTCAATGTTCATGAAGTAGTAGTCGTCGCCATCGTTGTAGAGGAACTCCATGGGGATTTCGTCGACGATGACGCGCTCGATGGGATCGGGCGAGCGGAAGCGCTCCACGAACATCGCGCCGGTCCGGATGTTCCGGAGTTTGGCCTGGATGAAGGCGCGCAGGTTGCCGGGGGTGCGATGCTCCACGGAAAAGACGGAGTGGAGGTCGTTGTTGTGCTTGATGATCATGCCCGGACGCATTTGTGTGGCGGGAATCGCCATAAGGGTAAAGCTCCTCGCAGAAATTGAATGCGGAATGTGGCGGCGGAAACAGGCCGCGGGTGGCGAACCGGAAGGGGTCCGCGCAGGTGCATACTCCGGCAAGTTTGATTTTATCGCAGGGGGATGAGCCGGTGCCGCCGGAGCCCTCAATTACCCGGCGAAGAGCTTCCGGAAGAAGTGCCCAATGTGGTGGAAGAAGCCGGTGCGCGGTGGGGCGGGCGGCTGGGGCGCCTGGGCTACCGTGATGGCTGAAGTCGGCACAGGGATGGGCGCGCTGTTCGAACCGGGCAGCGGCGCGGCCGGCGGGTTGGGATTGTTGGCGTCGTAAGCGATGGGCGCGGACACTTCAATGTGCGCCTGCCCAACAGGGACCGCAGGCGTGGTGGGCAGCGGGGGCGCCGGTTTCAGACCTTCGCTCTCGGCCAGCGGGAAAGGGTTCTGTTCGGCGGTGGAACTCACTTTTTGGCCGGGCTGGGCGGGGTTCGCGTTGGTTATACCGGCATTGGCTACGGAAAGCGGCTGGGCAGGCGGGCAGCCGCACGGGTTCTGCTCGTTGTCGACCACGTCGCGCAGGCTGCCGCGCTCAAAGAGGACGCGCTGGTTGGGCTGGATGCGATACGCGCCGCCTTCAAACAGGCTGCTGGCCAGGACATAAGGCGCTTCGTCGCCGTGGTTGTCGACGCAGGTGTCGCCCTGGCCGTTGACGCGGATGCTCAGATTGGCCTGGCCGGGCGCCGAGATCAGGATGCGGAGGTCGGGCGTCAGCAGCACGTCAGAATATTGGCCGGGGGTGTAGTGGGCTTCCAGCGCGCCGCGGTCGAGGGCGAACATCAGCCCACTGCCTGGCGTCGTGGAGTCGGTCGAGAGATGGACCTTCGTTGTGGCGCAGACCTTGAGATTGCCGCCTCGCGAGAGCGCGATGTCCGCAGCGTTGTCGCCGGCTGTGATGGTGCCGTCGTTGCCGATGTTGGCGCGGCCGCCGCTGACGGACAGCGAGCCGGAAACCGAGACGCCCTGTGTGGAAACGGAAGCGATGGAGGCCCGTGCCGCCACGGATTTGGCGGCCACTGGAGCCGGGGTCGGCTGGTTCCCCGGCAACTGGTCCGGAGGCAATGGGATAAGCTGCGCGAAACCCGTGCAAGCGCATGCCAACCCGGCAAGTGCGACAATCCGCGCTATGCTGCTGCTGTGACGAATCCGGTACCGCATTATGTTTATGGGCTGATCATCGTTCTGCCAGCGCTGGTGGTGGCGATAGCCTGCCCGCTCATTCTGGGCAAGGTGCCCCCAAACCCGTGGTACGGGTTGCGGACCCGCAGAACCATGTCCTCTCAGGCTCTATGGTACAAGGCGAACCGGATGGGCGGCATCTACCTCATCCTCTCAACGCTGGCGGCGGTGGCGATTTGGGGCGGCCTGGTTTTTGTGCCGATGGCAGGTGGGTTGCGGCCTCTTCTGGAGTTGCTGATTCTGGTGATCTGCCAGGGCGCGGCCATCACCGTCGTGCTGGTGCGCATGAAGGAGATGTAGCGAGTTATAGCTCGAGAAAATTTTGGATTAGCCGCTGGCCGTCGGCGGTGAGCACGCTCTCCGGGTGGAACTGGACGCCTTCCACGGGAAACCGGCGATGGCGCAGCCCCATGATGGTGCCGTCGGCGGTGCGGGCGGTGACTTCAAGGTCGGCGGGCAGGCCTTTTTCCTGAACGATGAGCGAGTGGTAGCGGGTGCAGGTCATGGGCGAGGCAATGCCCGCGAAGATGGTTTTGCCGTCGTGCTCCACCTGGCTGGTTTTGCCGTGCATCAGCTTCGGTGCGCGGACGACCTTTCCGCCGAAGGCCGCGCCGATGGCCTGATGGCCGAGGCACACGCCGAGAATCGGGACCTTCCCGGCCATGGCGCGAATCAGGTCAATGGATATCCCGGCTTCCTGCGGCGTGCACGGCCCAGGCGACAGCACGATGCGGTCGGGATGCAGCGCTGCGACTTCCTCCACGGTCAGTTCGTCGTTGCGGCGAACGTCGAGCGTGGCGCCGAGTTCGCCCATGTACTGGACGAGGTTGAAGGTGAAGGAATCGTAGTTGTCGAGGACGAAGACCATCTCAGATTCAGTGTATCTCTGGGGCGATTATCGTTGCGTCCCGGTGGTATTCTCATGGGCATCGGAGGTGCTGCAATGAAGCTCTTCGTCTCCGTCCTTTTATTGGCCGCCGCGCCGGTGGCTCTCGCGCAAAATCAGGCTCCAGCCTTCAATCCGCAACCGGATCCGGCTCTTGAGGCGAAGATCCGCACCCAAGCCGCGCAGATACGTGTGCAATTGCAATCGCAGATGGACTGGAAGAACCAAACCGGCTGCCCGCTCTACCTGAAGAGCGCCAGCGTTGCACCCGCCGCAGGACTTCTGCCGGTCGGCAGCCGCAACAGCGGCGACGGCGCGTTGAATCTTCAGTTCCGTAATCAAAGCGGGAAGGCGATTCGCTCCGCTTCCATCACCGCGCACCTGAAGATCAAGACGAATGTCTATGCGCTGGATGCTCGGCCGCTCGAGGTGCAGCTCAGCTTTTCCGGAACCAGCGATCTGGACAAAGAGGCCGATCAACTGACGCGGATCACGCTGCCTGGACACGGATATCTGTTCGGCGTGGCGACAGTGACGCTGGATCAGGTGACGTTTGCCGATGGCAGTTTCTGGATCGCCGATCGAGGCGCGAATTCCTGCTCGGTAGGCGGGGCCGGAACGCAACGGGTGCTGGCGCAATAGGGAACTCGCCGTTCAGGCAAACGTGCTTCGCGCGCGATCGTGCGGGATGAGGCTCAGCCTTCCCTGGCTCGCTCGACCGCACGCACCACGGCCTTCGCCTTATTCAGGCTCTCTTCGTATTCCTTTTCCGGCACCGAGTCGGCGACGATACCCGCGCCGGCCTGGATGTATCCCTGTTTGCCCTCAACCAGAAGCGTGCGGATCGCGATGCACGACGTCAGATTGCCGGAGTAGTCCGCGAAGAGCACGGTGCCGCCGTAGATGCCACGTTTGGTGGGCTCTAACTCTTCGATAATCTCCATCGCGCGAATTTTCGGCGCGCCGCTCAGCGTTCCGGCAGGGAAGCAGGAGCGCAGCGCGTCAACGGCGCTCAGTTCGGGACGCAGCTTGCCTTCAATCGAGCTGACCATGTGCATGACGTGCGAGTAGCGCTCGACGAACATGAAATTCGTCACCTTCACCGTGCCATATTCGCTGACCCGGCCTACGTCGTTGCGGCCCAGGTCAACGAGCATTACGTGTTCGGCGCGCTCCTTCTCGTCGGTCAGCATCTCGCGTTCGGCTTCCAAATCCAAAGCCTCCGTAGCACCGCGCGGACGCGTTCCCGCGATGGGGCGATACTCGACGCGGCGGCCTTCGACGCGGACCAGCAGCTCGGGCGACGAGCCGACAATGTGCGTCGTTTCTTCTTTCGCTGATCCCGGCTTTTTTCGGCCGAAGCGGAAGAAGTACATATAAGGCGACGGATTAACGATGCGCAGAGCGCGATAGACGGAGAATGGATCGACGCCGGGCTCGAAATCGAGGCGCTGCGAGAGGACGACCTGAAAAATGTCACCCGCTGCAATGTATTCCTTGGCGCGCTCGACGGCTTTCAGGAAGGCCGCCTTCCTGGTCCGCGAGGCAGCGCGAAGTTTGCCGGCCGACTTCTTCGCGCTCAGCTTGGGCAGCGGTTGCGCGAGACGCTTCTCGAGGCGATCCAGCCGTTTTAGGGCGTCAGCATACGCGGCCTGCGGCTTCAGACGGCGCAGGTCAGCGGTTACGACGAGCAGAATTTCCTTCTTCACGTGATCGAACGCCAGCACCTCGTCAAAGAACATGAGGCAGGCATCCGGCAGGCCAAGGTCGTCGGTGGTGTCGTCGGGCAGGCACTCGATTTGGCGCACCACATCGTAGGCCAGAAAGCCGACGGCTCCGGCGGTAAAGGGCGGCAGGCCAGGCACGCGCGCGGGTGTGTGCCCGGCGAGCGCATCGCGGAGCAGCGCAAAGACGTCGCCGGAAACATGGCGCGTGCGCCCATGCTCGGTAATCTCAATTTCTGTGCCGTGCGAAACGATGCGGCGGCTGGGCCGGATCCCGATGTAGGTGTAGCGGCCGAGACGTTCGCCGCCTTCAACGGATTCAAGCAGAAAACATTCCGGCTCAGCAGCGGCGATGCGGAGAAACGCCGAGACCGGCGTTTCGAGATCGGCCGTGAGCGTGCGGTAGAGCGGAACGAGCGTGTGCGTGCGGGCCAGACGCAGGAACGTGGCGCGATCGGGGAGAGATGGCCTCATCGTTTTCATAGTAGAACAGGGCGCGCCGGCAGACCCTGGTCAGAAAGCTGTGGCAAAACCGAAAATCTCCGGCTTCTCGACGCTGCGCAGTGTGCCGTTTTCGGGGTCGATCACACCCATCACGGCGGTTCCCTTCACGGCGAAGACCTCGTACTTCGACTTCGTTTCGACACGGAATCCCGCACCGCTGAGGGTTTTTAGAAATTCCGGCGAATAAGCATCAGCGGGGATCAAATCCGGCCGCGATTCGGCCTTTTCGCCGGGTTTTGCCGGTTCGAAGTTCAGCAGCATTGGAGGCGCAGCCATCGCTGTGAGCGGGTCGAGATGATTTCCGAGCTCGCTCACCAACAACCGCACCGTCTCCGGCAACAGAGATACGCCAATGGTGGCGATGGCGAGCGTGGGCTTGCCGCCGGGCCCGATGCCGGACAGCGCGATCACCGGCGCTTCATCCTGTGGAATTGCGCCACCGGGCGGAATCGCCGCGATGCGGTCCTGCTGAAATCCCGCTGCATTGGAGATGGGAACGCCGCCGACAACGATGCCGGTGTCTCCCCATGGACCGGTGTTGATGCTGTGCACCAGCGCCGCAACATTGCCCCAGCGATCCACTACTACGACCGAGTCGCTGTGATGTGAATCCGTCGGCGTTTGCTCGCCCGGCGCGTCGGTCAGCAAGGGAAGCAGGGCCTGCGCATAGGGTTTGGTGACGCGATCCGCGGCGACCACGCTGATCCCCTTCGATTGCTTCCACGGGGTCAGTTGCGGCACGCCGTCGATATCAGAAAAGCGCACGATCCCCGAGAGCGCGCGGAAAACCTGCGGATCTTCAGAGTAAGGACGCATCTGATCGAGGTGCATCGCCTCCGCGAGGTTCAGCGATTCGAGAATCGCGCATCCGCTGGGATTATTCACTCCGGGAGCATAGACGGTGTGGCCCGCGAAGGTTGTGCTCTGCGGTTCCTGCCACTCCACGCGATAGCTCTTCATGTCGGCCAGGCTTGCCTTGCCACCTTCGCGCGCCACCGCCGCGACAAACTGCTTTCCCCACGCGCCGGTGTACATGTACCTGGAGCCGTGCTGCGCAACGCCGCGCAGGGTCTTCGCCAGATCGGCCTGGACGAACTTGTCACCGGCCTGCGGCAGCGCGTTGCCGGCTTGGCGGAGAAAGGCTCGGCCTTCCGGCGTGCGCGCCAGGAATTTGCCGTTCATAGAAAAATATTTGGCGAGCAGCGGTGAAACGGTCACCCCATTTTCCGCATACCAAATCGCGGGTTGAAACAGCGTGTTCAAAGGCAGGCGTCCGAAGCTCTGATGCATGGCCTCGATCCCGGCCATGAATCCTGGCACCAGCGTCTTGCGCCCTTCTGCGCCGGCCGTCGCCGTGCGCGCAAACGGCAGCCCTTCCAAATCGGCGACAGGTATCGATTTCGGATCCGTCTCGCCGCGCCACGAGTGCCACGGAGCGTTCAGCGCATAGACCTTACCGGAATGCGCGTCGTAGTAAACCAGCTGCAGGATGCCGGCATACGAGACGTAGGAGCCAAAAGCCGTAGTGATTTGCGTCAGCGCGACGGTGGCGGCGGCGTCAGCGGCAGTTCCTCCCTGGCGCAGCGTTTCGACGCCCGCCAGCACCGCGATGGGCGACATGGTTCCAGCTACCAGCCCGCTTTTGCCTTCAACGACTTGCGCCTTGGACGGCCACGGTGTCTTTTCGCCCTGCTCGGCGCGAGCCTTTTCGTCGGGATTCCATTTCCCTGGAGACAGATCCGCGCTCAATCCCGCAGTTGGCATCATCAGCACACCCAATACGAACGAAGCGATCAATTTCTGCAGCGTCATGCGGGATTACCGGCGAACAGTGGGTTCCATCCTACAAGTCCTTCCCCGGATGTGCGCCCAGTTGCTTCCCGACCCCAATGCGTCCTACATTGCTCTCTATGAATCTGAGCGATCGTCGTGGCTTTCTCAAGCGGACCGCGGTGCTGGCGGGCGCATTTTCCGTCAACACCCTTTTCCGACAGGCTCACGCCGCCGAGTTTGAAGCCGCGGCCAGGAATGTTGTGGGACGCGCGCCGGCTGAGGTCGCGCAGGACGAAGACTACTGGAGTGTGATCCAGCGCGCCTATTCGGTGAATCCCGACATCATCAATCTGAACAACGGCGGCGTGTCGCCAGCGCCCATTGTTGTGCAGGAAGCGGTGGAGCGCTACAACCAGCTCTCCAACGAAGGGCCTTCGTATTACATGTGGCAGATTCTCGACCAGGGCCGCGAGCCGCTGCGGCAGAAGCTGGCGGCGCTGGCCGGCGCGCAGCCTGGCGAAATTGCGATCGACCGCAACTCGACCGAGGCGCTGAACACGATCATTTACGGCCTGCCGCTCAAGGCGGGCGACGAAGTGATCGGCACGAAGCAGGATTATCCGCACATGATCGAGGCGTACCGGCAGCGTGCCGAGCGCGACGGCATCGTCTACAAGCAGATCAGCTTCGATTTTCCCATCGAGGACGACGACGTCATCGTGAAGGCATACGAACAGGCCATCACGCCGCGGACCAGGCTGATTCACGTCACGCACATGGTGAACTGGGTCGGCCAGACGCTGCCAGTTGCGAAGATCTCGGACATGGCGCATGCCCACGGCATCGAAGTGATCGCCGACGGAGCGCATTCTTTTGGGCTGATCGATTTCAAGATCCCCGACCTGCGCTGCGACTACTTCGGGACCAGCCTGCACAAATTTCTCTCTGCGCCCATCGGCACCGGCATGATGTGGGTAAAGGCCGACAAGATTGAGAAGCTGTGGCCGCTCACCTGCAACGCTACACCGCACTCAGCCGACATTCGCAAATTTGAAGACCTCGGCACCCGCAGCTTTCCGCTGGAACAGGGCATAGGCGAGGCTATTAATTTTCACGAAGGGATTGGATCGCGGCGCAAGCAGGAGCGAATTTTCTACCTCAAGAAT
This sequence comes from Acidobacteriaceae bacterium, assembly GCA_035482355.1. Taxonomy (GTDB): domain Bacteria; phylum Acidobacteriota; class Terriglobia; order Terriglobales; family Acidobacteriaceae; genus Palsa-343. Next base: position 8,382 of record DATHQV010000045.1, on the reverse strand, counting down.
TACTGGTCAACGCGCGTGCAGTCGATTCCGAAGGTGAAGCTGCACACTTCTCTTCGGCCGGAATATTCCTGCGCCATTGGCGGCGTGAGCATCGACGGCATGACGCCGGCACAGGTTTCGGGCGCGCTGTTCGAGCGTTACAAGATTCACACGGTCGGCATTGTGTGGGAGAACATTAGCTGCGTGCGCGTTACGCCGCACGTCTATACGCGCACTGCGGATTTGGACACGCTGGTGCACGCGATTGGAGAGCTTGCCCAGGCATGATGTTCACGAAGCGGCTGCGTGAAGGCGTCCGCAGCGGCGCGATCACGTGCAGCGTGCGCATCTGGAAGAGTGCGCGGGTGAAAGTGGGCAGCCGCTATCCCATGGAGGAGGGCGTGATTGAAGTTGATTCGATCGAGCCCATTGGGCTTCCGGACATCACGCCGAAGCTGGCGCGGGCTTCGGGATTTCTCGGCGTGCTGGATTTGCTGAAGGTGGCAAAGCATGGCGCGGGCGAGAAGATCTATTTAGTGCGGTTTCACTATGTACCGCCTCCTCGCTCTGCGCGATCACGGTAACGTTGCGGCCGTCGAGGTATACCCCCCTCCCCCCTCTTTTGCGTAAGTGTTGATTCTAAATATATTAGTCTATTTGTCTCGCGTTAAGTGTTTGATTCTAAAGGTCGTATTTTGTAAGTGTTGATTCTAATTGACTTAGCAATGGAAACTTTGCTAAGTCTTTGAAAATGCGAAACTTATCTCCACGGCTATTGTGTATGTATTTGTAAATAAAAGACTTATGGACGAATGACGAGCTCGGATTTCAAAATCGGTGATCTCAAAGAGCGGCGTAGCCCAGGCCTGGGCCTGGGAAATCAGTGATCAGAGCACAAAGCAAAGCGCACAAAAAAAGCTCTGTTCGCGTTGAACAGAGCTTTCACCATTTTCAGGGTAGGACGCGCGGGGGAATGGGGGCAAGGGAATTCGCGGGTGGTGAGGTTACGAAGGTCAACGCCGGACAGGCTCTGGGCGTCGCTCGGCGAGGGCTTCCGCGAGGCGATCCAGCAACGCTTCCTGGCCGCGGAAGATTTTGGTGCGAGCGGTGGCCAGGTCGAACCAGTCGCCTCGGTCGGCCTCTGGAATCTCGATTTCCTGGCCGGAACGCGGTGGCCACTCAACCAGGCAGGTATTGCTGACCATGGTGGCGGGATCAAAGTCGCCCTCCACGGCCCACGCCGTGACCCGTTTGCCGCTGGGCTGGCGGATTTCGCCGAGGGGCAGGAATTTCCCGTCCGGAATTTCTATGGCCAGGGCCGAACCGGTCTCCTCCTGGAATTCGCGCCGGGCGGCCTCCATGGCTGATTCGCCATCGCTGTATTCCCCTTTGGGGATGGACCAGGCGTCCTTTTTGGCCCAAAACGGCCCCCCGGGATGGATGAGAAAAACTTCAAGGCCTGTGGCGGCACGGCGATAGAGGAGGATTCCGGCGGAAAATTTGGGCATCGGTCTCCCTCCATTATCGAGGATGCGCCCGACTCCGGTGGACCGTCTCCAAAGCGCATGAATTTCTCCAGCGAAAGATTGGGCGGAAAGTTGAAAATGGGCCTTGACTCTCCCATCGCCGGAGACTGGATAACCAATCCATGCTGAAGATCGGTGACTTCTCGGCGCTCGCGCAGGTGTCCATCAAGACGCTGCGGTATTACGACCAGGCAGGATTGTTGACGCCCGCCCACGTCGACGAGCAGAGCGGATACCGCTATTACTCGGTGCGGCAGCTGGCGCAACTGCATCGCATTCTCGCACTCAGGGATTTTGAGTTCAGCCTTGAGGAGATTGCGGAGTTGTTGAGCGAGGACGTAACCGCGGAGCAGATGCGCGGCATGCTGCTGCTGCAGCAGAAGGAGCTCGAGCAGCGCATGCGGGACGAAGGCGATCGACTCAGCCGGCTGAACAGCCGAATTCGCGTGATCGAAAGGGAGAACGAGATGGAATACGAAGTGATTCTGAAGAATCTGCCGAAGCAGAAGATCGCCTCGGTGCGGGAAGTGGTGGCAGCTTATACGGCGGTGGGTTCGCTGTATGGGAAGGTGGCGAACGGACTGGGACCGGCGATGGCGAACGTGACGGTGCCGGTGGCCATTTGGCACGACCATGAATACAAGGAAAAGGATGTGGACGCGGAAGCCGGATTTTATCTTCGGCACGACGTTGCGGCCGCGGACGGTGTAACGGTCCACGATCTGCCCGAGACCACGGCGGCTGCCGTGATTCACAACGGTTCCTATCATCGACTACGGGAAGCTTATGACGCACTGCTGAAATGGATCGCTTCGAACGATTACCAGATCGCCGGACCGATTCGCGAACTATACCTGCACACGGCAAAACCGGTGCGGCAGGATGATGAAACCTACGTAACGGAAATTCAGGTGCCGGTGGTGAAGGCCGGTGCAGCAGTTCACGCCGGCTGACGGGCCGGTTCGCCCCGCAACTGCAAAGAGATCTCGAGAGCGGCGAGCATCGGCTTGCTCTCGGGATCTCCTTTTGTTTCAATGCGGCGCCGCTCCCGCGATAGCAGACACGACGAGCCCTGCGAAGCTCCCGGCCCGGTCCACGAGAAGCACTCTCCATGCTCGCAACGCCACACCAGCCTGGGGGTTCAAGGAGTAACCCTGTGCGACTTTTGGAGCCTTGCCGTGCATCCTGCGGCAGGCCTATACTCGGACCGTTTGGCCCTGGAACGGCTATTTGCCCGAACCAACGGTTTTTCACCGCTTTGCGCGGACGTTGGCGGAATATTGAACGGACTTTGACCTCAGGGACAACGCAGTCAGGCAGTACAAGAAGTGGAGATTCCTTTTATGGCAACAATGACGTTGGAGCAGGAGATCAATCCGTGGGAAGCACAGGCAGCCCGGTTTGATTATGCTGCGCGCAAGCTGAACCTCGATGAAGGACTGTGGCGCGTGCTGCGCTATCCTTCTCGCGAAATCATCGTGCATTTTCCGGTGTCCATGGACGATGGGCGGATTGAGATGTTTACCGGGTATCGCGTGCTGCACTCGCAGGCGCGGGGTCCGGGCAAGGGCGGCATTCGCTACGCGCCAGACGTAACACTGGACGAAGTACGGGCTCTGGCCAGCTGGATGACGTGGAAGTGCGCGGTGGTGAATATCCCGTTTGGCGGCGCCAAGGGCGGCGTGATCTGCGACCCGAAGAAGATGTCGCAGGGCGAACTGGAGCGGATGACGCGGCGGTACACCGCGGAGATTATCGAATTCATCGGGCCGGAAAAGGACGTTCCCGCGCCCGACGTTAACACCAACGAGCAGACCATGGCCTGGATCATGGACACCTACTCCATGCACATGCGGCAGACCGTCACCGCCGTAGTCACGGGCAAGCCGCTGAATATCGGCGGATCGCGCGGGCGCAAGGAAGCCACCGGCCGCGGCATTGCGCGAGTCTGCGACGAGGCGCTGAAGTATCTGGGCATGGCGCGCGAAGGCTGCCGCGTGATCGTGCAGGGCTTTGGCAACGTGGGCTCGAATGCGGCGCGCCTGATGCAGGAGCGCGGCTACAAAATCATCGGTATCGCGGAGTTCGACGGCGGCCTGTTCAATCCCAACGGCATTGACATTGGCTCGCTGCAGGAGCACCGCCTGCGCAACGGTTCGGTGCTGGGCTTCCGCGGGGCGGAGCCGATGCCTTCCGCCGAGTTGCTGACCATGGAGTGCGAGATTCTGATTCCGGCGGCCACGGAAAACGTGATTACCAGCCGCAACGCGGACAAGATCAGAGCGCGCATTGTGTGCGAAGGCGCAAACGGGCCGACAACCGCTGTCGCCGATGAAATTCTCGCGGAAAAGAAGGTCTTCATCATTCCGGACATTCTGGCCAACGCGGGCGGCGTAACAGCGTCGTACTTCGAGTGGGTGCAGGATCGCCAGGGCTACTTCTGGAAAGAGTCGGAAGTGAACGAGCGGATGGAAGCCATTCTGTCAGAAGCCTTCGATGATGTAACCCGCTATGCGGAAGCGCACGGGGTGAACAACCGCATCGCGGCCTACATGCTGTCGATCGATCGCGTGGCGTTCACCATCAAGCAGCGCGGGATCTATGCCTGAAGACGGGGAGTAGGGTGTAGGGGGTAGGGTGTAGAAAGACAGAGGCGGCGGGAGAACATCCTGCCGCCTCTCTTTTTTGATGAGCCAAGCTGCGTTGCGCGCGGTGCTGTCCGGATGTCATGCTCATAAGAATGAATACCCTTCGTTTCCTCACTGCGGCGCTCGTGCTGCTGTTTTGTTGTTCGCTCCCGGCTGCTGCGCAGGACAAAGGTCCGTGGCGCGCCTCCAGTTCCGAGGCCAAAGCCATTACCGGAGACATCTCCATTGACGATGCACGGCTGATCATCAACTTTTCGGGATTCACGATCGCCCAGATTCGCGCCCTGACGGCTGCTGAGGCCAGTGCGGCGTTTGACGCCGACCCCAGCACGCCGGGCGGCGGCAATCTCTACCGCCTCAGCATTCCCGCCGACAAACGCTTCCAGCACAAGAACACCCTGTGCGGCTCCGACGAAACGCAGTGGATGGCGACGTGGGCCTCCGGTTCCGGCATTCGTGTGGCCTTCTTTTCCGGGCCGAGTATTCCCATCCTCACGCTCGAAGCCCTGAACAGTTCCAACAACGTTTGCGGGAATTATTCTTACATTCGCTGATTCTGCAGGATTGGCTCTGCGCGATTTGGTGCCGCAGCGCCTCTTCCTTTGAGCGTTGCGAAGACGCCTGCGACCACCAGCGCGGCTCCGGCCATTTGCAGCAGTGTGAGGCGCTCACCGGCGAGGGTGGCTCCGAGGATTAATGCAAACACGGGATTGACGTAGGCGTAGCTCGATACGCGCGTGGGCGAGTCGTGGGCGATGAGCCAGACGTACGCGGTGTAGGAGACGATGGACGCCGCGATGATGAGGTACGCCATGCTGACCACTACCCGCGTACTGAACAACACGGCGGTCGCGGGCATGCTGTGGAGCTCTCCCGATGCAGCCGAGAGAACAAGCAGGAGCAAGCCGCCGAGAAACATCTGCCATCCCGCATTGGCCTTTTGCGGTGTGGGCAGGGTGAGGTAACGCGACCAAAGCGTTCCCGCCGACCAGCAGACGGTTCCGGCCAGCGTGGCCAGCACCGCAACGGTGGAACTGTGAGCTGCGCCGGAGGTGGAATGCAGGGTGAGCAGGACGACGCCGCCGAATCCAAGGGCGATACCGCCGATGGCCAGCGCGGAAGGGCGCTGGGTGCGCAGGACGAAGAGCTCGCCGGCAAAGATCCAGACGGGGATCATGGCGGAAACCACGGCGGCGATGCCCGATGCAATGCGCGTTTCCGCCCAGAACAGCCCGGCGTAGAGGCAGGTGAACATGACAAAGCCGAGGGCAGCGGCCGAGAGGAACTGGCGCATGCTGAGCGGCGCGCGGTCGCGCAGGTGGACCCAGACCAGCAGAATCGCACCTGCGACGGTGAAGCGAAAGCCGGCAGAAAAGAACGGGGGAAGGACCGCGACGATTTCGCGGATGGCGAGGAACGAGCCGCTCCAGAGAATATAGATAGCCGCGTAGGCGAAGAGCTTGCGAGCGGGCATAAGCCAGAATAGCGTGGCGGGCGCGCAAATCCTCTACTGCATGCGGCGTTCCCGGCTGATACACTCAGGCTTCCCCGAAAGTCGTTGGAGGTCAATTCTTTGTCGACTTCGCAAGGTTTTCAGCCTTTTGTTCCCGCCAGTGAGACGCGACCGGAACTAACCTTTCGCGCGGTGATTCTGGGCTGCGTGTTTGGGCTGCTGTTTGGCGCGGTCACGGTGTATGTCGGGCTCGAAGCCGGCCTGACCGTCGCGGCGTCCATCCCGATCTCCGTGCTCTCCATCAGCATTTTGCGGGTGCTGGGCCGAGCGTCGATTCTCGAGAACAACATCGTTCAGACCACCGGAAACGCGGGCCAGTCGATTGCCGCGGGCGTTATCTTCACGCTGCCCGCGCTGATCTTCCTGGGCTTCGATCTCGAATACTTCCGCATTTTTGTGCTGGCGATGCTGGGCGGCTGGATCGGCGTCCTGTTCATGATCCCGCTGCGCCGCCAGCTCATTGTGGAGGAGCACGGAAATCTCGCATTTCCTGAAGGCACCGCCTGCGCTGATGTGCTGGTGGCTGGGGAACGTGGCGGGTCGATCGCGAGCCGCGTGTTTCTGGGCCTCGGTCTGGGTGCGCTCTACACCCTGTTCCAGAACGGAAGCATTTTCGGCGTGTGGCCGGATCAGCCGGATTATCAGCCGGACTGGGGCAAGCAGCACATCCTGAAAGGCGCGGCCGTTCGCTTGGATGCAGTGCCGGAATATCTGGGCGTGGGCTACATCATCGGCGCGCGCACGGCAGGCATCATGTTTGCCGGCGGCGTCTTTTCGTGGCTGGTGCTGATGCCGGCCATTTACTTCTTCGGATCGCACCTGCCTGGCGCGTTGTATCCAGCGACCAAGCCGGTGGCGCAAATGTCGCCGGGAGAATTGTGGTCATCGTATGTGCGGCCGATGGGTGCAGGCGCAGTCGCGGCTTCGGGACTGATCACGCTGTTCCGCACTATTCCGACCATTATCGGCGCGCTCAAGGCGGGTCTCGGCAACATGCGCAAGAGCGCGGAGACGAGGGCCAGCGAGGAGCGAACGGACAAAGATTTATCGATGACCGTCGTCGTCGGCGGCAGCGCCGCACTGGTGGCGCTGATGTGGATCTTCCTCACTTTCCATCCGGTGCCGGGTGCGCAGACGGGCATGCTGGCGAATCTGGCGGCATCGCTGCTGGTTGTGTTTTTCGGATTCTTATTTGTCACCGTGTCGTCGCGCATCGTGGGGCTCATCGGCAGTTCGGCCAATCCCATCAGCGGCATGACCATTGCGACGCTGATGGCCACGGCTGCGGTGTTCCTCGTGAAGGGATGGACGGCGCCGGCCTTTGGCGCGCTGGCGATTACCGTGGGCGGCGTGGTTTGCATCGCGTCCTCGAATGCGGGCGACACCTCGCAGGATTTGAAGACTGGATTTCTGATTGGTGCGACGCCGTGGAAACAGCAGGTGGCGTTAATGATCGGCGTCTGCGTTTCAACATTCGCAGTCGGCATCACGCTGAATGCGATGAACCGCAGTTTTGAAGAATTTCACTCAATGCAAAAGACGTGGGACATTTCCGCGCCGCACGATGGCGTGCAGAACCAGGGCACCTTCACGCGGAAAGAGTTTTACGTTGTGCAGCCGGGCCAGCCGGTGCAGACCTTTCAGGGCAGCCAGTACATTTTATTGAATGCGCTGGGGTCGCATGATTTGGCGGATGGAAAGTATTTGTACAATCCGCAGACTGGGTCTATTGACGTCCACTGGGTGCAGGGCATTGGCAGCGAGCGCGCCGCCGCACCGCAGGCGCAGCTGATGGCGACTGTGATCAACGGAATCCTGCGCCAGCGATTGCCGTGGGGGCTGGTGCTGCTGGGCGTGTTTCTGGTGATTGCCATCGAGTTGATGGGGGTACGCTCGCTGACGTTCGCCGTGGGGTCGTATCTGTCGATCGCAACCACGCTGGCGATTTTTGCGGGAGGCGTGGTGCGCTGGATGGTGGATCGCGCAATGGCGAAATCTGGCGAGGCTGTCGAGGGGGAAAGCGAGATCAGTCCTGGGTCTCTGTACGCAAGCGGACTGATTGCAGCTGGCGGCATCGTTGGGCTGCTGGGTGTGGGGCTGAAGCTGGTTGAGCCGTTCGGCCAGAACATTTTGCAATTGCACGTACCGTTCCTGAACAACAACGGGGTTGCAGTGCTGATGTTCCTGATGCTGGCGTATTCGCTGTATTATTTCGCGCGGAAGCCGCTGGGGAAGAAGTAGAAGGCGTCAGAGCTCAGGCGATGATCGGAGCGTCCGCGAGGGTGCGCGCGTGTTCGGCAATCGCTTCTGCGGTGACGCCATCCGTCCGCTGCCCGAGCCGGGCCAGCTGCACTGCAAAGTTCCCGAGGGTCGAGCTTTCAACGGCGCAGCGTTCCACGGGTATCCCAGTAGCCGCAGCCGTCAGGTCGTTTAGGTAATCGTTGCGGTTCGCGCCCCCGACCACGCAGAGACGCTGCGGGCGTTGCCCGGTCAGGCGAGTGATGTCGGCCAGTACCGTCGCATACCGGTTCGCGAGCGAGCGAAAAATCAAGTTGGCGTAGAGCGGCGCGGCGTCGGGCTCCTCGCTCAGCAGCATGCTCCCCTGGCGGCGCCGTTGTTCGTTGATGCGCGCGGGCATATTGCCGGGTGGAATGAACGCCGGGTCGTCCAGATCGAGCAGCGTGTGCGACGCCGGCAGCGAACGGGACTCCGCGAT